>NZ_JBYVYM010000012.1:0-181482 GCF_058148225.1 Pseudomonas sp. DF5
GATCTGCCGTCAACCTCTAATTACGCCTTTCTTGCAGAAGGTGCCTTTTTAACGATTAAACGTGGAATTCGGCGGGTTACAGGCGGCAATCTCAATACTAATAACAATGCACCTATAGAAGCGTAGATCACCCACTCCCTCAGATCGGCGCGAACGATCCACAACATATGCAGTAACCCAAGCCCGAGAATCACATAGACCAACCGATGCAGTCTTTTCCAGCGAACACCCAAATGCCGCTGACTGTAACGATTGGAGGTAACCGCCAGCGCCAACAAACCGAGAAACCCCAGCACCCCGACGATAATGTACGGCCGCTTGCGCAACTCGATACCCAGTTGTGACCAATCAAAGCCGAGGATGAACGCCGTATAACCGCTCAAATGCAAAACCACATAGGCGAAACACCACAACCCCAACTGCCGTCGGACAGCTATCCACCCCGACCAACCGGTGAGCTTCTGCAATGGCGTCATGCTTAACGTAATGAGCAGCAGGACAAGCGTCCCCAACCCTAGACGATCAACCAGCACCTTTCCTGGATCAGGTCCCAGCACATCCGCCCAGGCTTGATACAACCAAAGCAGCGGCCAAACAGCTGCGGCGATAAAGACACCAATACGCCAGAACAGATATCGCATCAGTAATTCTTCCGCAGATCGAGCCCTGCATATAAAGAAGCGACTTCATCCGAGTAGCCGTTGAACATTTGCGTGTCCCGCACATTGGGCTTGAACAGACCGCTCGGCAAACGCCTTTCCCGTGCCTGCGTCCAACGCGGGTGGTCGACTGTCGGGTTCACGTTCGCATAAAAGCCATACTCATTCGAGGCAATGCTCTGCCAGGTGGTTTTCGGCTGCTCACTGACCAGGCTGATTCGCACGATGGACTTGATGCTCTTGAAGCCGTATTTCCACGGCACCACCAGACGTAGCGGCGCACCGTTCTGATTGGGCAACTCACGTCCATACATGCCTACAGCGAGAATCGCCAACGGATTCATCGCCTCATCCAGACGCAGCCCTTCTACATATGGCCAGTCGATCAAGGCGAAGCCAGAACGTTGTCCAGGCATACTCTTGGGATCTTGCAGGGTTTCAAAGCGAATGAATTTAGCCTTGGATGTTGGCTCAACTTCCTTCAGCAAAGCCGAAATGGGAAAACCTATCCATGGAATGACCATTGACCAGGCCTCGACACAGCGAAGACGATAAATACGCTCCTCCAGTTGATAAGGCTTCATGAAGTCCTCCAGAGCATAGCGACCCGGCTTACCCACCTCCCCGTCTACTACCACGCTCCATGGTTCGGTTTTCAGTGCACCGGCGTTGGCCGCGGGATCGCCCTTGTCGGTACCGAACTCATAGAAGTTGTTGTAGTGGGTCGCATCCTTGAAAGGCGTGATCGCCTCATCCTTGACGCTGACCGCCCCCCATTTAGTGGAAGGCAGTTTTTCGGCAAACCAGGACGGCGCCTTGCCAGGTTCGACATCGGCATAACGCGCAACATCGTCGGCATTCGCCCAGCGCGGCAGACTGCTCACAGCCAAACCGGCAACGGCAGCGCCTAATACATTGCGGCGGGAAAGGTAGATAGATTCAGGCGTGACGTCCGACTCGTGACAGTCAGACGCTTTGGGGACTTTGATCAGCATGGCAACTCCGCAGCATTGGAGGACAGATGCACCCATTGACTGCGGAGTATGAGGGAAATTACATCACTCGGCTTTTTTGTGCCGACGAAGGCGCAACAGGTACTGCACCGGGCCAGAAGCTGCATAGGCAAGGAAAACCAGCAGCAGGATGCGCGGCGGATCACTGAACACAACGGCAAATACCAGCACCACTGCCAGGATCGCGACAAAGGGAACGCGCCCCTTCAAGTCCAGCTCCTTGAAGCTGTTGTACTTGATGTTACTGACCATCAGCATGCCCGCGGCGGCAACCATCAGCGCAACCAGGAACGACATCTTGGAACCCTGAATGCCGTAGTCGCTGAACGCCCAGACAATGCCCGCGACCACACCGGCCGCAGCCGGGCTGGCCAGACCGATGAAGTAGCGCTTGTCAGCGGTGCCGACCTGCGTGTTGAAGCGCGCCAGGCGCAACGCCGCACCCGCCACATAGATGAAGGCAACCATCCAGCCGACCTTGCCCATATCGCCCAAGGCCCAGCCGAATGCCAGCAAGGCCGGCGCGACACCAAATGCAACCATGTCCGACAGCGAGTCGTACTCGGCACCGAAGGCGCTTTGGGTGTTGGTCATGCGAGCGACGCGACCGTCGAGGCCGTCGAGCACCATGGCAACGAAAATCGCGATCGCGGCAAACGCAAAATACTTGCTCGCGCCGATTGCATCACCGGCACTCAAGGCGCTCTGGGCGCTCATCGAGTTGATGATGGAATAGAACCCTGCGAACAGGTTCGCAGTGGTGAACAGATTCGGCAGAAGATAGATACCACGATGCCGGACTTTACGGCCTTCAGCGTCATGCCCTTCTTCGATGTGCTCATCGATGGGCAGAAGGCTTTCGGCGTCAGAAGCCTGCTTTGGCTCTTCGGGACGTTCGCTCATGGACATTACCTTGCAACGGGGTGGAAAGTTTCGACGGGTGTCTGGGACGACGGTTCGACCGCAAACGATGCAGCTTTATACCAGAACCGGCGGATCCAAACGAAAAAACGCGGCCTAGGCCGCGTTTTCCGTACAAGCTCGTGACTTAGTTCTTGGCTTTGTCGACGATCTTGTTGGCACCGATCCACGGCATCATGGAGCGCAGTTGCTCACCGATGATTTCGATACCGTGAGCGGCGTTGTTACGACGCTTGGCGGTCATCGAAGGATAGCCGGTGGCGCCTTCGCTGATGAACATCTTGGCGTATTCGCCGTCCTGAATACGTTTCAGGGCATTGCGCATGGCCTGACGGGATTCGGCGTTGATCACTTCCGGACCTGTCACGTACTCGCCGTACTCAGCGTTGTTGGAGATCGAGTAGTTCATGTTGGCGATACCGCCTTCGTACATGAGGTCAACGATCAGCTTCAGTTCGTGCAGGCATTCGAAGTAGGCCATTTCAGGCGCGTAGCCAGCTTCAACCAGGGTTTCGAAACCGGCTTTTACCAGCTCAACGGTACCGCCGCACAGAACGGCTTGTTCGCCGAACAGGTCGGTTTCGGTCTCGTCCTTGAAGGTGGTTTCGATGATACCGGTACGACCGCCACCAACGCCGGCAGCGTAGGACAGCGCTACGTTTTTGGCGTTGCCCGAAGCATCCTGGTAGATAGCGATCAGGTCAGGGATACCGCCGCCTTTGACGAACTCGGAACGCACGGTGTGGCCCGGAGCTTTCGGCGCGATCATGATCACGTCGAGGTCAGCGCGCGGTACAACCTGGTTGTAGTGGATCGCGAAGCCGTGGGAGAAGGCCAGGGTGGCGCCTTTCTTGATGTTCGGCTCGATTTCGTTCTTGTACAGGGAGGACTGGAACTCATCCGGGGTCAGGATCATGACCAGGTCGGCAGCCGCTACGGCGGAAGCAACGTCAGTCACTTTCAGGCCGTGAGCTTCGGCTTTGGCAACGGTGGCCGAACCTTTACGCAGGCCAACGGTAACGTCAACACCGGAGTCTTTCAGGTTGCACGCTTGAGCGTGGCCTTGGGAGCCGTAACCGATGATGGCAACTTTCTTGCCCTGGATGATCGACAGGTCGCAGTCTTTATCGTAGAAAACTTTCATGAATTTCCCCTTTATATCTGGCCCTTCAGGCCATTCGCTAATTTGGTTTAGATGCTCAGGACTTTGTCGCCGCGGGCAATCCCGGTGACGCCACTGCGTACGGTTTCCAGAATCGAGGCAGTGCCGATCGATTGAATGAAGCTGTCGAGCTTGTCGCTGGTACCGGTCAATTGAACGGTATACACGCTAGCGCTGACATCAACGATCTGCCCACGATAAATATCGGTGGTGCGCTTGATCTCGGCGCGCTGGGCGCCGGTGGCCTTGACCTTGACCAGCATCAGTTCGCGCTCGATGTGAGCACTCTCCGACAAGTCGACCAGTTTGACCACTTCGATCAGCTTGTTCAGGTTCTTGGTGATCTGCTCGATGATTTCATCATGGCCGACAGTGGTCAGCGTCAGACGCGACAAAGTCGGGTCTTCGGTTGGCGCCACGGTCAGGCTTTCGATGTTGTAGTTGCGCTGCGAAAACAGGCCGACTACACGAGAAAGAGCGCCCGGTTCGTTTTCCAGAAGCAGGGAAATAATGTGCCGCATGATTAAGTACGCTCCGTCTTGCTCAACCACATATCACGCATGGAGCCGTCTTTGATCTGCATCGGGTAGACGTGCTCGCTGGTGTCAACCGAGATATCGATAACCACCAGGCGATCTTTCATGGCGAACGCCTCCTCCATCTTCGACTTCAAATCTTTCGAGTCGGTGATGCGCACGCCAACGTGACCATAGGCCTCTGCCAGTTTGACGAAGTCAGGCAGCGATTCCATGTAGGAGTGCGAGTGACGGCTGCCATAACTCATGTCCTGCCACTGGCGAACCATACCCAGCACGCCATTGTTCAGGATGACGATTTTTACCGGCAAACCGTATTGCAGGCAGGTCGACAGTTCCTGAATGTTCATCTGGATGCTGCCCTCGCCTGTTACGCAGGCGACATCGTCATCCGGGAAGCTCAGCTTGATGCCCATGGCCGCCGGAAAACCGAAGCCCATGGTGCCCAGGCCACCGGAGTTGATCCAACGGTTCGGCTTGTTGAACTTGTAGTACTGCGCCGCGAACATCTGATGCTGACCCACGTCGGAGGTCACAAAGGCGTCGCCCTTGGTCACTTCGCACAGGGTTTCGATCACGGTTTGCGGCTTGATCACGCTGCCGTCACCCTTGTCGTAAGGGAACAGACCGCGCTCACCGCGCCACTCATCAACTTGCTTCCACCAGCTGGCAACGGACTCCTTGTTCGGGGTCTCGCCGATTTCCTTGAGGATCGCGACCATTTCGGTCAGGACGCTCTCGACCGGACCGACGATGGGCACGTCTGCCTTGATGGTCTTGGAGATCGAAGCCGGGTCGATGTCGATGTGAATGATCTTGGCATTCGGACAGAACTTGGCCGGGCCGTTGATCACGCGGTCATCGAAACGCGCGCCGACTGCAAGGATCACATCGGCATGGTGCATCGCCAGGTTGGCGGTGTAGCTGCCGTGCATGCCGAGCATGCCGATGAACTGACGGTCGGTGCCAGGGTAGGCACCCAGGCCCATCAGGGTATTGGTCACTGGCAGGTTGAGCATCTTCGCCAGTTCGGTCAGCGGCGCGGAGCCACCACCGAGAATCACGCCGCCGCCCGAATACAACACAGGACGCTTGGCCGCCAGAAGCATTTCGGCTGCCTTGCGGATTTGCCCGGAGTGGCCGCGAACGGCCGGGCTGTAGGAACGCAGCTTGGCTTTTTTCGGGAAGATGTATTCGTACTTCTCGGCCGGGTTGGTCATGTCTTTCGGGATATCGACAACGACCGGACCAGGACGACCGGATTGCGCCAGGTAGAACGCTTTCTTCATGACTTCCGGGATTTCCGAAGCGTGCTTGATCATGAAGCTGTGCTTCACGATCGGCCGGGAGATACCGATCATGTCGGTTTCCTGGAACGCATCGGTGCCTACCATGGTGCTAGGCACCTGGCCGGAAATGATCACCATCGGAATGGAGTCCATGTAGGCCGTGGCAATACCGGTGATGGCGTTGGTTGCGCCCGGGCCGGACGTCACCAATACCACACCGGCTTTACCGGTGGCACGGGCATAGCCGTCAGCCATATGGGTCGCAGCCTGCTCGTGACGAACCAGGATGTGGGTCACTTCCGGTTCTTTGAACAGGGCATCGTAGACATGAAGAAGAGCACCGCCCGGGTACCCGTAGATATATTTGACGCCTTCGTCACGCAAAAAGCGGACGAGCATCTCACCGCCAGATAAAAGCTCCACGTTGTTCACCTCTAAAACGCCAGAATACCGCCCACATTCAAAGAGGACGGGTCTTAATAGGTTTACTTCTCGGCAGAGCATGAGCGACGGTGGTCGCCGACTACGTCAGCACTGACTGAGCAAGTATTGGGATCGTCCCAAGTGTTGCGGGCCTTTCCCACCCAGCGCGAGGTAACGCGTTGCGGGTGTAACAGGTCGGCGCGGATGTGCGCCTCATGATCTACCGAGTGGGTCTGCTTCTGGCAGTCCCTCTACAGCGGACTTTGGATTCTTCTGTTTCGCCCATCGCAAGTCAAGCCGTCAATGTGCTTTATTGAACTAAGCGCATGAGAACGCAAGAAAAAACCTTTAAACCGCAACTGTGTTAGCTTCAATTGCGCACCCCAGACAAGGAAATGGCATGCGAACGCTCATCTTCACCGCCAGCTTGCTGATCAGCCTGAGCCCTTTGTGCATGGCGGGTCAGATCTATAAATGGGTCGATGCCCAGGGCGTCACCCATTTCGATGCGCAGCCGCCCCAGGGCCGGGAGGCCACCGTCATGGTCACGCCCTCCCCGCCCATCGGCAAACCGGGCGCACTACCGCACGGCAACGTCATCGGCGATCAAAAGGCCATCGATCACAAAGTGAAAAAGCAGGTCGCCGAGCAGCAGAACCAGCTAAAAGCGTTCTGCGAACAAGCCCGGACGAACCTGGCTCAACTGCAGAACAATCCGCGATTGCGGGAGGAAGTCGACGGCGAGACACGCCGCCTGACCGACGAACAACGTCAGGAGCGCATCACCGAAGCACAGAAACAGATTGCGAAAAACTGCCAGTAAGCACTGGCAGTTTCCGATTCAGCGGGAGACGGTGATCAACGCGTCGAACTCTTTGAGTAAGACCTGGAGCTGCCGATCCTTGCCTTGGACATTGCGGGAGGCGAAGACCATTTCGGCCATCTCCTGAATCCCCGATGCGTTGGGCAATGGCAGATCCTGCTCCAGGATCGACTTCATCCTTGGCAAGAAGATCCATTGCAGCCATTGCTCGAAATCCAGCGTATCCACCGAAAATGGTTCAACGCTGGAAAGCGCCTCAGCGGACGGCGGTACTTCATCCCACCAGCCCTGAACGCGCAGCTCGCGCTCGATCAACAGCAACTGTTCGGCAATCTTCGGAAAGCGAGTATCCATCACAGCGAAACCTTGGCCTTCTGACGAGCCAATGCTGCACCGGCCGGATCACCCTGTTTCTCACGGGCCTGGGCGATCAATTCCCACAGGCTGGCCTGAAGGTCCGGACGCCCATTGGCGAACGTCAGACCACGACGGGCAAACTGCTCGGCCTGCGCCGCATCACCTTGAGCCATACGCACCTGGGCCAGGCGATAAAGCACTTGCGGCTCGCGCGGTGCAACACGCTGCGCACGTTCGAGACTGGAAGATGCGCCATTAAGGTCGCCACTGGCCTGTTGCTGCTGAGCGGTGGTCAACAATGCCAGGACCGGGCCGTCCAGTTGCTCGTCGGCAGACAGACCGCCGGCGTTTGCCGAAGGAATCCCGCTGGGCGTCGACGGCATGCTGTAACTGCCCTGATTGATCGGTGCCGACTGGATCGGCGAGGTATCAATCGGCCCCGGAGTGATCGGACCCGGGGTAATCGGCGAAGTGCTGATCGGTGCCGAGGAGACGGCGCCACCACCCGGGACCATCACCACGACCCCGGTGTCACCTTGCGGGATCGCCTGAGTCTGAGCTTGTACAGGACGTTTCACCGTCGACTGACGGAAACCGCCATTCGCCGAAATCCGCTCACTGTTGGAGACGGCAGTGCCGGCATCCTCAACCGGGATCGAACCACGCTGCACAGTGGAGCAGCCGCTGAGCAAAGCCACGGCAGTCACCGCTGGAATCAACCACTTGTTCACTTCAAATCCTCTTTGCTTAATTCATCCAGCCCTTGACCCAATCCATCACCGATTCAGCGGGGCTTTCGCCACCGCAAGCAGCACCGGGAGGCGGTTCGCTGCCGCGAATATACGGCATCTGCACTGCGCCTGGGCAGTTGGCTTCAGAACCTTGCCCTGTGCGCGAATCGACCCAGGCCTGAACAATGTTGTCCGGTTGCGGCATGTCCAGCGGCAGCGGATCGGCCTTGCGCATGAAACTGGTCCAGACCTGCAACGCGCCGGTGGCACCGGTGAACGGTGTCTTGCCATTATCATCGCGCCCCAGCCAGACCACGGCCAGCAGATCCTGACTGAAACCGGCGAACCAGCTGTCCCGCGAATCGTTACTGGTACCGGTCTTGCCAGCCAGCGTCAGGGTTTTCGGCAACACGTTGTAAACCGAACTGCCGGTGCCTTCACGCATGACGCGCTGCATGGCGCTCTGGATCAGGTAAATGGACGCCGGATCGAATTGCTGCTGAATCTGGAACGGATAACGCTTGAGCGGCTCGCCCTCGGCAGTCAGCACGCTGCGAATCCCGCGCATCGGCGTATTGAACCCGCCGTTGGCCAGCGTCTGGTACATGGTCGCCACTTCGATCGGGGTCATACCACCGGCACCGAGCAACATCGACGGGAACGCCGGGAACTCGCGGCTTACCCCCAAGCGTGCCAAGGTCTTCAAGACATTCGGCACACCCACCGCCAACCCGAGACGCGCGGTCGACAGGTTGTAGGAATGCGCCAACCCTTGATACAGGAATACCGTGCCGTGGGAACGGCGGTCATAGTTCTGTGGTTTCCAGACCTGACCGTCCGCACCCTTGACCGAGAAGTAGTCGTCCGACAGCCAACTGGTCAGCGTGTACTGGCTCGGCTTCTCAAGAGCTGTCAGATAAACCGCCGGCTTGATCAAGGAACCGATCGGTCGTACCGCGTCCAGCGCCCGGTTGAATCCGGCAAAACTCGCCTGACGGCTGCCGATCATAGCCTGGACCTCTCCGGTTTCCGGGTTGGTCACGACCATCGCCGCTTCCACGTCATCGGAACCCTTGCGCCCGGCCAGACGCTTGAACGTGTCATCGACCGAGGCTTCGGCTTTCATCTGCAGGATCGGGTCGAAACTGGTGAAGATTCGCAGCCCTTCTTCGGTCAAGTCTTCGTCGCGGTAGTCTTCGCGCAACTGACGCTTAACCAAATCGAGGAAACCCGGGAACGAGCTGTCGGCCAACTTGCCACGAGTGGTCACACCCAGTGGCATTTTCTTCGCCGCCTCAACCTGTTCGGCGCTGGCAACGCCTTGTTCCTTCAGTACATCGAGTACCAGATTGCGCCGTTCCAGCGCCCGCTCAGGGTTGCGACGCGGGTTGTAATAGGACGGCCCCTTGACCATGCCCACCAACAAAGCGACCTGGTGCAGTTTCAGCTCGGACAATGGCTGCCCGAAGAAGAACTGGCTGGCCAGGCCGAAGCCGTGCACCGCGCGCTGACCATCCTGGCCGACGAACACTTCATTGAGGTAAGCCTCAAGAATTTCGCTCTTGTCGTAATGCAGCTCAAGCAACATCGCCATCATGGCTTCGGTGAGCTTACGGGTCAGGCTGCGTTCACTGGTGAGGTAGAAGTTCTTGACCAACTGTTGCGTCAGCGTACTACCGCCCTGGGTCATCTTGCCGCCCGAGGTATTGACGTAGATTGCTCGGGCAATCGACTTCGGTGACACGCCCCAGTGGCTGTAGAAATCCCGGTCTTCTACGGCAACCAGGGTTTCGAGCAGATATGGCGGAACCTGATCGATCTTGATCAGGATGCGGTCTTCAAGGTTTTTCGGGTAAATCCCGCCGATCAGCAGCGGCTCCAGTCGCACCACGGACAACTTCGCATCGTTGGTCGACGAGAGTTCGGCCACATAGTCACCGGAGAAGCGCACGCGCACAGGCTGAGGCTTCTCAAGCCCTTCATAGAACTGGAAGCCTCGGGTGTTCAAGTCGACGGTATTGCCATTGACAGCCGCCGCGCCGGGGCCGTTGCTGACAGCTTCGCGTCGGTAGCCCAAGGCATCGAGTTCGGTGAGGAAGTCGTCCTTGCTGAGCTTTTGTCCGACGAACAGCTCGAGCGGGCGTGCGTACACCTTGGCCGGGATGGTCCAGCGCTTGCCGGAGAACTTCTCCTGGACCACGGCGTCGAGGTAAACCGCGAACCCGGCCAGCACAACAAGGCCGACCAGGCTGAGTTTAAGGGCCCAGCCCAGCCAGGGGCGCAGGCCTCTGGAAGGTGGTTTTTTAGGGGTGCGGGGGGATCGAGTTCGAGTCATGGCGGCGGATTATACGCACTTTATTCATACTCAACAGGAGCCCACCGAGGTTTGCGTCGGACGGACTTGCAGCCATAATGACGGCCTTGAATTTTCCCCCAGACTCTGAAGGATCGCCTGTGAGCCAGTCCCTGATCGCTGCCCTGCAAAACCCGGCCCTCTACCCGCATCCCGTAGAAGGGTTCCAGGTCATCGAGACCCATATTTCCTGGGTGATACTCACCGGTCCCTATGCTTATAAAGTGAAGAAGCCGGTGAATTTCGGCTTCCTCGACTTCACCAGTCTTGAAGCTCGCAAGCATTTCTGCGGCGAAGAGCTGCGCCTGAACCAGCGCCTGACCCATGACTTGTATCTTGAAGTGCTGCCAATCACCGGCAGCGCCGAGGCACCACAACTGGGTGGCGATGGTCCGGTCATCGAGTACGCGCTGAAAATGCGTCAGTTCCCACAAAGCCAACTGCTCAGCACCCTGCAAGCCAACGGCGAATTGACCACTGCACACATCGACGAGATGGCTGCGCAGATCGCTCAATTCCACCTCAGCGCGCCGAAAGTGCCTGCCGAACACGAAGCCGGCACGCCGGATAGCGTCATGGCGCCTGTACGCCAGAACTTCGAACAGATCCGCCCGTTCCTCAGCGACAAGGCCGATCTGCTGCAACTCGACGCACTGCAAGCCTGGGCCGAAAGCAGCTTCGAACGCCTCAAGCCGCTGCTCGCCCAACGCAAGGCCGACGGTTTCATTCGCGAATGCCACGGTGACATTCACCTGGGCAACGCCACCGTGATCGACGGCAAAGTAGTGATCTTCGACTGCATCGAGTTCAACGAACCGTTTCGCTTCACCGACGTTTACGCCGACACCGGTTTCCTGGCGATGGACCTGGAAGACCGTGGTCTGAAGAGCCTGGCGCGCCGTTTCATCAGCCAATACCTGGAACTGACCGGCGACTATCAGGGCCTTGAGCTGCTGAACTTCTATAAAGCCTACCGCGCACTGGTACGCGCCAAGGTCAGCCTGTTCAGCATGCCGGCCGAGGCCAATCCGGTGCAGCGCGCCACCACCCTGCGCCAATACCGCAACTACGCCAACCTGGCGGAAAGCTACAGCACCATTCCTTCACGCTTCCTGGCGATTACCCACGGCGTTTCCGCTGTCGGCAAAAGCTACGTGGCCATGCGTCTGGTCGAAGCCCTCGGCGCCATTCGCCTGCGTTCCGATGTCGAGCGCAAACGTATGTTCGGCGAGCAGACCGTACCAAACGACCTGCAGGCTGGTATCTATAGCGCCGACGCCAGCGTCGCCACCTATGCCCGCCTGCATGAAGTTGCCGCTGTGATCCTGCGTGCCGGCTTCCCGGTGGTGATCGATGCCACTTATCTCAAGCGCGACCAACGCGATGGCGCGGCAAAAATCGCCGAGGCCACCGGTGCGCCATTCCTGATCCTCGATTGCGACGCACCGCAAGCGGTGATCGAGAGCTGGTTGAAACAACGTCAGGCGGACAACAACGACCCGTCCGATGCCAGCCTGGCCGTTATCGCCGCCCAGCAAGCCAGCCGCGAGGCCCTGACGCCAGCAGAAATCCTCTGCAGCAAACGCGTGCAGACCAATGAAAGTGGCACCCTCGACACCGTCGTGGCGCAAATCCGCCAGCGTCTGCCAGGCCTGTAAGAAACTATTTCAGCCGTGAAGCCCTCGTCGGCTTCACGGCCGCCAAATAGTGGCACTATACTGGCGTCATAAAACCATCAGGTGATGCGACATGAGCCAGCCGAAACTTCTCGACACCCCGCTTTATGCCTTGCTGCACAAAGACGACATCACAGGCTTTAACAACGAACGCCCGAAAGACGGACCTATCGACATGGTCGGTGGTGACTTCCGTGGGCTCGATCTGCGTGAACTGAACGCCGACGGCGTCGACTTCACCGATGCCTATTTCCGCTCTGCCGACTTGCGTGGCATCGACTTTCGCAATTCGTCCCTGGAGGGCGCGAGCCTGGCCCACGCACAGATCTCCGGCGCCTACTTCCCGCCAGAGCTGAGTGCCGATGAGATTCTGATGTCGATGAATTTCGGGACACGCCTGCGCTATCGCTCCCGCTAAAAAAGCGACGCCTCACCCGGTCCAGCGCCCCCGCCTTGCGCTGGACTTTGTACTTTTTTTGCCCGAAAACTCAATTTTCCACTCGCCTTCGTACTACATGCCCCGCCTTTTAACGCCGCCTCTTGAGTTTGCCTCTTAGAAGCTTTTGCGTCGAAACCGACCAAACAATCACGCTTTTCCTACTGATGGCTACACTGCTGAGAGGCTCGCCCACGCACCGTTCGGCTGTCGCAAGGAGGCTTGATGAATGATGAACTGCAACACCTGAAGAATCTTGGCAAGACGTCGGCGCAATGGCTGCACGCCGTGGGCATCCACAGTGCCTCGGACTTGCGTCGGCTGGGAGCTGTGGATGCTTATCGAGCCGTGCGCACACGCGGTTTTCGGGCATCCAAGGTGTTGTTGTATGCAATTGAAGGCGCATTGATGGATGTTCATTGGAACGACATTCCCGCCGAACGCAAGGAAGCGTTGAACAAACAGCTGGATGCTATTTCCTCTCGTCACAAAAATTGACAAGGACTCTCACTCGAACACACAGCTTGAAACCCAATGATTACGAGGCTTTCCAGCGAAGCAATGGGGTAATTCACGGAAATGAAAAATCAGCAGTTGACTTGATAATGAGAATCGCTATTATTATCACAACTGGTCGCGAGACTGGTCGATATTCTGAAAAGCCCTTGGTTCGGACTCTCAGATTATCTCCTCATCAGGCTAATCACGGTTATTTGACCCGGCTCTTGCCGGGTCTTTTTTTGCCTGTGGAAAACTAGCCTGATTTTATTGGCCTGATGTCTTGCCGAACTGTTTGCGCATTTGCGCGCAGTAATCCTGCGGCGGCGTGGCGGGCGTATACCAGACGTAATCGGCCATGGCCGGTGTAACCTCCGCGCCCTGCTCCGCCAGCATCAACACCGTTGCCGCCTCGGGCTCACGCAGATCCAGCATATGGATCGGAACCCCTACATCCTTGCGTGCGTGGAACGCGCCGGCAAACAGTAGTGAAGGCATCGGTGCCGCCAGTAATCGCTCAGCTATCCGCCGGTCACGCTGCTGCTGCACGGCCAGCATCGCGGGCATCTGTGATTCAGGCAGCAAGCCGCAGTGGGAATCGCTGATCTGTGCCAGCAACTCATTCTTGACCGTCGGAGCGTTGGAGCGCGTACCGCTCAATGTCGGCGGATTGGCATAGACAGTACGGACTTCAGGCGTGTCCAGATTGGCCGCCAATAATGGATACGGCTGAGTCAGGGCAAAACGAACGATCGGCCCGTAAAGATTCCAGTCCCATCCCGGCTGCCAGGCCAATGCCCCGGACAAATCGGCCGGCAGCGTTGAGGCATGCCGAACGTCATCGATGCGCTGTTGTTGAGCCGGCGTGAGCATTTCCAGCAACAGACTGCCCTGGGGCCGCCGCTCACCCAGCGCCTGCAATAACCACAATTGCAGTTGATGGTGATCACGATTGTCATGCTGCTCCCCGACAATCAGTCGCGAGGAGTCAGCCAACCGAGTAAGCAGTCCCTGCGCCGTCAGGATCTTCCCGCTGCGCAGATCGCGGATTTCGCCGCTGACCGGTGGCACCACTACATGCTGGCAAGCACTCAGCAACAGCACAGCCAGAAAAACCATCACGCGTGTTTTCATCCCTAAAACACCTCAGCGGGCGATGATCAGCGGATGCCCACGTTCCGGGTGCGGTTGCACCAATACTTCCAGCCCGAACACAGCTTTGAGCGGTTCCGGGCGCAATACCTGTTCCGGCGTGTCCAGCGCCACAGGACGCCCACCGTCGAGCAGTAACAGGCGATCACAATAACGTGCCGCTAGGTTCAGATCATGCAGGATCACCATTACCGCTGCGCCGCGATCGGCGAATTCACGCACCGCTTGCAGCGTGGTGTGCTGATGCAGCGGGTCGAGCATCGACGTCGGCTCATCGAGCAACAACGTTTGCCCCGCCTCGCCCGGCCAGAGCTGCGCCAACACCCGGGCCAGATGCACCCGCTGACGTTCCCCGCCAGACAATGTCAGATAACTGCGACCGCTCAAGTGCCCCGCATCGGCGGCCTGCAGCGCGGTGGCGACAACCTCGTCATCCCGGACCCGGCCACTTTGATAAGGCAGGCGCCCCATACCGACCACTTCTTCAACGCGAAAGGCAAAGTCCAGGGTCGACACTTGCGGCAACACTGCCAAACGCCGGGCTCGCTGCACCCCGGCCCAATGACTCAACTCACGTTCATCGAGCCAGACACTGCCGTGCTCCGCATGCAATTCGCCGCACAGGGCGCCGAGCAACGTACTTTTACCGGCACCGTTGGGGCCCAGCACGCCGAGAACTTCCCCCGGTTTAAGCTCAAGGGTGATGTCCGTCAGCACAATCTTTCGAGCGCGGCGGATTTGCAAGTTCTGCGTTCGCAACATCAGGCACGCCCTCTGATCAATAAATACAGAAAGAACGGCGCGCCTATGAAGGCCGTGACAATCCCGATTGGCAACTCGGCTGGCGCCAGGGCCAGCCGCGCAGCCAGATCGGCCAACAATAAAAGGCTGGCCCCTGCCAACACCGACGCCGGCAACAACACCCGATGATCGGGCCCCGCCAGCAGCCGCACCAGATGCGGCACCACCAGCCCCACAAACCCGATCATCCCCGCCGCCGCTACCGCCGCACCGACACCCAACGCCGTGCAGAACACCAATTCGCGCTTGAGACCTTCGACGTCGATACCCAGGTGACCGGCCTCTGATTCACCCAGCAACAATGCGTTCAAGGCCTTGGCCCGGCGCGGCAACCAAAACGCCACACCGATACTCACCAGCAGCAACGGCCAGAGCCGCGAATAACTGGCGCCGTTAAGGCTGCCCAGGTTCCAGAACGTCAGGGTACGCAGGGTCGCGTCATCCGCCAGATAGGTGAAGAGCCCGACCGCCGAACCGGCCAGGGCAGTCAATGCGATACCGGCCAGCAACATGGTGGCGACGTTGGTCTGACCATCACGTCGCCCCAGTCGATAGACCAGCGCCGTTACACCCAACCCGCCGAGAAACGCGCAAACCGATAACAAATAAGGCCCGAAGGATTCAGGCAGTCCACCGAATACCGAGCCGCCGACAATCGCGATGGCCGCGCCCAGTGCCGCGCCGCTGGACACCCCCACCAGACCCGGGTCGGCCAGCGGGTTGCGAAACAACCCCTGCATCGCCACGCCGGAGAGCGCCAGTACACCGCCCACCGCCAATCCCAACAAAGTGCGCGGCAGGCGAATCTGGCCGAGAATCAGCTCGGCCTGCTCCAACCCGTCGGGTGCAATGGGCAAACCGATCAACCGCAGCGCCGCCCGTAGCGTATCGAACAACGGCAAGCTCACAGAACCCAACGCCAGCGACAGCCAGATCGCCAGCAAACACAGCAGGCTCAGGCCAATGAACAACGCACGAGGTTTAACCAGAAAGGTCATTGGCCAGTCGTACCAGGATCGAACAGGTGCATAAACAACCTCCTTTTAAAGGTTTCCCGGGCATCGAGATGACAGGCCAAGTATTCTCGGCATCCGGTAATCGCCCTGCGGGCGAGTGGCCATTTGATAATTGCTTGCATTTGAACGTCAAGCTCGGACGCAGGACTTGAGGATAGACATGAAACTTCTTTGCACAGGCGCCGAATTGGCTGACGCCAGCAGTCGCGGTTTCGACGTCGGCGGCCAGAAACTCCTGGCCGTGCGCCGGGGCGGTCGGGTGTATGTCTATGAAAATCGCTGCCCGCACCGGGGTGTCGGGCTGGAATGGAAACCCGACCAGTTTCTCGACCCCAGCAACAGCCTGATCCAGTGCGCCACCCACGGCGCACTGTTTCTGATCGAAGACGGTGAATGCGTTGCCGGGCCATGCGCCGGGCAATCCCTGACCACCATCCCCTGCCACGAAGATGAGCAAGGAATCTGGGTCACGCTCTAACCGTTCAACAACACATCCAGCCGCCGGTCCACCACCATCTCTTCGTGGGTCAAGCGCACGCCATACGCAAGCACTTCGACCCCGCACTCCACCGCTTCGCGCAAGGCTGCCGCGTAGACCGAATCGATTTCCTCTGCCGGACGCACGGAGTCAACGCCGGTCAGGTTCACGCAATACAACTGCACTGCACGAATCCCGTCCCGGGCCAAATGCGCCAGTTCGCGCAAATGTTTGGCCCCACGCTGGGTCACCGCATCAGGAAATGCCGCCACCGCCGAGCCATCGAAGCCCAGGGTGACGCTTTTGACTTCCACATACGCCGGCCCACTCGGGTAATCGAGACGGAAATCGATGCGGCTGCTTTCCTGACCATAGGCCACTTCGCGCTTCAGCTCGGTAAAGCCGTTCAACTCGCTGATAACGCCAGCCCGCAACGCCTCCTCGATCAGGCCATTGGCGCGCCCGGTGTTCACGCAAAACAGCCGCCCCTGTGGGGTTTCGCCAACTTCCCAAGTGCCGGGCAACTTGCGCTTGGGGTCGGTGGAGCGGCTGAACCAGACCTGCCCGCCCTCGACCTGGCAATTAAGCATCGAACCGGTATTCGGGCAGTGAATGGTCAGCAACTCGCCGCCAACGGTTTCGATATCGGCAAGAAAACGCTTGTAGCGACGAATCAAGCGACCTTCTTCGAGGGGAGGATGAAAGCGCATCAGCCTTGCCAGCTCTTCAAACCGCGAGCGATCCGTTCGACTGCTTCTTGCAAGCGCGGAAGGCTTTGGGTGTAGGCAAACCGCACATGATGCCCGGCTTGATGACGCCCGAAGTCCAGGCCCGGGGTAATCGCAACGTGCTCGGTTTCGAGAAAGTGTCGGCAGAACGCGAAGGCATCACCGCCGAACTTGCTGATATCGGCGTACAAATAGAACGCACCTTCCGGTTCTACGGCGATACCGAAACCCAATTCCCGCAGGGCTGGCAGGAGGAAGTCACGACGTCGACCGAACTCGGCGCGGCGCTCCTCGAAAATGCTGATGGTGGCAGGTTCGAAGCAGGCCAATGCCGCGTGCTGGGCCATGCTCGGTGCGCTGATGTAGAGGTTCTGGGCAAGTTTCTCCAGCTCACCGACCGCCGCTTCAGGCGCCACCAGCCATCCGAGGCGCCAGCCGGTCATGCCGAAATACTTGGAAAAACTATTGAGGACGAAGGCACTGTCATCGACTTCCAGCACGCTGGCGGCATCCGTGCCGTAAGTCAGGCCGTGGTAGATCTCGTCGACCACCAAATGACCATGACGGGCCTTGATCGCCGCGGACAGCCCGGCCAACTCATCGCGGGTCAGGATGGTCCCGGTGGGGTTGGCCGGCGATGCGACCAGAGCGCCGACGCTGTCGTGATCCCAGTGACGCGCGACCAGGTCCGGGGTCAGTTGATAACGCACGTCCGGGCCGACCGGCACCAGCTGCGCCGCACCTTCCACCAGGCGCAGGAAGTGCCGGTTGCACGGGTAACCCGGGTCGGCCAGCAGCCAGTGCTTGCCTGGGTCCACCAGCAAGGCACTGGCCAACAGCAATGCGCCTGAACCGCCAGGCGTGATCAGGATGCGTTGCGGATCGATGTTCAGCCCGTAGCGCTGCTGATAAAAACCCGAAATGGCCTCACGCAGCTCAGGGATGCCGCGAGCGGCGGTGTAACGGGTCTTCCCCGCCGTTAGCGCAGCCTGGCCGGCCTGGATGATAGGCTCGGCGGTGGTGAAGTCCGGCTCGCCGATTTCCAGGTGAATCACGTCGTGGCCGGCCGCTTGCAGCTCGTTGGCCCGCGCCAGCAGGGCCATGACGTGGAACGGTTCGATCGCGCGACTGCGCGCACTGTAGGACAGAGCCATTTAGCCTTCCTTACAACGGGGGAAAAGAATCGATTCTACCCAAGCGCAGGAACGAGCGAGAGTCTAAAGCGGTCAGAGCCCATATAATGCTGGTCTCAATCGATCCAAGCGTATGTCCCAAGTTTGACTAAAATCAATAATTGATCAGGTCTCCTTAGCCGCCAGACAAGGCTTTGCAATCTTTTGCAAGCACCACGGGCCGCGGGCTCGACATCCGGGAGTAGCGCGGTCCGATTTGATCTGGTAAGTTCGCCCGCTTGCAGCCGCAGGGCCGGCAGGTGTCGGTGATGGAGCAATCCTGCGCAATGGATTACAAGAGTAGAGGCGGTCTATTTCATGTCCACCCAAGCAAAGCAACAGGCAGTCCAGTCGATCAGTGGCTTCGAACCCTACAAAGAAGTGAAGGGCGAAGAGTACATGGGCAAGCCCATGCGCGCTCACTTCACCAAGATCCTGAACAAGTGGAAACAGGACTTGATGCAGGAAGTCGACCGTACCGTTGATCACATGAAGGACGAAGCGGCCAACTTCCCTGACCCGGCAGACCGTGCCAGCCAGGAAGAGGAATTCAGCCTCGAATTGCGCGCCCGCGACCGCGAGCGCAAGCTGATCAAGAAAATCGACAAGACCCTGCAATTGATCGAAGACGAAGAATACGGTTGGTGCGAGTCCTGCGGCGTCGAAATCGGCGTCAAGCGACTGGAAGCCCGCCCTACCGCCGACATGTGCGTTGACTGCAAGACCCTGGCGGAAATCAAGGAAAAGCAAGTCGGCAAGTAATCTCGACCTGAACGAAAAACGGAGCGTGCGAACGCTCCGTTTTTTGTTTCTGTGGGTCTCGCGATAGCGGCGTTACATTCACATCAATACTGACTGATCTATTGCTATCGCGAGCAGGCTCGCTCCCACAAGGTGGCTGGCTCTAGCCCAGACCAAGTAATATTGCCCTCATGATCATCCCCCCTTCTGCCTACATCGGCCGCTTCGCCCCCACGCCCAGCGGGCATCTGCATTTCGGTTCGCTGGTGGCCGCACTGGCCTCGTACCTCGACGCCCGTTCGGTCGGTGGTCGCTGGCTGGTGCGCATGGAAGATCTCGATCCGCCTCGGGAAGAGCCCGGCGCCCAGGCGGCGATTCTCAAGGCGCTGGAAAGCTACGGCTTCGAGTGGGATGGCGAGATGGTCCGACAGAGTGACCGCCACGCGGCTTACGCCGAAGTCCTCAATCGCCTGTTCAGCCAGGGCCTGGCCTACGCATGCACCTGCTCGCGCAAGCAACTGGAGCCGTATCATGGCATCTATCCCGGATTCTGCCGCAACGCGGGGCACGGTACCGAGGACGCGGCGATCCGCGTGCGCGTACCGGAGCTGGAATACCACTTCATCGACCGGGTGCAGGGCGAATTCCGTCAACACCTGGGCCGCGAGGTCGGCGACTTCGTGATTCGTCGCCGCGACGGGCTTTATGCCTACCAATTGGCGGTAGTCCTGGACGATGCCTGGCAAGGCATTACCGATATCGTGCGCGGCGCCGACCTGCTGGACTCCACGCCACGCCAGCTCTATCTGCAAGAATTGCTCGGCCTGCCGCAACCGCGCTATCTGCACATCCCGCTGATTACCCAGCCGGACGGCCACAAACTCGGAAAATCCTATCGCTCGCCACCGCTGACCGAAGATCAGGCTACACCGCTGTTACTGCGCGCACTGCGGGCGCTGGGGCACACTCCCGTTATCGAACTCAATGACGCCACGCCTCGGGAAGTGCTGAATTGGGGTATTGCCCACTGGGATGCGTCGCTGATCCCGCGCACACTGACCTTGCCCGAAGCGCAACTGCAGTGATGCCACTTGCAGTGGCGCACCCATCCGTTACCATCGCCGCACGTTTTCGGGCACGCGCATAAAAGAGAGAGGCCGGGATGTACATCTATCGCTTGGTCCTGCTCCTGGTAGTGGGGATTTATCTGTTTTCCCCGGCCATCATGGATTGGTGGATCGACGCCACTGGCGCCTGGTATCGCCCTTATTTGCTCTGGCTGATTCTGATCGTCGTGACCTTCATCCTGCAGAGCCAAAAAGATGCCGATGAGCTTTAGCCTGACCCAGATGATCCTGATCAGCGCCGCGTACCTGGCGGTGCTGTTCGGTGTAGCCTGGATCAGTGAACGGGGCATGATCCCCCGGGCGATCATTCGCCATCCGCTGACCTACACCCTGTCGCTGGGTGTTTATGCCAGTGCCTGGGCGTTTTACGGCACGGTGGGCCTGGCCTATCAGTACGGCTACGGTTTTCTGTCCAGCTACCTCGGGGTATCCGGGGCGTTTCTGCTGGCGCCGGTGCTTTTGTACCCGATCCTGAAGATCACCCGCACTTACCAACTCTCGTCGCTGGCCGATCTGTTTGCGTTCCGTTTTCGCAGTACCTGGGCCGGTGCGTTGACGACGGTTTTCATGCTGGTCGGCGTGCTGCCGTTGCTGGCATTGCAGATTCAGGCGGTGGCCGACTCCATCGGCATCCTCACTCGCGAGCCGGTGCAGCATCGCGTGGCCCTGAGTTTCTGCGCGCTGATTACGCTGTTCACGATTTTCTTCGGCTCGCGCCACATCGCCACCCGTGAGAAACATGAAGGCCTGGTGTTCGCGATTGCCTTCGAGTCGGTGATCAAGCTGATCGCGATTGGCGGCGTCGGCCTGTATGCACTTTATGGCGTGTTCGACGGCCCGCAACAGCTTGAGCTTTGGCTGCTGCAAAACCAGACCGCCCTCGCCGCCTTGCACACGCCATTGCAGGAAGGTCCATGGCGCACGCTGCTGCTGGTGTTCTTCGCCTCGGCGATCGTCATGCCGCACATGTACCACATGACCTTTACTGAAAACCTCAACCCGCGTTCGCTGGTCAGTGCGAGCTGGGGCTTGCCGCTGTTCCTGCTGCTGATGAGCCTGGCAGTGCCGTTGATTCTCTGGGCCGGGCTGAAACTCGGCGCCACCACCAACCCGGAATATTTCACCTTGGGCATCGGCATCGCCGCCAACAGCAAAGCCCTGGCGCTGTTGGCGTATGTCGGTGGATTGTCGGCGGCCAGCGGGCTGATCATCGTTACTACGCTGGCGCTGTCCGGGATGGCACTGAACCACTTGGTGCTGCCGCTCTATCAGCCGCCGGCCGAGGGCAATATCTACCGCTGGCTGAAATGGACCCGCCGGGCGCTGATCGTCGCGATCATCATGGCCGGCTACGGTTTCTACCTGATGCTGGGCGCGGAACAGGACCTGGCCAATCTCGGCATCGTCGCCTTCGTCGCCACCTTGCAGTTCCTGCCGGGGGTGTTGTCGGTGCTGTACTGGCCGACCGCCAACCGTCGCGGCTTCATCGCAGGCCTCCTGGCGGGGATTCTGGTGTGGCTGGTGACCATGCTGCTGCCGCTGGTCGGCAATCTGCAAGGCTTCTACATTCCGTTGCTGAACATGATTTACGTGCTGGACGACACCAGCTGGCATATGGCGGCGATTGCCTCGCTGGCCGCCAACGTGCTGATGTTCACCCTGATCTCACTGTTCACCAACGCCAGCCCAGAAGAGGCCAGCGCCGCCGAAGCCTGCGCGGTGGACAATGTTCGCCGCCCGCAACGCCGCGAACTGCATGCCGCCTCGCCTCAGGAATTTGCCACGCAACTGGCCAAACCGCTGGGCGCCAAGGCAGCGCAGAAAGAAGTCGAACAAGCGCTGCGTGACCTTTATCTGCCGTTCGACGAACGCCGGCCTTACGCCTTGCGTCGTTTGCGTGACCGTATCGAAGCCAACCTCTCCGGCCTGATGGGTCCGAGTGTGGCGCAGGACATGGTCGAAACCTTCCTGCCCTATAAGGCCGGCGGCGAAAACTACGTCACCGAAGACATCCACTTCATCGAAAGTCGCCTCGAGGATTACCACTCGCGCCTCACCGGCCTTGCCGCCGAACTCGATGCCCTGCGCCGCTACCACCGCCAAACCCTGCAGGAACTGCCGATGGGCGTGTGTTCGCTGGCCAAGGATCAGGAAATCCTCATGTGGAACAAAGCCATGGAGGAGCTGACCGGGATTGCCGCGCAGCGCGTGGTCGGTTCGCGCCTGAGTACCATTGCCGATCCATGGAAAGAGCTGCTGCAAGGCTTCATCAATCTGCCGGACGAACACTTGCACAAGCAGCACCTGGCCCTCGACGGCCAGACCCGCTGGCTGAACCTGCACAAAGCGGCGATCGACGAACCGCTGGCGCCGGGTAACAGCGGCCTGGTGCTGCTGGTGGAAGACCTGACCGAAACCCAGATGCTCGAAGACAAACTGGTGCACTCCGAGCGCTTGGCCAGTATCGGCCGACTGGCGGCCGGCGTAGCCCATGAAATCGGTAACCCGATCACCGGCATAGCCTGTCTTGCGCAAAACCTGCGCGAAGAGCGTGAAGAAGATGCCGAACTCACGGAAATCAGCGGACAGATCCTGGAGCAGACCAAACGCGTATCACGCATCGTTCAATCGCTGATGAGCTTCGCCCACGCGGGTGGTCATCAGCACAGCGACGAGCCCGTTTGTCTGGCGGAAGTGGCCCAGGATGCCATCGGCCTGCTGGCCTTGAACCGGCGCAATTTCGAAGTCCAGTTCTACAACCTGTGCGACCCCGATCACTGGGTCGAAGGCGACCCGCAGCGGCTCGCCCAGGTATTGATCAATCTGCTCTCAAACGCCCGTGACGCCTCGCCTCCGGGCAGTGCGGTGCGCGTCAAGAGCGAAGCCGGCGAACACACGGTCGATCTGATCGTCGAAGACGAAGGCAGCGGTATTCCCTCGAGCATCATGGACCGACTGTTCGAACCTTTCTTCACCACCAAGGATCCTGGCGAAGGCACCGGTCTGGGCCTTGCACTGGTCTATTCCATCGTTGAAGAGCATTATGGACAAATCACCATCGACAGCCCGGCTGATGTTCAAAGCCAACGCGGCACCCGTATCCGGGTGACCTTACCGCGTCATGTCGAAGCGACGTCCGCTGTGAACTGAGACCGTCGAGAGTATCGAATCAATGCCGCACATTTTGATCGTCGAAGACGAAACAATTATCCGCTCCGCCTTGCGCCGTCTGCTGGAACGTAACCAGTACCAGGTCAGCGAAGCCGGATCCGTGCAGGAAGCACAAGAGCGTTTCAGCATTCCCACGTTTGACCTGATCGTCAGTGACCTGCGCCTGCCGGGCGCGCCGGGTACCGAGTTGATCAAACTCGGCCAGGGCACTCCGGTGCTGATCATGACCAGTTACGCCAGCCTGCGTTCGGCCGTCGACTCCATGAAAATGGGCGCGGTGGACTACATCGCCAAGCCTTTCGATCACGACGAGATGCTCCAGGCCGTCGCGCGAATCCTGCGTGACCGGCAATCGGCGCAAGCCAGCGGTGAGCCGGTCGTCGGCAAAGCGTCCAATGGCGCCGCAGCCAAAAGCGGTGTCGACAACAGCAACGGCGAAATCGGCATCATCGGTTCTTGCCCGCCGATGCAGGACCTGTACAGCAAAATCCGTAAAGTCGCGCCGACCGATTCCAATGTCCTGATCCAGGGCGAATCCGGTACTGGTAAAGAACTGGTAGCACGTGCCCTTCACAACCTGTCCAAACGCGCCAAGGCACCGATGATTTCGGTGAACTGCGCAGCCATCCCGGAAAGCCTGATCGAGTCCGAACTGTTCGGCCACGAAAAAGGCGCGTTTACCGGCGCCAGCGCCGGGCGTGCCGGGTTGGTGGAAGCGGCTGACGGCGGCACCTTGTTCCTCGATGAAATCGGTGAACTGCCACTGGAAGCCCAGGCCCGCCTGTTGCGCGTATTGCAGGAAGGTGAAATCCGCCGGGTTGGCTCGGTCCAGTCGCAGAAGGTCGATGTACGCCTGATCGCCGCGACCCACCGGGACCTCAAGAGCCTGGCGAAGATCGGCCAGTTCCGTGAAGACTTGTATTACCGCCTCCACGTGATCGCCCTGAAACTGCCGGCCCTGCGCGAGCGCGGTGCGGACGTCAACGAAATTGCCAATGCGTTCCTGGCGCGGCAGAGCGCGCGGGTCAACCGCACCGACCTGAAATTTGCCCCGGATGCCGAGCAGGCGATCCGGCATTACTCTTGGCCGGGTAACGTTCGCGAACTGGAAAACGCGGTCGAGCGTGCGGTGATTCTCTGCGAGAGCCCGGAAATTTCCGCCGAGCTGCTGGGCATCGACATCGAACTCAGCGATCTGGAAGACGACGACTTCATTGGCCTCGCGCCCCAGCAGGGCAACAACGCCGGTAACACCAGCCACGAACCGACCGAAGATCTGTCCCTGGAAGACTACTTCCAGCACTTCGTGCTCGAGCATCAGGATCACATGACCGAAACCGAACTGGCCCGCAAACTCGGGGTCAGTCGCAAATGCTTGTGGGAACGCCGTCAGCGCCTGGGCATCCCGCGGCGCAAGACCGGGGTGGCCAGCGAGAGCTGAACTGCGCCTGTCAGATGCGCGGGTAACACGTGACATTGTGGAAAAACTGTTACCTCAGCTTTTTCACGTAACAGAAGCCGGGGCTTACGGTAACGAAGCCCCGGTTTTTTTTGACCTCGAAAAGCCCCATTAGCCCGCCTAACCCCTTGTTTTATTGGACTTCACAAAAGTTGGCACGCACCCTGCTATATGTTCAGTACAAGAACAATAACAAGTAATGCACAAGACAATAAAAATAAGACGAATCGACTCACGCACAATAAAAACAAGACGGCGAGAGGCGTAGCTAACTGATTCTTTTGGAGAGGCGTTGCATTTGGGGCATGCCCCGCAACCAGGCTGAGAACAATAAAAAACTGTCCCGAGACAGTGCCTGAACTGGTTGGATCACACGATCATAGCAACACAGCGACCAAAGCAATCCGTTTGCTCTTGGCTCCCGATTGGGAGGGTCATGAAGGAAAACTTCATGGCGAGGGCGCTCAACAAAAACAAGAAGCCCGAAACCAATAATAAAAATAGAGCACGCAACTACTTCTGGGGGAGCTTCGGCTCCCCTTGTGGTTTCTGGCGTTCAGCATTCTCGCCGCTACGACATGCCCTTCAAGTGGTTTCGCAGCTTCCTACACCATCCCCCGACTAAATGCTAGAATCCCGGCCCATCATGCGGTCATTCTTCGTTATGGCCGAACATTCCTTCAAACAGTGCATCCCATGCTGAAGAAGCTGTTCCAGTCATTCCGTTCTCCCCTGCGTCGTACGCAACACATCCGCAGCACGCCTGAAGTGCTCAATAGCGGCCAACATTCGCTGCAAAAGGCGCAATTCAGCCGTTACGCGGTCAACATCGTCGAACGCTTGCAGAACGCCGGTTACCAGGCTTACCTGGTCGGCGGCTGCGTGCGTGACATGCTGCTCGGCATCACGCCGAAAGATTTCGACGTCGCCACCAGTGCCACCCCTGAACAGGTACGCGCCGAATTCCGCAACGCGCGGATCATTGGTCGTCGCTTCAAACTGGTGCATATCCACTTTGGCCGCGAAATCATCGAAGTCGCGACCTTCCGCGCCAATCACCCGCAAAACGACGAGGACGAAGACAGCAACCAGTCTTCCCGCAACGAAAGCGGGCGCATCCTGCGCGATAACGTCTACGGCACCCTGGAAGAAGACGCGCAACGCCGCGACTTCACCATCAACGCCTTGTATTACGATCCGGTCAGCGAGCGCATTCTCGACTACGCCAATGGCGTACACGACATCCGCAATCACCTGATTCGCCTGATCGGCGATCCGAAGCAGCGCTACCAGGAAGACCCGGTGCGGATGCTGCGGGCCGTGCGTTTCGCCGCCAAGCTGAATTTCGGCATAGAGAAGCACAGCGCCCTACCGATCCGCGATCTGGCACCGATGCTGCGCGAGATCCCGTCAGCCCGTCTGTTTGAAGAAGTGCTCAAGCTGTTCCTCTCCGGCCACGCTGCGGACACCTTCGAGATGCTGGTCGACCTGCAGCTGTTCGATCCGCTGTTCCCGGCCAGTGCCGAGGCGCTGGAATACAACCCGACGTACACCCACACGCTGATCAGTGAAGCACTGATCAACACGGACTTGCGGATCAAGCAGAACAAACCGGTCACCCCGGCGTTCCTGTTCGCCGCCCTGCTCTGGCCTGCCCTGCCGGCCCGCGTGCTGCGCTTGCAAGAACGTGGCATGCCGCCGATTCCGGCGATGCAGGAAGCAGCGCACGAGTTGATTGCCGAACAGTGCCAGCGTATTGCGATTCCGAAACGCTTCACCATGCCGATCCGCGAGATCTGGGACATGCAGGAGCGTCTGCCGCGTCGCAGCGGCAAGCGGGCCGACCTATTGCTGGACAACCCGCGGTTCCGTGCCGGTTACGACTTCCTGCTGCTGCGCGAAAGCGCTGGCGAACAGACCGATGGCCTGGGCGAGTGGTGGACCGACTATCAGGACGCCAACGACAGCGAACGTCGGGACATGATCCGCGACCTAAGTGGTAAGGACGATGGCAGTGGGGCTCCGCGCAAACGTCGCCGCAGTGGCGGTGCCAAGCGCAAACGCGCTGCCGGCGCTTCGAGCACGACAGGCGAATAAGCCATGGAACGCATCTACATCGGCATGGGCAGCAATCTGGCTGACCCCGCCGAACAGTTGCGCAGCGCTGTCGAGGCCTTGGCGCGATTGCCGCAGACCGAACTGGTCGGGGTTTCCGGGTTTTATCAAAGCGACTCGCTGCTGCCCGGCCAACCGCGTTATACCAACGCGGTGGCGGCCCTCGATAGCAGCCTCGCGCCGCTGGAGCTGCTCGATGCCCTGCAAGCCATCGAGAACGGACAAGGCCGCCAACGTCTTGAACGCTGGGGCCCGCGCACGCTGGATCTGGACATCGTGCTGTTCGGTGATCGACTGATCGACGAACCCCGCCTCAAAGTCCCTCACTATCACCTGCAGGAACGAGCCTTTGTGCTCTATCCGCTGGCCGAACTGGCACCGGCGGACTTGCGCCTGGCCGATGGCCGCACCCTCGCGGAATTACTCGCTGCCTGCCCGTTCGTCGGCCTGGAACGCCTGCCGCCGATTTAACGCTAATCCCTTGTGGGAGCGGGCTTGCTCGCGAAGACGGCTTATCATTCGACATTGATGTTGACTGACACTCCGCTTTCGCGAGCAAGCCCGCTCCCACATTGGTTTTGTGGCCGGTGCCAGATCTCGCCTCACAAATACCTGCTGAATCGCATCAGTAACGTCGGTAACACCCCACACGTAACAATGCGGTAACACATGCAATTGACTTCCCGGGTTCTCCTCACGACTATAGGCGTCCCGCTGCCGCCAACGCGGCGCTAAAGGGCGCAGTCCAGGCCTTACAAGCACCACGAAAGAGGGTGCGCCTGTATAAATGACGAATCACGCGCGTTACTCGCAGTAGTTTTCATAGCGCCTGTAATGAGGATTTTTTTCATGCCAGCCATCACCCTGACCACGCTCCAGAGCCTCAAGCAGAAAGGTGAAAAGATCACCATGCTGACCTGCTATGACGCGACCTTCGCCCACGCCTGCAATGAGGCCGGGGTTGAAGTGCTGCTGGTGGGCGACTCCCTCGGCATGGTCTTGCAAGGTCACGACAGCACCCTGCCGGTGACCACTGCTGAAATGGCCTACCACGTGGCAGCCGTCAAACGCGGCAACACCGATGCCCTGATCCTCGCCGATCTGCCCTTCATGGCCTATGCCACCCTCGATCAAACCATGACCAACAGCGCCCTGTTGATGCAGGCCGGTGCGCACATGGTCAAGGTTGAAGGGGCATTGTGGCTCGCGGACTCGATCCGTCTGTTGGCCGAACGCGGTATCCCGGTGTGCGCGCACATGGGGCTGACGCCGCAATCGGTGAACATCCTTGGTGGCTATAAAGTCCAGGGCCGCAACGAGAACCAGGCACGGCAGATGCGTGCCGACGCGATTTCCCTGGAACAGGCCGGCGCGGCCATGCTGCTGCTCGAATGCGTGCCGAGCGAACTGGCCGAAGAAATCAGCCAGGCAGTGAAGATCCCGGTAATCGGCATCGGCGCCGGCAATGGCACCGACGGTCAGGTCCTGGTCCTGCACGACATGCTGGGCTTGTCCATTACCGGCCGCGTACCAAAGTTCGTGAAGAACTTCATGACCGACCAAACCAGCATTCAAGCAGCCTTGAGCGCTTACGTCACTGAAGTCAAAGCGGCGACTTTCCCTGGCCTCGAACACGGATTCTCTGCATGAACACCGTAAAAACCGTACGCGAACTGCGGGCCGCGGTGGCCCGCGCCCGTAGCGAAGGCAAGCGCATCGGCTTTGTGCCGACCATGGGCAACCTGCACAGCGGGCATATCGCGCTGATTACCAAAGCCACCCAACGGGTGGATTTCGTGGTCGCGAGCATTTTCGTCAACCCGCTGCAATTCGGCGCCGGCGAAGACCTCGACAAATACCCGAGAACCCTGGCTGCCGATCAGGAAAAACTGCTCCAGGCCGGTTGCCATCTGCTGTTTGCCCCGACCGTCGAAGAAATGTACCCCGACGGCATGGCCGGCCAGACCCGCGTCAGTGTTCCGCAACTGTCTGAAGGCCTGTGCGGCGCCAGCCGTCCGGGGCATTTCGAAGGCGTCGCGACGGTAGTCAGCAAACTGTTCAACATGGTCCAGCCGGACCTGGCGATCTTTGGCCAGAAAGACTTCCAGCAACTGGCGGTGATTCGCGCCCTGGTGCACGACCTGAACATGCCGATCCAGATCATCGGCGAACCGACCGTACGGGCCGCCGACGGTCTCGCGCTGTCGTCGCGCAATGGTTTTCTCAGCGAAGAACAGCGGGCCATCGCGCCGGAGGTCTATCGCACCCTGACCCGGATCAGCGACGCGATCAAACAGGGAGAACGCGACTACCCCTCGCTGATCAACGAGCAGATCAAGCAACTGGAAGCCGCCGGCCTGCGTCCGGATTACCTGGAAATTCGCCATGCGCTGACCTTGCGTCCGGCGACGACCGAAGATCGGGATCTGGTGATTCTGGTAGCGGCGTTCCTGGGCACGACGCGGTTGATCGACAACCTGCATCTGAACCTCGACGCACCCGCATAACTCCCCCTGTGGGAGCGGGCTTGCTCGGGAAGAGGCCAGCACATTCAATGACGATGTTGGATGTGCTGGCCTCTTCGCGAGCAAGCCCGCTCCCACATTAGGTCGACGTCGTTTCCAGACTGTATTGCCGCCCACAAAGCCTTCGGGCAAACTGCCCCCCGTTCGATTCCGACCCGGGGAAACACTCATGCACGCCATCATGCTCAAGGCCAAGCTGCATCGCGCCGAAGTCACCCATGCTGTACTCGATTACGAAGGCTCTTGCGCCATCGACGGTGAATGGCTGGATTTGTCTGGTATCCGTGAGTACGAACAGATCCAGATCTACAACATCGACAACGGCGAACGCTTCACCACCTACGCGATTCGTGGCGAAGAAGGTTCGCGCATGATCTCTGTCAACGGTGCCGCGGCCCACAAGGCCAAGGTCGGCGACCGCGTGATCATCTGCGCTTACGCCCACTACAGCGAAGCCGAACTGCTCAACTTCAAGCCGCGCATGCTCTACATGGCGCCGGGTAACGAACTGAGCCACACCAGCAACGCCATTCCGGTTCAGGTCGCCTGACCTCACCGCGCCCTGCTGCAAGCCTTCCGTTTGTCGGACCACTCTCGGTTGAATGTTAAAAAAGTACCGAGAGCAGGTCAGACAAAGTCAAGACAGATTGCAGCGCGAGGTTTACTGTATTCGCCCTGCGCCAGAAATCGTGTCGACGCAGTTGACCGGACGCCCACCCGCAGCGCTCCGGGTTTTTTAGTGTTCAAAAGGCCGTTCAAGTAAAAGGAAAACCGCAGCGATGGCGTATTACCGCACTCCTCACGACGTTACCGCTCTGCCCGCTTGGCAAGCGCTGAATGACCACCGCCAAGCCATGCAGGATTTCAGCATGCGCGAAGCCTTTAATGCTGATCCGCAGCGTTTTACTCAATTCACCCTCAGCAGCTGCGGCCTGTTTCTCGACTACTCGAAGAACCTGATCAACGCCGAGACCCGCAACCTGCTGGTGGGTCTGGCCAACGAAGTCGACCTCAAAGGCGCGATCAAGGCGCTGTTCGAGGGCGAAATCGTCAACGCTTCCGAAGGGCGTCCGGCCCTGCACACTGCACTGCGCCGCCCAGTGGGAGACAAACTGTCGGTCAACGGCGTCAACGTGATGCCTGACGTGCACAAGGTGCTGAACCAGATCACCGACCTCGTGGGCCGGATCCACGATGGTCTGTGGCGCGGTTACACCGAGAAGCCAATCACTGACGTGGTGAACATCGGCATCGGTGGTTCGTTCCTCGGCCCTGAGCTGGTGTCCGAAGCGCTGCTGTCCTACGCCCAGAAAGGCGTGCGTTGCCATTACCTGGCGAACATCGACGGCAGTGAATTCCACGAGCTGACCATGAAGCTGCGCGCCGAGACCACGCTGTTCATCGTCTCGTCGAAATCCTTCAACACCCTCGAAACCCTGAAAAACGCCCAGGCCGCCCGCGCCTGGTACCTGGCTCAGGGTGGTTCGGAAGCCGAGCTGTACCGTCACTTCATCGCCGTTTCCAGCAACAACGCGGCGGCCGTGGCGTTCGGTATCCGCGAAGAGAACATCTTCCCGATGTGGGACTGGGTCGGCGGCCGTTACTCGCTGTGGTCGGCCATCGGTTTGCCGATTGCCCTGGCCATCGGTATGTCGAACTTCAAGGAGCTGCTGTCCGGTGCCTACACCATGGACCAGCATTTCCAGAGCGCCCCATTCGAACAGAACATGCCAGTGCTGCTGGCGTTGCTCGGCGTCTGGTACGGCAACTTCTGGGGCGCGCAGAGCCACGCGATCCTGCCGTACGACCACTACCTGCGCAACATCACCAAGCACTTGCAACAGCTGGACATGGAATCCAACGGCAAGAGCGTACGCCAGGACGGCACGCCGGTGTCCACCGATACCGGCCCGGTGATCTGGGGCGGCGTCGGCTGCAACGGTCAGCATGCTTACCACCAGTTGCTGCACCAGGGCACCCAACTGATCCCGGCCGATTTCATTGTGCCGATCGTCAGCTTCAACCCGGTGTCCGACCACCACCAATGGCTGTACGCCAACTGCCTGTCGCAAAGCCAGGCGCTGATGCTCGGCAAGACCCTTGCCGAAGCCGAGGCAGAGCTGCGCGACAAAGGCATGAGTGAAGCCGAGGTGAAAAAGCTTGCAGCGCACAAGGTGATTCCGGGCAACCGTCCGAGCAATACCCTGGTGGTCGAGCGCATCAGCCCGCGTCGCCTCGGCGCACTGGTGGCGATGTACGAACACAAAGTCTTCGTGCAAAGCGTGGTCTGGGGCATCAATGCCTTCGACCAGTGGGGCGTGGAGTTGGGCAAGGAGCTGGGCAAAGGCGTCTACAACCGCCTGGTCGGCAGCGAAGAAACCCCGGCCGACGATGCTTCCACCCAAGGCCTGATCAACTACTTCCGTGGTCGTCACCGCGGGTGATCTGACGCCCCTCCCCCTGGTCAGCACTGATCCTGTGGGAGCGGGCTTGCTCGCGAAAGCGGTGTATCCGTCGACACCTATGTTGAATGGAAAAACCGCTTTCGCGAGCAAGCCCGCTCCCACATTGGTTCTATGTACACTTGAACTCAATATTCACAGGGCGCATCTTTATTCTTGTCGCAATACAAGAATAAGGAACCGTCATGTTCGATATCAGCACGTTCCCCAAAGCCGATGCCGTCCGCCGGGCTGCACAGTTGAGTCAGGACGACTATCAGCGCCTGTACCGCGAATCCATTGAACACCCCAGCACCTTCTGGGCCGAACAGGCCACCCGGTTCCTCGACTGGAGCGCGCCGTGGCAGACCGTTCAGCGGTACGACCTGAAAACCGGAGACGCAAGCTGGTTTGCCGGCGGAAAGTTAAACGTCAGCTACAACTGCATCGACCGTCACCTGGAAAATCGTGGCGATCAAACCGCAATCATCTGGGAAGGTGATGACCCCGCCGAATCCACCCAGATCACCTACAAAAAACTCCATCACAACGTCTGTCGACTGGCCAACGTGCTCAAAAGCCGTGGCGTGAAGAAGGGCGACCGCGTGTGCATCTACATGCCGATGATCCCCGAAGCCGCCTACGCCATGCTCGCCTGTGCGCGGATCGGCGCGATTCATTCGGTGGTTTTCGGCGGATTCTCCCCGGACTCGCTGCGTGACCGGATCCTCGACGCCGACTGCCGCACCGTGATCACCGCCGACGAAGGTGTGCGTGGCGGAAAACTCGTGCCGCTCAAACAGAACGTCGACAAGGCCCTGCAAAGTTGCCCGCATGTCAGCAGCGTGATCGTGGTCGAGCGCACCCAAAACCCGGTGAATTGGGTTGAAAACCGTGACCTCTGGTATCACCAGGCCCTGCGCGATGTGGGTGACGATTGCCCACCAGAGCCGATGGACGCCGAAGACCCGCTGTTCATCCTCTACACCTCCGGCAGCACCGGCAAACCCAAAGGCGTGCTGCACACCACCGGCGGCTACTTGCTGCAAGCAGCGATGACCTTCAAATACGTACTCGACTATCGCGACGGTGAAGTCTTCTGGTGCACCGCCGACGTCGGCTGGGTCACCGGCCACAGCTACATCGTCTATGGGCCGCTGGCCAATGGGGCGACTACGCTGATCTTCGAAGGCGTCCCAAGCTACCCCAGCACCTCGCGCTTCTGGCAGGTGATCGACAAGCACCACGTGAACATCTTCTACACCGCCCCGACCGCCTTGCGCGCGTTGATGCGTGAAGGCCCCGAGCCGTTGAAGGAAACGTCCCGCGAGAGCCTGCGATTACTCGGCACTGTCGGCGAGCCGATTAACCCGGAAGCCTGGGAGTGGTATTTCAATACGGTCGGCGAGCAACGCTGCCCAATTGTCGATACCTGGTGGCAGACCGAAACCGGCGGCATCATGCTCAGCCCGCTGGTCAGCACCCAACGGGTCAAACCCGGTTGCGCCACCCAACCGATGTTCGGCGTACAACCGGTGTTACTCGATGAACAAGGCAAGGAAATCAAAGGCGCCGGCAGTGGCGTGCTGGCCATCAAGTCCAGCTGGCCGGGGCAGATCCGCAGCGTCTACGGCGATCCGAAACGGATGGTCGAAACCTACTTCAAACCCTACCCCGGCTACTACTTCACCGGCGATGGCGCACGCCGCGACGAGGACGGCGATTACTGGATCACCGGGCGCATCGACGACGTGATCAACGTCTCCGGGCACCGCATCGGCACCGCCGAAGTGGAGAGCGCGCTGGTGCTGCACGACAGCATTGCCGAGGCCGCCGTGGTCGGTTACCCCCATGACATCAAAGGCCAGGGCATCTACGCCTTCGTCACCCCCATGAACGGCATCGACCCCAACGACGATCTGAAGAAAGAACTGCTGGCCCATGTCAGCCAGGAAATCGGCAGCTTCGCCAAACCGGACTTGATCCAGTGGGCCCCGGCCCTGCCGAAAACCCGTTCGGGCAAGATCATGCGACGGATCCTGCGCAAGATCGCCTGCAACGAACTGGACAGCCTGGGCGACACCTCGACCCTCGCCGACCCGAGCGTGGTGCAGGGTTTGATCGACAAACGCCTGAACTCGTAGATCGCTCGCGCAACCGCCGTTTGGCCGAACCATTCGGCGGGTTGCGCAAGCAAGCCCGCTCCCACAGGGTGATCTTCAGTGAACACGAAAATTGTGCCGCACCTAAATCCACTGTGGGAGCGGGCTTGCCCGCGAAGACGGCGGCACAGTCACCACATCCCTCGCATTTGCCACCCAAACTCAAAGCCCATAGCTGTTAAACTCCCGCGCCCCCAATTCCCTCCAGCAAGGCGCCCAGCATGTCTTCCTTGAATCAGGCGCTGTGCGCCGCCCTTGATCGTCGCCAGGACCTGCTCGCCGAGCTGCATCAGCAAGGCACCGATTGCTATCGCCTGTTCCACGGCAGCCAGGAAGGTGCCGGCGGTTTGACCATCGACCGCTACGGCCCACAACTGTTAGTGCAAAGCTTTCACCAGTCACTGGAGCGTGACGCCCTGTTGCAATTGCACGAGATCGTCAATCAACAGCTGGGGCTCGATAGCCTGCTGGTCTACAACGACCGTTCTCGCGGCAACTCGCGCATCGACCGCGAAGACACCGTCTACCGCGCCGACGAAGCTGCCCTGCAAGATTTGATCGGCCATGAATGGGGGCTGAACTACCGGGTTCGCGGGCGCCATGCCGGCCAGGACCCGTTGCTGTTTCTCGACCTGCGCAACGCCCGCGGCTGGGTCAAGGCACACAGCAAAAACAAAAGTGTGCTGAACCTGTTTGCCTACACCTGTGGCGTCGGTCTCTGCGCTGCGGCCGGTGGTGCCAGCGAGGTGTGCAACCTGGACTTTGCCGAAGGCAACTTGGCGGTCGGCCGCGAAAACGGTCTGCTCAACCCGCAATTGCCGACCATGGAGTTCATCCAATCCGATTACTTCCCGGCGATTCGTCAATTGGCCGGCCTGCCGATCAGCCAGCGTCGCGGCCAGAAGCTGCCGAGTTATCAACGTCTGGAACCGCGTCAATACGATCTGGTGCTGCTCGATCCACCGGCCTGGGCCAAGAGTGCTTTCGGCACGGTCGACCTGTTGCGCGACTACCAGAGCCTGCTCAAACCGGCACTGCTGACCACTGCCGACAATGGCGTGCTGATCTGCTGCAACAACCTGGCGAAGGTCAGCATGGACGATTGGCGCGGACAGGTGCTGCGCTGCGCAGAGAAGGCCGGACGCCCGGTGCGTGAGTGGACAGCGCTGACACCGGGCAGCGACTTTCCGTCGATGGATCAACAACCGCCGCTGAAAACGCTGATCCTGCAGCTCTGAAAATCCACACCCGTTATCAGACAAATCCTATAAAGCGTGATTGCTTCGGAACCGCAAACGCATGCCATACTCCAAGGCACTCCGATTCCGACAGATGAAGCCACACATGCCCAAAGGATTGATCCGCGCTATCGGCGCCCTGTTAACAGCCCTGGCCCTTTACAGCCTGCTGGGGTTTCTGATTTTGCCGGGCATCGCGTTGCGGGTTGCCAACCAGCAATTGGCCAACTACGCCACGACGCCCGCGACGATTTCGCGGATCGAACTCAACCCGTTCAGCCTTGAAGTAACCCTTTGGGGCCTGATCATCGGCGAGCCGGGCAAGGAACAAGTGGGCTTCGAACGCCTGTACGCCAACCTGCAGATCGACAGCCTGTGGACCAAGGCGCTGCACCTGTCCGATATCGAACTGGACAAACCCAAGACCGAAATACTCTTCGGCAAGGACGGCCAGCTCAATCTTCTCGGGCTGTTCAAAATCCCCGCCAGTGAACCGACCCCGGTCGACCCAAACGCCAAACCCTTCCCGCTGCGCGTGGAGCGGATCAAACTGGCCGGCGGCTATGTGCATTTCGAAGATGCACGCCCCAGTGAGCCCATCGAATTTCTCTACGACAAACTCGATTTCGAGCTGAAGAACCTCAGCACCCTGCCCGACGACAACGCTGACATGACCCTGGTCGCGGTCGGCCCGGCCGGCGGGCAGATCGACTGGACCGGCAACTTCAGCCTGAGCCCGATCGCCTCCGAAGGTAAGCTGAAAATCACCGATGGCAAGATGAAATCCTTCTGGCCCTATGTGCGCGATGCTGTGCCACTGGTCCTGGAAAACGGCGTCATGGACCTGAGCACCGACTACAAGCTCAATCTGAACAAGGGCACCGAACTGCTGCTGAACAACGTCGCCGTCAGCGTCGCGCCTTTCGCCATCAAGGCTCCGGACGGCCGACCGCTGGCGAAGCTCGAACGTCTGGACATCAGCGACACCACCGTGGACCTGGCCAAGCAACAAGTGGTGGTCGGCAAGATCCGCAGCCATAAACTGGAAACCTGGGCCGCCCTCGAAGCCGATGGACAACTCGATTGGCAAAAACTGTTCGCCAGCCAGCCGTCCAAACAGGCTGCCAAAGCCAACGCCGAACCTACCAGCACACCCGCGGCAGCCGATTCACCGAAGCCCGAGCCGACTGCACCGAGCAAGCCCTGGCAGGTGCTGCTCAAAGACGTGCAACTGCGTAATTATCAAGTGCACCTGGCCGACCGCAAGGCACAACCCGCCGTGGCACTGGAGCTCGGCCCACTGAACCTGGACCTGCAGAATTTCGACAGCCTCAATGGCTCCCCTTTCAACCTCAAGCTCGACACGGGCGTGGGCAAGCAAGGCAAGATCATGGCGGACGGCACGGTCAATCTGGCCCCGATCAGCGCCAAACTGAACGTGCAGACCAGGGATATCGACTTGCGCGTCGCCCAGTCCTACATCAATCCGTTCATTCGCCTCGAACTGCGTAGCGGCATGCTGGGCAGTGATCTGGCGGTCGACTTGAAAAGCACCGAGCCGCTGGCGTTCAGCGTTACAGGTAAAGCCCAGATCGACCAGTTGCATACCCTCGACACTCTGAAGACCCGTGACTTCCTCAAGTGGCAGCAGTTGGCGCTCGAAGGCCTGAACTATCAGCACGGCGACAGCCTGTCGATCGACAAAGTCAATCTGTTCCAGCCCTATGCGCGCTTCATGATCAACGATGACCGCACCACCAACATCGATGATCTGCTGATCCCGCAACCGGCCGACTCCGGCGCCACAAAGACCACGACCGCCGCAGCCAAACCGGCAGCCGGAAACGAAAAACCACTGGGCATCCACATTGGCAGCATCGCCATCAATGACGGTTCGGCAAACTTCGCCGACTTCAGCCTGACGCCGAACTTCGCCACGGCCATCCAACAACTGAACGGGAACATCGGCACCATCGACAGCCGCCACGTAAAACCGGCCAACGTCGACGTCAAAGGCAAGGTCGACCGCTATGCCCCCGTGACCATCAAGGGCTCGGTCAACCCGTTCGACCCGATGGCCAGCCTGGACATCGCCACCAGTTTCAAACGGGTGGAACTGACGACCCTGACGCCATACTCCGGCAAGTTCGCCGGCTACCGCATCCGCAAGGGGCGTCTCAATCTGGATCTGCATTACAAGATCACCAACGGCCAGCTCCTGGCCGAAAACAAAGTGGTGGTCGAGCAGCTGCAACTGGGTGAAAAAGTCGACAGTCCGGACGCAGTAAGCCTGCCGCTGAAACTGGCGATTGCCTTGCTCAAGGATGTCGATGGCAAGATTTCCATCGAACTGCCGGTGAGCGGCGACCTGAACAACCCACAGTTCAGCATCATGCCGATCATCTGGCAAACGCTGCGCAATCTGATCGTGAAGGCGGCCGCGGCGCCGTTCAAAATGATTGGCGGGCTGGTCAGCGGCGGTGGTTCAGAAGACCTGGGCACCGTAGCGTTTGCACCCGGTTCGAGTGACTTGAGCAAGGAAGCCGAAGCGACACTGATCAAATTGTCCCAGGCACTCAAGGAGCGTCCGGCCCTGCGTCTTGAAATCGAAGGCACTGCCGCCAAGAGCAGCGACGGCCCGCTGCTCGCCGAGCAACGCCTGGAACGGGAATACCAGTACAACTACTACAAAATGCTCCAGCGCCGCGGTGACAAGGTGCCGGCCCAGGCCTCCATGCTGGAAGTGCCGGACAGCGAGAAAGGCCCGCTGCTCGAAGGCATCTACCGCACACGCCTCAAGATCCAGCCGCCCGCAGAATGGAAGGATCTGGGCAAGGAAGAACGCAGCAAAAAAATGCGTGAAAGCGTGATCGGTTTCTGGAGTTCCAGCGAGGTGCTGTTGCGTCAGCTGGGCCAGGAACGGGCCAGCAGCATCAAGGACTACCTGGTGGACAAAGGGCAGTTGGCCGATGACCGCGTGTACTTCATCGACGCCAACCTCGGTGAGGCCGAAAGCGATGGCCGCGTGGTGACGGCCTTGCATCTGGATGCCGAGTGATGGGCGCGCAATGGCTTATGAGCCTGGCCTTGGTATTGGCTGCCGGCCAAGCTGTGGCGGCCGATACCCTGCGCTGCGGCAGTCAATTGATCAGCGTCGGGGACAGGTCCAGCGAAGTGCTGCAAAAATGCGGAGAGCCCGTCGCCCGCGACCTGCTTGGCTACAAGCGCAGCGCCAATCGACGGGAAGAGTTTCAGGTCGAGGAATGGACCTACGGGCCCAACAGCGGGATGTACCAGTACCTGCGCTTTGAAGGAAACCGGTTGGTTCAAATCACCAGCAAACGCGGTAACTGAACTCGCTCCCACAGTTTTTTGCGTTGCTCTCAATAGAACAGGCCCCGACACGAATGTCGGGGCCTGTAACGGCCACGTCCATATGGCCTTTCGCATGAACTCTCAAAAAGCGACAGACGTATGACTTGGCCCGCCTGCCGCATCTTCTCCCGGTCCAGGCGAGAAGCTTTGCCTTACTCCGTTTTCAGGCCGTCAGCGGACACCGCTTTGACGCCTTTGATTTTCTTGGCGATGGCCACGGCGGTGGTTTTCTGAGCTTCAGTCAGCGCAACTGTGGACGACAGTGACACTACGCCTTTGTTGGTTTCGACTTTGATATCAGTGCCTGGAATGCCTTTTTCGGTCACCAGATCTGCTTTGACTTTGGTCGTGATCCAGGTATCGGAAGTAGCTTCCTTGGCTTTGGTCACTTCACCGGCGGCCAGCGTCATGGGAGCATGGGTGGTTTGGCTGGTCTGGGCGAATGCAGCGTTGGCCATCGTCAGGGTCAGCGCGGTAGCAGTAGCGGCAGCGATAGCGAACTTCTTCATACGAGTAACTCCTGTTCTTCTGGAAAATCTGCTGCGTGTCGTCTTGTCAGCAGGGTTACCAGAGACAGTGCGAACGCTATGCCAACTGCTCGATAAAAAATAAATACATACAAATCAATAACTTAATAACAATGACAATTTTCGAAATCATGCAAAATGCATGAGTACAAAATTATCGACATGCAACTTGCGGGTTTTAGCGCAAGCCTAAAGCCATGAATTGTCGGAGCTTTCCTGATTATCCGACGCCCTCCAAAATGCCCCATAAAAAATGCCCCGCTTCGTGAGAGGCGGAGCACTGGGTATGCCTGGCAAAGTGAATCAGGTGCCGCTGGCGGTGCAGCCTTTTGGACTGTACTCCGGCGCAACCGTGGTGCCACATGTCCAGCCACCGGCGAGGGTACGCGAAAGCGTAATGGTTTTGCTGAGCACAGGCCCTGGAGCATTGAGGATCGTGCAGGCAATAGTGCCCACACCGGTAGCGGTGGTACCCGATGCCGTAATCGTGCAGTTACCTGTAGTCGCCGTACCGCCGATCAAAGCGAGGGTAGGATCGGTACCCTGATTCATAATGTCTTCGAAAGGCACCTTCAGTGCCGAGATTTCCGCAAGCGCAGCGGTGACCTTCGCCCGTGATTGGTACTTCGAATACTGCGGCAACGCAAACGTCGCCAGAATCCCGATGATCGCCACCACGATCAGCAGTTCGATCAGGGTAAAACCATTTTGATTTTTCATAGACAGGCTCCATGCATGAGTCGAAATCTCATGATCTGTACAGGGTACAGCACAGGTCATGCCAAGTCGTATGCGCCCCTGCAGACTGGGCTCGGGATCACGAAAAAGACCTTTCCTGCTCCCAGGATCCGCAGTTTCTGACACTTTTTGTCACCTCACCTCGGCTGGTTTGGTTCCACTGCTTGACTAGGCTATAAGTCATTAACCGCCTGCGTCCGGAATCCCAATGAATGACATTGCCCTTAGCGGTCTGGCCAAGCAATTGGTGCTGGCCGATCTGATCACTGATCAAAGTGCGCAACAGGCTTATCAGCAAGCCCAACGCGATCGAGTCTCGCTGGTCAGCTACCTGGTACAGAACAAACTGCTCAAAAGCTGGCAGGTCGCCGAGGTAGCTTCGGAACATTTCGGCATGGCCCTGCTGGACCTCAATTGCCTGGACAAGGACACCCAGCCCCACGGCCTGGTCAGCGAGAAGCTGATCCGCCAGCACCACGCCCTGCCCCTCTGGCGGCGTGGCAACAAACTGTTCGTGGGGATTTCCGACCCGAGCAATCATCAAGCCATCAATGACATCCAGTTCAGCACCGGGCTGAACACTGAAGCCATTCTGGTGGAGGAAGACAAACTCAGTGACGCCATCGAAAAATTCTTCGACCACCACTCCACCGGTCTGGAGGATATGGCTGATGTCGACCTCGACGGGCTGGACATCGAATCGGTCGATGATCAGAAACAGGATTCGATCCCAGGGCAGGACACCGATGACGCGCCCGTAGTGCGCTTCGTCCACAAGATGTTGCTCGATGCGATCAAGAGCGGGTCTTCCGACCTGCATTTCGAGCCCTACGAAAAAACCTACCGCGTGCGGATGCGCACCGATGGCATCCTGCATGAGGTCGCCAAGCCACCGACGCAGCTGGCCAACCGCATTGCTTCCCGGCTCAAAGTCATGGCCAGTCTCGACATCTCCGAGCGGCGCAAACCCCAGGACGGACGAATCAAGATGCGCCTGTCCAAGAGCAAGTCCATCGACTTCCGGGTCAACACCCTGCCGACCCTGTGGGGCGAAAAAGTGGTGATCCGGATCCTCGATCCGTCCAGTGCGCAAATGGGCATCGATGCCCTCGGCTACGAGCCCGAGCAGAAAGACCTGTACATGGCCGCCCTCAAGCAGCCACAAGGGATGATTCTGGTGACCGGGCCCACCGGCTCGGGCAAGACCGTGTCGCTCTATACCGGGCTGAACATCCTCAACACCGTCGACATCAACATCTCCACCGCCGAAGACCCGGTGGAGATCAACATGGATGGCATCAACCAGGTCAACGTCAATCCCAGGCAGGGAATGGATTTCGCCCAGGCGCTGCGCTCGTTTCTGCGCCAGGATCCGGACGTGATCATGGTCGGCGAAATCCGTGACCTCGAAACCGCCGAAATCGCCATCAAGGCCGCCCAGACCGGGCACATGGTGCTTTCCACCCTGCACACCAACAGTGCCGCGCAAACCCTGACGCGCCTGCACAATATGGGGATTCAGGGCTTCAACATCGCGACCTCGGTCAGCCTGATCATCGCCCAGCGCCTGGCGCGTAAATTGTGCAGCCATTGCAAGAAACCCATCGAGATTCCCCGCGAGGCGCTGCTCAAGGAAGGCTTCCCCGAGGAACGCATCGGCTCGTTCACGATCTATGAACCGGTCGGTTGCGATCAATGCAACGCTGGCTACAAAGGGCGAGTGGGGATTTATGAAGTGGTAAAGAACACCCCAGAGCTGCAACGGCTGATCATGGCCGAAGGCAATTCACTGGAAATCGACCTGCAGATGCGCAAGGACGGCTTCAACGACCTGCGCACGTCGGGCCTGCTCAAGGCCATGCAAGGCATCACCAGCCTTGAAGAAATCAACCGGGTCACGAAGGACTGAATATGGCGGTCAAAGCAGCGAAAATCAGCGTGTATGCCTGGGAAGGTACGGATCGCAAAGGGGCGAAAATGACCGGTGAGTTGACCGGTCAAAATCCCGCCCTGATCAAGGCCCAATTGCGCAAGCAAGGCATCAACCCGGGCAAGGTGCGGAAAAAGTCCGCGTCCATTTTCAGTGCCGGCAAACGCATCAAGCCTCTAGACATTGCCCTGTTTACCCGGCAGATGGCGACCATGATGAAAGCCGGCGTACCGCTGCTGCAATCGTTCGATATTATCGGCGAGGGCTTCGATAACCCGAACATGCGCAAGCTGGTGGACGAGGTGAAACAGGAAGTCGCGGCCGGTAACAGCTTCGCCGCGGCCCTGCGCAAAAAGCCCCAGTATTTCGATGAGCTGTACTGCAACCTGGTGGACGCCGGCGAACAGGCCGGTGCCCTGGATACCCTGCTGGAACGGGTGGCGACCTACAAGGAAAAGAGTGAAAGCCTCAAGGCCAAGATCAAGAAAGCCATGACCTACCCACTGGCCGTGGTGTTCGTCGCAATCATTGTGACCGGCATTCTGCTGGTCAAGGTTGTGCCGCAGTTCCAGTCGGTATTCTCGGGGTTCGGCGCCGAACTGCCGGCGTTCACCGTGATGGTTATCGGCTTGTCGGAGTTCATGCAGGACTGGTGGTGGATGATACTCGGCGTGCTGGCTGGGGGGATCTTCGGCCTGCGCCATGCCTTCAAGAATTCCCCGGGCTTTCGCGACCGGACGGACACCTGGTTGCTGAAACTGCCGCTGGTTGGCGCGCTCATGTACAAGTCCGCCGTGGCCCGATACGCCCGCACCCTGTCGACGACGTTTGCCGCCGGCGTGCCACTGGTCGAAGCCCTGGAGTCAGTGGCGGGCGCGACCGGCAATATCGTGTTCAAGCGAGCGGTGTTGCGCATCAAGCAGGACGTTTCGACCGGCATGCAGCTGAATTTTTCCATGCGTACCTCCGGTATCTTTCCGACCATGGCGATCCAGATGACGGCCATTGGCGAAGAGTCCGGCGCGCTGGACGACATGCTCGACAAGGTCGCGAGTTTCTACGAGGCCGAGGTGGACAACATGGTCGATAACCTGACCAGCCTGATGGAGCCGTTCATCATGGTGGTGCTGGGGGTTATCGTCGGCGGGCTGGTGGTTGCAATGTACCTGCCCATCTTCCAACTCGGCTCAGCGGTCTGATATGTCCTTGAACGAATTTCTGAGCCTCAACCCGCTGGCCTTCGTGATGACCGCAGGGCTGATCGGCCTGCTGATCGGCAGTTTTCTCAACGTGGTGGTCTGGCGCCTGCCGAAAATGCTTGAGCGTGAATGGCGCCTGCAGGCCCATGACGTACTGGACTTGCCAGCCGAAGCCCCCGGCCCGACCTACAACCTGATATTGCCCCACTCCGAGTGTCCTCACTGCGGCCATCGGATTCGAGTGTGGGAGAACATTCCAATACTCAGTTATCTGTTTTTACGTGGGCGATGCTCGAGCTGCGCAGCGCCGATCAGTAAACGTTACCCGCTGACCGAACTGGCCTGCGGCCTGCTGTCGGCGTTCGTCGCCTGGCATTTCGGTTTCGGCTGGCAGGCCTGCATGGTGCTGGTCCTGAGTTGGGGCCTGCTGGCGATGAGCCTGATCGATGCCGAACATCAACTGTTGCCGGACGTACTGGTGATGCCATTGATGTGGCTGGGACTGGTCCTCAACAGCTTCGGGCTCTTCGTATCACTGCATGACGCGTTCTGGGGCGCGGTGGCCGGCTACATGGCGCTGTGGACGGTGTTCTGGCTGTTCAAGCTGGTCACCGGCAAGGACGGCATCGGTTACGGCGATTTCAAGCTCCTGGCGATGCTCGGCGCCTGGGGCGGCTGGCAGATCCTGCCCATGACCATTCTGCTGTCATCGCTGGTAGGGGCCATTCTCGGGGTGATTTTGCTGCGCCTGCGGGATGCGAAAACCTCGACGCCGCTACCCTTTGGACCCTATCTGGCCATTGCCGGCTGGATTGCCTTGCTCTGGGGTGGTCAAATAACCGGCTTCTATTGGCAGTTTGTCGGTTTGAAATGAATACCCCTGTGGAAAAACCCTGGATTCTCGGCCTGACCGGCGGCATCGGCAGCGGCAAAAGCGCGGCTGCGCAGCACTTCATCGACCTCGGCGTGCACGTGGTGGACGCCGATCATGCGGCTCGCTGGGTGGTCGAACCCGGTCGCCCGGCACTGGCAAAAATCGCCGAGCACTTCGGCCCCGGCGTGTTGCAAGCCGATGGCCAGCTGGATCGTGCAGCCCTGCGCAAGCTGATCTTCGAGGTGCCGGAAGAACGCCGCTGGCTCGAAGCGCTACTGCATCCGTTGATCGCCGAGGAAATCGCCCATCATCTGGCCAAGGCACAATCGCCTTACGCGATTCTGGTTTCGCCGCTGCTGATCGAGTCCGGGCAGTACGCCATGACCCAACGGGTCCTGGTGATCGATGCCCCGGAACAGTTACAGATCGAACGCACCCTGCAGCGTGACCAGACCAGCGAACAGCAAGTCCAGGCGATCCTCAAGGCTCAGTCCAGCCGACAGGACCGCTTGAGCCATGCCGACGATGTGGTGGTCAACGACCGCGACCTCGCCTGGCTGCACAGCGAGGTCGAACGCCTGCATCACTTTTACCTTACTTTGCGTGGAGGCCAGTCATGAGCCAAACCCCGACCGTCGATTGCCCAACCTGTGGCGCCCCTGTCGAATGGAGCCCCGAGAACAAGTTCCGGCCATTCTGTTCGGACCGTTGCAAACTGATCGACCTGGGCGCCTGGGCATCGGAAGAGCACAAGATTCCGGTGCCCCCCGATGCCGAGGATGAGTTGTTCAGCGGCGACTTCGACCCACGTCACTGATCCCGGCCATCAGGGCCGCATAAAGCCATAGTCCTGGCCCTCGTCGAGGTTCTCGGCGAGAAACCGCAACTCATCGGCCAGGTCTTCAATATTGCGCACTGCCTTGCTCTGCTGCACCACTGCACTGAGCAAGGCGCGCAAGCTCAATCCCGGATCGAAGCCCACCTCTTGCGCCACATCCAGACTCTGACGCAACTCCTGCCTGGCCCACTCGTAGACACTCATTTCGATGCTCCTGAAAGTTTTCCGAAGCATGGATTCGTCAACGTTTTTTGGATTTGATGTGGATCAAGATTTGGGATCGTCATCTTTCCAGGGCGCCGATAGATAGCGCGTGCGATTGAACGTCTCCAGCCATTCGGGGCAGAACACCACCAACGCGCTGACCACCATGCCGTTGATGAACGCTTCTGGAAAAATCAGCAACCACAGGTAACCGACAAAGTCTTCCAGCCAGTACGGCATGACGAATCGCTCGTCGTACCACAGCAGCGTGAGCGTCAGGATCAGGCACAACAAGGCCGACAGCGCAGCGGCAAAAAAACCGGAGCAGAAGATATACACAAAGGGATTACGCGGCTGCGCGCGCTCCACCAGGATGGCGCAGCACTCGGTGACCAACACCGGCAGCAGAATCAGCAGCGCTCCGTTTACGCCGACAGCGGCCAGGTCCTGACGCCCTAGCAACACCAAGCCCACCTGCGCGACCAACCCGCCGACAATCGCCAACGGCCAATCCAGCAGTAAGGTCACAGCGGTCATGCCGATGAAGTGATAGGACACGCCGGTATCGAAGTCCCGTCGCACCAGCCACAGCATAAACAGCGCGAACACCGTACCGAACAGCAGATGTTGGCGGCGGCTGTCGCTGAACAGTTCGACCCATGGCGCTCGTGCAATTGCCCAGATCAGCGCCGGTATATAGATCAGCCAACCCATCGTCAGGGTTTGGGATGACAGTAACTCGGCACCGATCATGGCTGGGCACACTCCCTTGTCTTGCCAGAAGAGAACAGGTCATCAGTCTACACCGCCCTTCGACTTTGCTCTGGAGGGGCGTTTTAGGATTAGGGGGCATATGGCGGCTCTTTTCTGATCGTGTACATATCCGTTACTGCGGTAACGGCGACTTATGGTTTCGCTTTTACAGCGAGTCACTTTCGAAAAGCCGGAATGCCGGCCCAGGCGAAAGTAACCAAAGCGCTTTTGCCCCTCCATTCGGTGCCTCGCCTAGGCTCGGCATGCCCTCACTCCGGCATTGCTCCGGGGGCCCGCCGCCATCGGCCATCCATGGCCGGGGGCGGCTACCGCGGCATCCCTGCCGCGGTGCCCCCTACGCAACGCCTGCGTTCGGCCTCTGGGAAAGGGGCGGACAGATCAAGATCAAAAACCAAAGCAACGGCAACGGCAAGATCAAAAGATCGCAGCCTTCGGCAGCTCCTACAGGGGAATGCGTTCACTTGAAGTCAGGCCGGCCGGTAGGCCGCCTCGCTTTTGCTTTTGCGGTGCACGCCCCCTCGAGAGGCCGAGTGGAGGTTCTGCGCAGTGGGCAACCCGGCATGGATGCCGGGTTAGCCGCCCCCGGCCATGGATGGCCGATGGCGGCGGGCCCACGGAGCAGGACCGGAGCGAGGGCACCCTGAGCCTAGGCGAAGGGCCGAACGAAAGGGGCAAGAGCCTTTGGTTACTTTGGGCTTTTCAAAGTGACTCGCTGTAAGAGCGAAACCGCCAGCCGGCACTACCGCAGAAACGGATATGCACACAATCAACAGCGATTGTTACATTTCCTGCAAGACTGAATCAGACCCAGCCCCCTTTATCGCCCACAGGCAAAGACTAAAATTCAGACACTGGAACCCACACAGAGCACAGAAAAATGAAAACCCTGACCAGCCTGTTCCTGACCCTCGCAGCCACCTCGGCCCTAGCAGCCGGCAACGAACCAGCAGCCACCCGGTACAACCCGGCGCAGCCACTGGACATCGCCAAGGTCGTTTCAGTGACAGACACCGCAACTGCCTGCGGAGTCGTGCCAGCGACCATGGAATATGTCGACCATCAGGGCCAGACCCATCGCGTGACGTACGAAGTCATGGGCAACTGCACCACCGATCTGTGATCGCCCCGGTCATAACAACTTCCATGTGTAGCTGAGAATCAGGCGGTTCTCGTCGATATCACTGCGGTAGTTGGAGCGCGCTATGGCGTTGCGCACGCGGATCCCGAGGCCTTTGAGGCTGCCGCTTTGCAACACATAGCCGATGTCCAGATCGCGCTCGCGGTCCTTGCCTTCAAACCCCTTGCCGGTGTCGACGTTATTGCCGGTGATGTAACGCACGGTGCTGGTCAGCCCCGGCACGCCGAGGGCGGCGAAGTCGTAGTCGTAACGCGCCTGCCAGGAACGCTCGTCGGCGTAGGCAAACTCGTAGGTCGGCACCTCGTTGCCCAACGGAGTGATGTTGGCAAACACTCGCGGGAAGGCGCTGTCGCCGAACATACCCTGATAGCCGACATAAAACGTGTGACCGCCGCGCTTGGCCGACAGCAAAGAGAAGAACGCCTGGTTGTCGATGTTGCCCAGTAATTTTTTGCCGTCCTCGCGCGAATCGTAATAGCCAAGGTTGGCGCCCAGGGTCCAGTCACCCAACGGCTCGCTGTGCTTGAAGCCGAGAAAGCGCTGGTTGTAGATATCTTCCAGTTGCCCGAACCAGGCGCTGACCGAGCTGCGTTTATCGTTGAAGGCGTAGTCAGCACCGGCAAAGTTGAAACCATTGCTGCTGACCTGACGCTGGGGTACATGACCGAGCATGGCTTGCATCTTTTCATCGCCGGCCTCGTTGCGCAGGCTGGTCGAACTCAAGTGGCCGCCCTGCAATGTCAGGCCATCGATCTCATTGGAGCTGATGCTTGCACCCTGATAGCTGGGCGGCAGCAGACGGATATCGCTGAAGGCCAGCACCGGCAGGTTGGGTTGCAGCTCACCCACCTTCAATTCGGTCTTGGAGTAACGCATCTTCAGTGCACCTTCCAGACGACTGTATTCATCCGCCGCGCGCCCATCATCGCGCACCGGCAGCAAACCGGTATTGACCCGGTCCGGGCTGCTGTCGAGTTTGAGGCCGAGCAGGCCAATGACATCTACACCAAAACCGACAGGCCCCTGGGTATAACCGGATTTGACGTTGAGAATGAAGCCCTGTGCCCACTCTTCGGCCTTCGACTGTTTATTGGCGCCGACGATGTCGGAGAAGTCCCGACTGAAGTAGTAATTGCGCGCTTGCAAGGTGGCGGTGGTGTCTTCGATGAAGCCGCCCTCGGCGGCTACCGCACCGGTGGAGAAACTCGAGACGACAGCGATGGACAACAATCCGGTTGCTGGAGAAATCTGTTTCATCGTTTTTCTCTTATTTTTATTGATCGACAGGTTGAAGCGCTTCAGCCGCAGCGTTTGCGCTGCGAGCGATGGGGCGATGGGGCGATGGGCGTTTAACAACAAGTGGGGAGCCATGCCGAAAATCGCCCCCCCAAAAAGCGGCGAACAACGCCAACCCGGTCAGGAAAAAGTCCTGGAATAAGCTTTCATGAAATTTCGTCGACAGCCCCGTCAGGCGAACCATGGCGCAGGTCCGACAGCGCTTGTTTAGCGCCGCTCTGACTGCTGATGGCGAACACGGTCATGGCGATGGCGGCTACCGCACCGGGCACGGCAAACGCCATGAAGTTCAGTTGCAGTGGCAGGCTGATCCCCAGCAAGGCACCGCCCAGCAGCGGACCGACAATGGCGCCGTTGCGGCCAATGCCCGACGCCCAGCCCAGGCCAGTGGAGCGAATGGTCATGGAGTAGAACTGCGCGGCGCAGGCGTACAGCAGAATCTGCGAGCCGATGGTGGTGGCGCCGGCGATGGCGATCAGCAGATACAACACCGGCATTGGACTGTTGAAGCCAAGCAAGGTGATCGAAACCGCTGCAACGGTGAAAAACACCGCCAACACCCGTGGCAGATTGAGCTTGTCCCCCAGTACGCCACCGCCGACCGCGCCAAAAATGGCACCGAAGTTGAGCACCAGCAGGAACGACAGACTCGAGCCCAGGCTGTAACCGGCGTTAGCCATCAGTTTCGGCAGCCAGGAACTCAAGGCGTAGACCATCAGCAAGCAGCAGAAAAACGCCAGCCACAGCATCAGCGTGCGCAATGCCCGCCCCTCGCGAAACAGTTGCAAGACAGGCGTACCGCTGCCCTTCACTTCGCTCATGTGCAACTGATCGCTAGTTTGTGCGATGTACGCCGGATCGACCCGCTGGAGAACGTTGCGCGCCTCTTCACGGCGCCCCTGACGCAGCATGAAACCCACCGATTCGGGCAGGAAGTACATGATCAGCGGCAACAACAGCAACGGCAGTACCGCCACGTAAAACACCGACTGCCAGCCGAAACTCGGGATCAACACGATGCCGAGCCCCGCCGAGAGCATGCCGCCCACCGAGTAGCCGCTGAACATGATCGCTACCAGCGTGCTGCGGATTTTCTTCGGCGCGTATTCGTTCATCAGCGCCACGACATTGGGCATAACCCCACCAATGCCCAGCCCGGCAATGAACCGGCACAGGCCAAACTCGGTGGGATTACGGGCAAAGCCATTGAGCATGGTAAAACCGCTGAACAGCATCACGCAGATCGTGATGGCTTTTTTGCGACCGATCTTGTCCGACAGCGGGCCGAAAAACAACGCGCCGAACATCATCCCGAACAGTGCATAACTACCCAGCGCGCCGGCTTGCAGGGGACTGAGCCCCCACTCTTTCATCAGCATCGGCAACACCACGCCGTAGATCACCAGATCGTATCCATCGAAGATGATGATCAGGGCACACCAGAACAGCACCATCCAGTGAAAGCGGTTGAATCGGGCGTTGTCGATAACCTCATGTACGTCAATCTTGCGCATGGCATCTGTCTCTTGTTGTTGTTTTTTTAAGAGTCGGTAACGCGGCTAACGTCCCTGAAGCCGAGGGTAAAGACGCCCGGCACGGGGCAATAGCCGCTTTGCGCAGATCGCTATCCGTTTTGTGCAATGCCCCGAACCGGGCGCTGTGGCGAGGGAGAAGACGCGCTCGCCAATGAGGCAAACCGGGCCATTGCGAACAGTTGTGAGAGCGGGCAATACGAGGACTGTCAGCACGTCTATGCTGCTCTTACCACTCTCATGCCTTTGCTCCTATCCAAGGAGGAAAAATCAATGGTTCCCACACCCGCTTCCGAGAAGGCTTTTTCCCGAAGTCTGCTCGATGTACTGATTCGTGCCGGGCTGATTGCCGTTCTGGTGATTTTCTGCTTCCAGATATTCAGCCCATTCCTCGATCTGATGCTGTGGTCGTTCGTCCTTGCAATCACCCTCTACCCATTGCAAGTCAGGTTCAAAGGTATGCTGGGAAATAAGGATGGGCTCACCGCGACACTGATCGTATTGATAGCCATCAGTATCCTTATGGTGCCCGTCTATTTGTTGGGAACCTCGATTGTGGACTCCGTGGAGCGGGGGATGCACATGGTCAAAAGTGACAACCTCCATATCCCACTTCCGCCCGATACGGTAGCCAACTGGCCACTCGTGGGGAAACCTCTTCATAACTTATGGACACAAGCCGTCACCAACCTGCCCGATCTGGTAGAGAAGTTCATACCGCAAATCAAAGGGGTCAGCCTCACCCTGCTGAGCAAGCTTGCGGGGGTCGGCATGGGGCTTCTGTTATTCATCTTCGCCCTGATCATCGCCGGTATTTTCATAGCCTTTGGTGAAAGTGGCCAACGTAGCGCCTTGCAGATCGTTTCGTGCTTCTGCGGCCCGGCCAAGGGGCCGAAAATCACCGAACTGTGCACTGCGACTATCCGGGCAGTGGCGTTGGGCGTGGTCGGCATCGCCTTCATTCAGATGCTGTTGGTCGGCATCGGCTTTGTGTTCATGGGCATCCCCGGCTCAGGTCTTCTCGCCTTGGCGGTACTGCTGCTTGGCATCATGCAATTACCGGCCACCCTGATCACCCTTCCGGTCATCGTCTTCGTTTTCGCGAACGAAGGTGCCAGTACCGCGACCATTGTGTTTGCCATCTATGTCTTCATTGCGGGATTGGTCGATAACGTCCTTAAACCGCTGCTGCTGGGTCGTGGTGTCGATGTGCCGATGCCAGTGGTGCTGATCGGTGCCCTGGGCGGCATGGTGACGAGCGGCATCCTCGGCCTGTTTATCGGCCCAGTGATACTCGCGGTTGGCTATCAATTGTTCTGGCAATGGGTGGAGGATCAAGGGCGAGAATCGGGATCAGACAACCAGGGACAGACCTGACACGGCTGCCGAGGATTTTCCCATGCTGTTGAATCTACTCGCCGGCCTCCCCGTGATGCTGTTCTGCCTGCTGATGCAAGCCGTTTTCATAACTATATGTTTGCGCCATTACGTGCATTTCAGGCATACCCAACCCAATCGTGAATCGCAATGGCTGAATATCCTGTTGCTGTCGATGGTAATGGTGCTGATGTTGCTCGGCAATTTCGTGCAGATCGCCATCTGGGCCACGCTGTTCATGTTGCTCGACGAATTCGACGAATTCGCCACCGCGCTGTATCACTCGGCAGTCAACTTCGCCACGCTGGGCTATGGCGATATCATCATGTCCACACGCTGGCGTCTGCTAGGCCCACTGGAGGCCGCCAACGGAATCCTGATGTTTGGTGTCTCCACCTCAGTCATGACCGCTGCGGTGATGGATGTCATCAAACACAGCATGGAAAGGCTAAAGCAGCGTGAACGCCCATAGGCACACCAGAAAAAGCAGGTAGGGTTTCATCTGAAGAAATCGCGACAGCCTTTTTTCTTTTGAGGCAGACTTATTATTCAGATCACATTTGAACGCTAAGCTTGGGCCTATGGATGACTCAGATTATTTACGCCTGCTGACCATCGCGGCCGAGCAAGCCAACACGTTCCTTTCCAATGCCCGCAAATGGGAGCGTGAGCGTTGGGTTTGCCAGCGCCTGTTGCAAGGCCTGAACATTCACTATCGCGCCGACGAATTTGCCCCCGCCGCAGAGCCTCCGGACGTGCTGTTTCGCGACGCGAATTTCGAGGTGTTCTTCGTACTTGATGAAGGCCGACGCCTCAATGACGAATGGCGTGATGAGCTGCAACGCCGACGCAGTGCGTTTTCCCTGAGCCAACTGGTGCGTCGCGAGGCCAAGCCCCGGCGCATCCCGGCCAATGAATTCCTGCTGAGACTGGCGCCGACCTTGCGCAAAAAAGCTCACAACTACAAAGAGCGTGGCATGGACCTGGGGGATCTGGACATCATCGCCTTCGCCAGCCTCAAGCGCGAAGTGCTGGACCTCAACAGTCACTTCCCGCCCCCCACCGAATACCTGCGTCAAGGCTGGCGTTCGCTGTCGCTGGTTGGACCGACCTTCGCCCGCGTGCTCTTCGCCCACCCGGATGCCCCGGATTTTCTGCGCAGCAACCTGGGGCGCAGCATCGTCTTCGATGTCGGGATCAGCTTGTGAGTCCCGCCACAGATATCGGCATCACTGCACAGTGATGGCGCAATCACTGGCCGAATGTTACAAAACGCAATCGTTCGCCCGAACCACATGCACCGTTCAACGCTTGCAGACAATCTGCTGTAACGTCTGCACATTCAGCAACGTCTACCCGACGAGGCCTTTATGACCAGCCGCCTGAACCCCGACGACCAAAAGCATGTCGAAGAGTACCTGCACCTGTCCCAGCACCGAGTCGAGCGCCGGCCTTTCCGGCCGTGGATGCTCCTGGTGGTGGTGCTGGCAGTGACGATTGGCCTGGGCCTGTTGAGCCGACTGATCAGTTACCTGACGCTATGAGCTGCCTTGCGCTCGCTCGGGTAACGATACCGATTTCTTTTAGCCTTGCGAGATATCCCCATGACTCATCGTATTGTCATCGTTGGCGGCGGCGCCGGCGGTCTGGAGTTGGCTACCCGTCTGGGTAAGACTCTGGGCAAGCGCGGCACGGCCAGTGTGATGCTGGTCGACGCGAACCTGACCCACATCTGGAAACCGCTGTTGCACGAAGTGGCCGCCGGGTCGCTCAACTCTTCCGAAGACGAACTCAACTATGTTGCCCAGGCAAAATGGAACCACTTCGAGTTCCAGCTGGGGCGCATGAGCGGGCTCGATCGCGCACAGAAGAAAATCCAGCTGGCCGCCACCTACGACGAGGCAGGGCTGGAACTGGTGCCGGCGCGCGAAGTGCCTTACGACTCGCTGGTGATCTCCGTCGGCAGCACCACCAATGACTTCGGCACTCAAGGCGCGGCGCAGCATTGCCTGTTCCTCGACACCCGCAAACAGGCCGAGCGCTTCCATCAGCAACTGCTCAATCACTACCTGCGTGCGCACGCCGGGCAAACCGACACCGTGCAACAGATCAGCGTGGCCATCGTCGGCGCTGGCGCCACCGGGGTCGAACTGGCAGCGGAACTGCACAACGCCGCCCATGAACTGGCAGCTTATGGCCTGGACCGGATCAAGCCGGAAAACATGCACATCACCCTGATCGAAGCCGGGCCACGGGTTCTCCCGGCGCTGCCGGAGCGGATCGGCGGGCCTGTGCATCAAACCCTGGAGAAACTCGGGGTCAACGTCATGACCAATGCCGCTGTCAGCGAAGTGACCGCCGACAGCCTGATTACCGCCGACGGCCAGGTAATCAACGCCAGCCTCAAAGTCTGGGCGGCCGGGATTCGTGCGCCGGGTTTCCTCAAGGACATCGATGGCCTGGAAACCAACCGCATCAACCAGCTGCAAGTGCTGCCGACCCTGCAAACCACCCGTGACGAGAACATCTTCGCCTTCGGTGACTGCGCGGCCTGCCCGCAACCGGGCAGCGACCGCAATGTGCCGCCGCGTGCCCAGGCGGCCCACCAACAGGCTTCGTTGCTGGCCAAATCGCTGAAACTGCGGATCGAAGGCAAGGCCCTGCCGGAATACAAATACACCGACTACGGCTCGCTGATTTCGCTGTCGCGTTTTTCGGCTGTGGGTAACTTGATGGGCAACCTCACCGGCAGCGTGATGCTCGAGGGCTGGCTGGCGCGGATGTTTTACGTGTCGCTGTACCGCATGCACCAGATGGCGCTGTATGGCGCGTTCCGTACGGCGATGTTGATGCTGGGTAGCAAGATTGGGCGTGGGACCGAGCCACGGCTCAAGTTGCACTAAATTTTCGGCGTCTGTCAGGGCCCATCGCGGGCAAGCCACGCTCCCACAGGTTATGTGTCGATACCAGATTCCATGGTCGCCCCATAACCTGTGGGAGCGTGGCTTGCCCGCGATGCAGGCGCCTCGGTCTAACCTGTGAACACTTCTGTGTCTCACTGTATCTGCCCCGCCGATTCCATCCCTTCGCTTACAAACTCCCCCATGCGCGACACAGTAGCGATACACCGCCCCCGCTAAATGGCCACACCCGAGCAAGGCACCGCCTGCTCCGGTCATCGCCGCACTTGCGTGGCGTCCTTTATCGAACGGTTGCGTCGTGCAACCCAGGAGATTTGTAATGTCCCGTACCACTTCTCTCAGCAAAAATACCGTTGGCTTGCTTGGCGCAGTCTTGGCTGGTGGCCTGATGTTGTCCGGCTCCGTATTCGCTGCGCAGCCACTGGCCCAGGGCTACATGGTCGCGTCGGCCGAAACTTCGGTAAAAACCCCGGAAGGAAAATGTGGCGAAGGCAAGTGCGGCGACGCTTCGATGGCCAAGACTGACACCGATGGCGATGGTCAGGTGTCCCGTGCGGAGTTCTTGAAAGTGGCGCCCAAGGGCGACTTCGACAAGATCGATACCAACCACGATGGTCAAATCTCGGAGCAAGAGGCTTTCGATAACGTGAAAGCCAACTACGAAGCCAATGGCAAACAAATGCCAAAAGGCTTGTTCGAGCACCTGAAAGACAACAGCTGAGCCAATGAAGACCAGGCCCTGCTTCTGCATCGAGAAGCGGGGCTTTTTTTCGTCCGGCGGATTTACACCTGAAACCGCTGCACCATGGTCCGCAACGAGTTGGCCAACTGCGACAGCTCATGGCTGGAGGCGCTGGTCTGATCGGCGCCAGCAGCGGAGCGTACCGACAAATCGCGAATGTTCACCAGGTTGCGGTCAACTTCACGCGCCACTTGCGCCTGCTGTTCGGCGGCGCTGGCGATCACCAGGTTGCGTTCGTGGATCTGATGAACCGAGGTGGTGATGGTCTGCAGTGCCTCACCCGCATGCTCAGCCAACGCCAGGGTGCTGGTTGCCCGCGAGGAGCTGGCCCGCATGGAGTCCAGCGCCTGCGTTGAGCCACTACGCATGCCCTGAACCATTTGTTCGATTTCCTGAGTCGATTGTTGCGTGCGGTACGCCAGGGCGCGCACTTCGTCGGCAACCACCGCGAAACCCCGACCGCTTTCGCCTGCTCGCGCCGCTTCGATGGCGGCGTTAAGAGCCAACAGGTTGGTCTGTTCGGCAATAGCACGAATCACATCCAGAACCTTGCCGATGTCTTGGGACTGGTTGGCCAACGATTGCACCAAGCCGCCGGTTGTCTGCACATCACTGGCAAGGGCACTGATGGCACTCACGGTTTCGCTCACTCGCTGCTGACCAACGTGTGCCGACTCACTGGATTGGCGCGTGGCATCGGAGGTAGAAACCGCATTGCGTGCGACCTCCTCTACCGCCGTGGTCATTTCGGTGACGGCCGTCGCCGCTTGTTCTATCTCGTTGTTCTGCTGTTGCAGATTCTGGGTGCTGTCGAGCGTGACCGCGTTCAATTCATCGGCTGCCGTCGCCAATTGCGCCGCCGAACCGCTAATGCCCTGCAAGGTTTCACGCAGGTTGTGTTGCATAGTCGCCAGCGCCTTGAGCAAGCGGCTCACTTCGTCGTTGCCATGGGTTTCGATAGGACGGGTCAGATCGCCTCGTGCCACGTTTTGCGCAGCGCTCAACGCCTCTGCCAAGGGTTTGACGATGCTGCGGGTCAACAGCATCGCAAGGCCGACCGTGGCCAGCGCCGCGAGGGCAATGAACAGGCTGACGATCATCCGGGAGCTGGCGTAGTGCTCTTGGGACTTCTGGCTCTCGGCGGCCACTTGCCGGGTGAACAGTTCCGCCAGATCGTTGAGCTGTTTGCCCGAACCGTCGACAACGGTCTTCATGTCGACCAGCAGCAGTTTGGTCAGCTCGTCACGCTTCCCTTGCTCAGCGAGAGTGAAGGATTGAGCGATGCCGCTGCGGTAGGCGGCGAAGGTTTTTTTGAACTGGTCATACAACTCCTGGCCCTCAGGGGTAGTGACCAATTTGTCATAAGCGGCAATTTTCTCGCTCAACTCCTTGTCGCGCGTGTCCATCTGGCTGCGGTAAGCGGCGATGTTCTTCGGATCCTGATCCAGGGCCATGCGCAGGGAAATGGTACGGATGCGCAGCATGAGCTCGCGGATCTCGTCACCGCCGCGAATGCTAGGCAGCCATTGGGTCTCCACCGCCACCTCGCTGTCGCGAATGCTCGCCATCTGCCCCAGTGCAAATACCCCGAGCAACGCCACCAGTACCGCGATCAAGGCAAAACCCAGCGCGGCGCGTGGGGCAATATTCAGCTGACGAAGAAACATAACGAGCGCCTTTGTTTTTATTGGCTGGAGTGGAGGCCCTGTCCGTGCCCCGTTAGCTCGTTATCGGCAAGTTGTACGATGACTTGAAGCGATCTGCTTTTTCGCAGGCAAAAAAAATCCCCGTATCTTTCGATACGAGGATTTTTAATATGGTCGGGGTAAGGGGATTCGAACTCCTGACATCCTGCTCCCAAAGCAGGCGCGCTACCGGACTGCGCTATACCCCGGTAAAAAAAAGGCACCTTTGAAAGGCGCCTTCTGCGAACAGAGCTTTTGGCGTCTGATCTTAAGATTCGATCCCAGCGTTAACTGGTTTCAAAAATGGTGGGTCGTGTGGGATTCGAACCTACGACCAATTGGTTAAAAGCCAACTGCTCTACCAACTGAGCTAACGACCCAAAAATGGTCGGGGTAAGGGGATTCGAACTCCTGACATCCTGCTCCCAAAGCAGGCGCGCTACCGGACTGCGCTATACCCCGGTTTGAAATTGGCTCCGTGACCAGGACTCGAACCTGGGACCCAATGATTAACAGTCATTTGCTCTACCGACTGAGCTATCACGGAACTACATATTTCAATTTACAACTGTGAAGCTTGCTTCACCTCTTCGACCCGTTCGCATCGCTGCGTTCGTGTGTCTGAGGCGCGCTATTCTACAATCTTAAGCACCTCTGTCAACCCCCTAAATTGCTTTCAAGTTAATGATTTGCAACTTATTTCAGATTCCTGCTTGGGGAGCAGAAACCCCCTCGGGGTGACTTACTGCGGGGCGCACTTTACAAGCATTTTCCTTTGAGTTCAACAGCCTATCGAAAAAAAGGCCTCGCAATGCGAGGCCTCTTTCATTTTGTTGCCGCCGGGTGTCAGACGAAGACGATTTCGTCGTTCTCCACCACACCTTTGGCGGTCTCGCCCGGCATGTACCGACCCGACAGAATCAGCTGCGCCAGCGGGTTCTCGATCCAGCGCTGGATCGCCCGTTTGAGCGGCCGTGCGCCATAGACCGGGTCGTAACCGACGGCTATCAGCTTATCCATCGCTTCCGGGCTCAGCTCAAGCTTCAGCTCGCGCTCGGTCAGGCGGCTACGCAGGCGACTCAACTGGATCTCGGTGATGCCGGCGATCTGATCCCGAGCCAGCGGCTCGAAGATCACCACTTCGTCGACCCGGTTGATGAACTCCGGCCGGAAGTGCGTGGAAATCGCATCCATCACCGCTGCACGCTGCGCTTCACGATCGCCGATCAGCTCCTGAATCTGCACCGAGCCGAGGTTGGAGGTCATGACGATCACAGTATTTTTGAAATCCACCGTGCGGCCATGGCTGTCGGTCAAACGGCCATCTTCAAGCACTTGCAGCAAGATGTTGAACACATCCGGGTGGGCCTTCTCGACCTCATCCAGCAGGATCACCGAGTAAGGCTTGCGACGCACCGCCTCGGTCAGGTAACCGCCCTCCTCATAGCCCACGTAGCCCGGTGGCGCGCCGATCAGTCGAGCCACGGAATGCTTCTCCATGAACTCGGACATGTCGATCCGCACCATCGCCTCCTCAGTATCAAAGAGGAACTCGGCCAGCGCCTTGCACAACTCGGTTTTCCCGACACCGGTCGGGCCGAGGAACATGAACGAACCGCTCGGGCGATTCGGATCGGACAACCCGGCACGGGAACGCCGCACTGCGTTGGAGACGGCGATCACTGCTTCGTCCTGACCGATCACACGTTGGTGCAACAGGCTTTCCATCTTCATCAGTTTTTCGCGCTCGCCCTCGAGCATTTTCGCCACGGGGATGCCGGTCCACTTCGACACGACTTCAGCGATCTCTTCTTCAGTCACCTTGCTGCGCAACAACTGGTTTTCGCTTTTACCGTGCTGGTCGACCATTTGCAGGCTGCGCTCCAGGTCCGGGATCACCCCGTATTGCAGCTCGGCCATGCGGTTCAGATCGCCTTTACGGCGTGCGGCTTCCAGTTCCTGACGGGACTGTTCGATTTTCTGCTGGATCTGCGCCGAACCCTGGACTTCGGCTTTTTCCGAGTTCCAGATTTCTTCGAGGTCCGAATACTCACGCTCATGACGGGCGATTTCTTCCTGCAGTTTTTCCAGACGTTTCTTCGCCGCCTCGTCGCTTTCTTTCTTCAGCGCCTGGGATTCCACCTTCAGTTGAATCAGACGACGTTCCAGGCGGTCCAGCACTTCCGGCTTGGAGTCGATTTCCATGCGGATGCGGCTGGCGGCTTCGTCGATCAGGTCGATGGCCTTGTCCGGCAACTGACGGTCAGTGATGTAGCGATGGCTGAGCTTGGCCGCGGCGATGATCGCACCATCGGTGATTGCCACCTTGTGGTGAACCTCGTAGCGTTCTTTCAGGCCACGCAGGATGGCGATGGTGTCTTCTTCGCTCGGCTCGTCTACCAGGACTTTCTGGAAGCGCCGTTCGAGGGCTGCGTCCTTCTCTATATATTGGCGGTACTCGTTGAGCGTGGTCGCACCGACGCAATGCAATTCACCGCGAGCCAATGCGGGTTTGAGCATGTTGCCTGCGTCCATCGAGCCTTCGCCCTTGCCCGCGCCGACCATGGTGTGCAATTCGTCGATGAACAGAATGATCTGCCCTTCCTGCTTCGACAGTTCGTTGAGCAGGGACTTGAGGCGTTCTTCGAACTCGCCGCGATACTTGGCACCGGCAATCAGCGCCCCCATGTCCAGGGACAACAGACGCTTGCTTTTGAGGCCATCCGGCACTTCACCGTTGATGATGCGCTGAGCCAGACCTTCGGCGATCGCAGTCTTACCCACGCCAGGCTCACCGATCAGCACCGGGTTGTTCTTGGTGCGGCGTTGCAGAACCTGAATGGTGCGGCGAATTTCATCGTCACGGCCGATCACCGGATCAAGCTTGCCCTCTTCGGCGCGCTTGGTCAGGTCGATGGTGTATTTATCCAGCGCCTGACGTGATTCTTCCTGGTTGGCGTCATTGACCGCTTCACCGCCACGCAGGTTATTGATCGCGTTTTCCAGGGCTTTCTTGCTCACGCCCTGACCGAGCAGCAATTTACCCAACTTGCTGTTCTCGTCCATCGCGGCGAGCAGCACCAGTTCGCTGGAAATGAATTGGTCACCCTTCTGCTGGGCCAGGCGATCAGCCTGGTTGAGCAGGCGCGCCAGATCCTGCGACATGTTCACGTCGCCGGTCGGGTTCTGGATTTTCGGCAACTGATCAAGTGCCTTGGTCAGTTCTTTACGCAAGCTGCTGACGTCGAACCCCACCTGCATCAACAGGGGTTTGATCGACCCCCCCTGCTGTTCAAGCATGGCCTGCATCAAATGCGCCGGCTCGATGGCCGGATGATCGAGACCGACGGCCAGGGATTGGGCGTCGGACAAGGCTAACTGCAACTTGCTGGTTAAACGGTCTATACGCATGGGTCACCTTCCTTTTGAGCAGGCCGGACCTATAAACAACCCGAATAAAGAAACCTGCCAGATACCGCTATAGATGTGGTCGATTCTGGGAGATTCAAGCGTCGTGCAGTTGATGTAGATCAGAGAAGTCGAGCGTTCGAGTCTAGTGTTCGAGCCAAACCAGGGAGGCAAACCGGCCGGTGCGAGGGCTGCGGCGGTAAGAAAAGAAACGTGGATCGGTCACTGTGCAGAAACCACCGCCATAAACAGCTGTGACACCGCGAGCGGCCAGACGCAATCGCGCCAGTTCATAGATGTCGGCCATGAACTTGCCAGCATTCTGGCTCGGCACGAAGGCTTTGGCGGCTTCAGGCAATTGCTGGACGAAGGTTTCGCGCACTTCCGGGCCGACTTCAAAAGCTTGAGGGCCAATGGCCGGGCCGAGCCAGACCAGCACCTCTTCAGGTGGCACGGCCAGACTGTCGAGGGTCGCTTCCAGCACACCCGCCGCCAGCCCGCGCCAACCGGCATGGGCGGCAGCGACGCGGGTGCCGGCACGGTCGCAAAACAGCGCAGGAAGGCAGTCGGCGGTCATCGCTGTGCAAGCGATACCGGGTGTTGCCGTCCAGCTGGCGTCGGCAGTGGCTACCAGGCTTGGGTCCGCTTGGGCCACGACAATGCCGTGAACCTGTTGCAACCAGGCCGGTTGAATCGAGAAACGATCGGTGAGGCGACGGCGGTTTTCGGCGACAGCTTCAGGGCTGTCGTCGACATGATCGCCCAGGTTGAGGCTGTCGAACGGCGCCAGACTGACGCCGCCCGCACGGGTGGTAACGCAGGCTTTGACGCTGGCCGGCGCGGGCCAGTCAGGCGTCAGCCAGGTCATCCGATGAACGCCTCGCGGTCTTGCTTGAGCAGCGACAGCAACCAGACGAAGTCGTCCGGCAGTGGCGATTCCCAGCTCATGCGTTTACCGGTGGTCGGATGATCCAGCTCCAGGAACCGCGCATGCAGTGCCTGACGCGGGAAGTTCTTCAGGGATTCGACCATGGTCACGCTGGCGGCCGGTGGAATACGGAAACGACCGCCGTAGGCAGGATCTCCAACCAACGGGTAGTTGATGTGCGCCATGTGCACGCGAATCTGGTGCGTACGACCGGTTTCCAGCTTCACCCGCACGTGAGTGTGGGAGCGGAAACGCTCGAGCACGCGGTAATGGCTGACCGCTTGCTTGCCACCTTCCATCACCGCCATGCGCTGGCGTTGCTGACCGTGACGACCAATTGGCGCGTTGATCTTGCCGCCGGCAGTCACTACACCGATCACGATGCACTCGTAGATCCGGCTGACACTGCGGCTCTGCAATTGAGTCACCAGCTGTGTCTGCGCCTGAATGGTCTTGGCCACCACCATCAGACCGGTGGTGTCCTTGTCCAGGCGATGCACGATACCGGCGCGGGGCACATTGATGATGTCCGGCACGTGGTGCAGCAAGGCATTGAGCAAGGTGCCGTCGGCGTGACCGGCAGCCGGATGCACCACCAGGCCCGCAGGCTTGTTGATCACCAGGATGTCGTCGTCTTCATAGACGATGTCCAGCTCAATGTCTTGAGCGATCCATTCGCCCTGAGCTTCCTGCTCGGCAGTCAGCTCAAGAATGGCGCCACCGTGAACGATGTCTCGCGGGCGGATAACCGCCCCATCCACAGTCAGGCGGCCGTCTTTGATCCAGGCGGAAAGGCGCGAGCGCGAGTGCTCAGCGAATAATTGTGCGGCGACTTGATCGAGGCGTTGGCCGCCCAATTCGGACGGCACCTCTGCGCGAAGTTCAATTTTATCGGACATGCTCAGACTAGGCGTCGGCACAGCCTTTGGTTTCGGCTGCGCGCTTGTGGTTAAATACGGCGTCTTTTGCCCCGAGGCTTTTCAACGGGGCACTCATCATAACAGGACGGCCCCGCCCAAGACAGCGGCCGTCATAGGGACGCAAGCCGCCATGCAAGTGAAACACCTGCTGCTGATCGCCATCCTCGCATTGACCGCTGCTTGCTCATCGAAGGAAGTCGTAGACGAAAACCTGAGCGAAGTCGAGCTGTACCAGCAGGCTCAGCACGATCTGGACAACAACAGCTACACCGCCGCCACAGCCAAGCTGAAGGCGCTGGAGTCGCGTTATCCGTTCGGTCGCTATGCCGATCAGGCTCAACTCGAGCTCATCTACGCCAACTACAAGAACTCCGAGCCTGAGGCAGCGAAGTCCGCCGCCGAGCGATTCATTCGTCTGCACCCGCAGCACCCGAACGTCGATTACGCCTACTACCTCAAGGGTCTGACCTCTTTTGACCAGGACGTCGGCCTGCTGGCGCGCTTCCTGCCACTGGACATGACCAAGCGTGACCCGGGCGCCGCCCGCGACTCCTACAACGAGTTCGCCCAACTGACCAGCCGCTACCCGAACAGCCGCTACGCGCCGGACGCCAAGCAGCGCATGATTTACCTGCGCAACCTGCTGGCGGCCTACGAAATCCACGTTGCCGACTACTACCTGACCCGTCAGGCCTACGTTGCCGCCGCCAACCGTGGCCGTTATGTAGTGGAAAACTTCCAGGAAACCCCATCAGTCGGTGACGGCCTGGCGGTGATGACCGAAGCCTACCAGCGTCTGCACCTGGACGAACTGGCTGCGACCACCCTCGAAACCCTGAAACTCAACTACCCGAACCACCCGAGCCTGGTGGACGGTCAGTTCGTGCCATCGGTAGCCGAAGCCGACAACCGTTCGTGGCTGAGCAAGGCCACCCTGGGCCTGATCGAATCCCGTCCGCCACTGCCGCCGGGCGAAACCCGCGCCAACCAGGACGTGCAGAAGCAGTTCCAGGATGCCAAGGACGCGATTCCGAACGAGCTCAAGCCTAAAGATGAAAACGGCGATGTGATCGAAGAACCGGAACCCGAGTCCAGCAACACCGACCGTTCCTGGTTCAGTCACATGACCTTCGGCCTGTTCGACTGACGCGGGGATGTTGTACCGGGAAGGCGCCTTTCGAGGCGCCTTTTTTATTGCCGGATTTTTGGGTGAGCGTATTGCGCTGTGCGCTTGACCCGTCCTTGGCTAAACTGCCAATTCATTAATCAAAAAGCAGCTCACCATGCTTCGTCTATTGTTCTGGATCGCCCTGATTGCCGCGGCCGTATGGTTCTGGCGCAAGTTCAAGGGCCCGACGTCGGTCGCCAACACCCCGCGCGAGCAAGACGCTCCGCCCATGGTTCGCTGTGCTCATTGTGGCGTACACCTGCCCCGCGACCGTGCGCTGAAACTCGAACAACAGTGGTATTGCAGCCAGGCTCACCTTGAGCAAGGCCCGGGTTCCAGTGTTCGCTGAGACGCCCAGTCCCGGCAACAAACAGGCCCAGCGGCTGCTGCGCCTCTACCACCTCTACCGCTTAATCGTCGGCATCACCCTGGTGCTGTTGATCTCCAGCAACATGGACAACCAGTTGCTGAAGTTCGCCAATGACGACCTGCTGCGCAACGGCAGCTGGTTGTACCTGGTGCTGAATATCCTGCTGGTGGTCTTTCTGGGGAACACCCGGCGCCCCGCACAGCTGTTCAGCCTGGCGTTGGTCGATGTCTTGCTGCTGTGCGGCCTGTTCTATGCCGCAGGCGGCATGGCCAGCGCCATCGGCAATTTGCTGATCGTCTCGGTAGCCATCAGCAATACCTTACTGCGCGGGCGTATCGGTCTGCTGATTGCAGCGGTCGGAGCCCTTGGTATCGTGGGTTTGAGCTTTATCCTGAGCTTCAGCCATCCCACCAGCCCCAGCGATTACCTGCAAATCGGCACCCTCGGCGCCCTGTGTTTTGCCGCGGCACTGCTGGTGCAGGGCTTGAGCCGACGACTGGAAATCAGCGAAACCCTGGCCGAACAGCGAGCCAGTGAAGTGCTCGGGCTTGAAGCCCTCAATGCACTGATCCTGCAACGCATGCGCACGGGCATCCTGGTGCTTGACGACCAGCGGCGAGTGCAACTGGCCAATCACAGCGCCTTGACCTTGTTGGGGCAGGAAAAACTGGATGGCCAATTGATCGACGATTATTCGATACCGTTGGTCGAGCGGCTCCAATTGTGGTTCAACAATCCGACGTTGCGCCCGCAAAGCCTGAAAATCGCCAGCAATGGCCTGGAGCTGCAACCGAGCTTCATTGCCCTGGACCAAAGCCCGCACCACCAGACGCTGGTCTTTCTCGAAGACCTGGCCCAAATCGCCCAACAGGCCCAACAACTGAAACTCGCCGCCCTCGGCCGCCTGACCGCAGGGATTGCCCATGAGATCCGCAATCCACTGGGCGCCATTAGTCACGCCGCGCAGTTACTGCAGGAATCCGAGGAACTGAACGGTGCGGACCGGCGTCTGACGCAGATTATTCAAGACCACTCTCAGCGCATGAATCGGGTAATCGAAAACGTCCTGCAACTGTCCCGTCGCCAGCAAACAGTGCCGCAACGGCTCGATTTGAAGCCGTGGCTGGTGCACTTCGTCGCCGAAACCCGTGAAGGGGCGACCGAACGTCAGCAGATTCACCTGCGCATCGGCCCAGGAGACTTCAAAACCCTGATGGATCCGAATCAGCTGACCCAGATCCTCGATAACCTGGTGCGCAACGCCTGGCGCCATAGCGCCCTGAAGCATGATCAGGCACAGGCCTGGCTCGAGTTGTTTATCGACCCGGACAGCCAGTTGCCGACCCTTGAAGTGCTCGATGATGGCCCCGGCGTCGAGCCGGAGCAGCGCACGCACTTGTTCGAACCGTTCTTCACCACCAGCAGCCAGGGTACTGGCCTGGGGCTTTATCTGTCCCGTGAGCTGTGCGAAAGCAATCAAGCCCGCCTAGACTTCAAACCACGCCAAGGCGGCGGCTGCTTTCGCATCACCTTTGCTCACGGACGGAAACAAAGTTGAACACGAGCCCACGGCAAAAAATCCTCATCGTCGACGACGAGCCGGATATCCGCGAACTCCTGGAAATCACCCTGGGACGGATGAAACTCGACACCTTCAGCGCACGTAACCTCGCAGAAGCGCAGGCGCTATTGGCACGGGATACGTTTGACCTGTGCCTGACCGACATGCGCCTGCCTGACGGCACCGGTCTGACGCTGGTACAACATATCCAGCAGCGCTATGCGCAAGTGCCGGTGGCGATGATCACCGCCTATGGCAGCCTGGAGACGGCAATCAATGCCCTCAAGGCCGGCGCCTTCGACTTTCTGACCAAACCGGTCGACCTCACCCGCCTGCGCGAACTGGTCATCAGTGCCCTGAGTTTGCCCGCGCCTGGCGGGGCCAGCAGCGCCATCGACCGTCGGCTGCTCGGCGACACACTGCCGATGCGCAGCCTGCGCAAACAAATCGACAAACTGGCCCGCAGCCAGGCTCCGGTGTACATCAGTGGCGAGTCCGGCAGCGGCAAGGAACTGGTCGCTCGACTGATCCACGAGCAAGGCCCGCGCGCCAGCCGACCGTTCGTCCCGGTGAACTGTGGGGCAATTCCGTCGGAATTGATGGAAAGCGAATTTTTCGGCCATCGCAAAGGCAGTTTCAGCGGCGCTATCGAAGACAAACCCGGGCTGTTCCAGGCCGCCAATGGTGGCACTTTGTTCCTCGACGAAGTGGCTGACCTACCGCTGGCAATGCAGGTCAAACTGCTGCGGGCCATACAGGAGAAAGCCGTTCGCAGCATCGGTGGCCAGCAGGAAACCGTGGTCGATGTGCGCATCCTCTGCGCCACCCACAAAGACCTCGACGCCGAAGTCGCCGCCGAACGCTTTCGCCAGGACCTGTACTACCGCTTGAACGTGATCGAGCTGCGAGTACCGTCCTTGCGCGAACGCCGCGACGACATTGAGCTTCTGGCCAACAACATGCTCAAGCGACTGGCGGCCGGCACTGGCCAGCCCCCTGCAAAACTCCACCCACAAGCCCTCGAAGCGCTGAAAAACTATCGCTTTCCAGGAAACGTGCGGGAATTGGAGAACATGCTCGAGCGGGCGCACACCCTGTGCGAGAACAAACAGATCGAAGCCAACGACCTGCGCCTGGCCGAAGGCAACTGCAACCCGGACGGCGGCGTGCCTGACCTGACACAGATCGACAACCTGGAGGCCTATCTGGAAAACGTTGAACGCAAACTCATTCTCCAGGCCCTGGAGGAAACCCGCTGGAACCGTACGGCGGCGGCCCAGCGCTTGAATCTGTCGTTTCGGTCGATGCGCTATAGGCTGAAGAAACTGGGTTTGGATTGAACCGTTAAAAGATCTTCTGTCAGATTCGCCCGGCTGGCGCATACGGCGCAGGGTCGATAATCGGTGCCCGCCCCAGCATCACATCGGCAAATAACTGACACGATGCCGGCGCCAGCACCAATCCGTTGCGGTAATGTCCGCAGTTGAGCCAGAGCCCGTCATATCCCGGCACCCGACCGATATAGGGGATCCCTTCAGGCGACCCGGGCCGCAGCCCTGCCCAATGCCCCACCACCTCGGCATCCGCCAACGCCGGAATCAACTCCACCGCCGATGCCTTCAGGCTTTCCAGCGCAGTGTCGGTCGGCGTCTTGTCGAAGCCCTCATGCTCAAGCGTGCTGCCGATCAGGATGTGCCCGTCGCGCCGGGGAATGGCATATCGCCCCTTTGCCAGGACCATGCTTGGCAGGAAGTCCGCCGCGCACTTGTAGAGAATCATCTGGCCCTTGACCGGTTCGACCGGCAGCTCCAGGTCCAGTTTTTTCAGCAAGTCCCCACTCCAGGCCCCCGCTGTCAAAACCACCTCATCACCCCGAATGGCCCCTATCGAGGTCTGTACCCCGACCACCGCAGCGCCTTCACGGATAAACCCGCTGACCTCGCATTGCTCATGAATCGTCACGTTTGGCAGCGCCTGCAAGGCGGCCTTGAGGGATTTCACCAGCCGTGGATTACGCACATTGGCCACATCGGCCATGTAGATCGCCCGGGAAAAACCGGTGCCCAATACCGGCACCGCATCGTGCGCCGCAGAGATATCCACAGCCCGCAGCGGACGGTTCTCCCGTTCGGCCCAAGCGAGCGCTTCGGCCTCGTCATCCAGGTCCAGCCAGTACAACCCGGTGGTGTGCACTTCAGGATCGACACCGGTGGCAGCGAACAAACGCTCCGCCAGCTGTGGATAAAAATCCTGGGACCAATGAGCCAGTGCAGTGACCGCCGGGCTGTAGCGCCACGGGTAGAGCGGCGAGACGATTCCGCCACCGGCCCAGGAAGATTCCTGACCGACGTTCGAGCGGTCCAGCAGCACCACGCTCTGCACTTCGGACGCGAGATTGAACGCCGTCAGCAGGCCAATCACCCCGCCACCGACAATCACCACTTGCTGTTGACTGCTCATGTTCTGATCCAACCGTTCAATAGACAGAGGGCGCAAAAGGCGCCCGAAAAAGGAACTCAGCGACCCCAGCAATCCTTGGTGGCCAGACCGGACGCGGCATTGACCATGCTCCTGACACCGGTATTGGTGAGGGTGAAATCACCGCACTTGTCGCTGGCCATGGTCGAACCGGCCTTGCGTGTTGCCGTCAGCAGGAAGGTCTGATCGGTCAGGGTCGGGGTGATGGTGTAGAAATCATTGCCGGCGCTGAGGCCGGTGGCATTGGTGTAGACATTATTCTTCGAATAGAAACGCTCGAGGATCTGCGCCTGCTCGGAAAGCAACCCGGCGACTTCAGTACGGCGGCCCTTTTTTACGTACTCGGTGAGGCTCGGATAGCCAATGGTGATAACGATCCCGATGATCGCAATCACGATCATGATTTCGATCAGGGTAAAACCTCGGTTGGATCTACGCATGCCTCACTCTCACTTACTGTATTTGTCGCCACATGATGCGACGGCCGCTGCCGCCACCGGATTTTTCCACCAGAGTGGTCACGCCACCACCGGAGTCGTTCACAATCTTGCGGGTTGCGTCATTGACGACCGCATTCAGGGTCGGGATACCACCGGTGAAGATCACCCCGCTGGAAATCGTGTCGTTGCCGTCGACCACCCCGTCGGCATTGGTGTCGAGTACCGCGTAATTGAGCATCTTACCGCTGAACGCATCGAGTTCGACCAGTTTGCCGGTGCCGAAGCTGGCACAGGGGTCCACGGTATCCACACTGAGCGTGGTAAAAACGATCCGCCCCGACACCAGACTGGCCTGATAGATCACTCGCTCCCCCGTTAGCACGTTGCTGTATACCAGGGGCAAGTACCAGCCTTTCTTGGCCGGGTAGGTCACCTCGTTCTGGCTGGTGGTGATGAATTGCCCGGTACTGCCCGAAAACACGCCGGTCACCGCCTGCGCCTGCAAACTGGAAACGGTGATTTGCCCCGCGCCCCCCTCGGCATCCCATACCGCGTAGAACGCCTGCAGATCCTTGTTGGTCTTGTCGGCAACCTCATTGAATTTGCCGGTGCCGAAAAACACCTCCTTGCCGCCCAACACGTGATCCGCCAGCAACGGTTGCGCGGTAATCGGCTGGGTCGCACCACCTGCAGTGGTGAACAACGGCTTGCCGGAAAACGCCACGCCCCAGGTGTCAGGGGTGGTGCCACTCAAATCGAACTTCCACAACCGCCCTTTCAGATCGCCCCCATAGGCAGCCTGCACCACATTCTGCGAGTTGACCCTGAGCTTCACCGACGACAGGCCGTTGGTGGTTTCGGTACTGTCGATCACGATTTTCTTGATCAGCGAGCCGTCGCGAATATCCACCACATACAACGCCGCCACCCCGGAGTTGCTGCCATAGCCGTTGGAGATAAACGCGGCCCAGCGACCATCGGCCAAGCGTGCCACTTCGGGGCGCGCATAGGCATAACCCAGATCATTGAAAACGTTCGCTGTACTGGCCGTGGCCGGTGCACTGATTTCCCACAGCGCTTTAGTTTCGTTACCGGCCGATGCGTCGAACAACTGCAGCGCATAGAAGGTTTTGCCGCCCGCCCCCGTGCCGCCAATCGCCAGGGTTTTCCAGGCGCTATTGAGCTGGGCATCGAACACGCCGACCTGGCCATCGACCAGAAACTTGTGGCTCACACCGTTGATGTAAGTGGGATCAGCGATGTCGTTCAGCGATGGCAGCACGCTGGAGGGCATGTAGGCATAACGCCTGACACCATTGGCCGAGTTGATGATGTTTACAAAACCGTCGTTGGCATTCACCACCAGGCTGGCATTCATGTTGGCCGCTTTGGTGGTCAGGTAAGTGCTGTAGCTGGTGTCTGCCACCAGATCAGACGCGGTTTTGTCCGTGGGCGCCGCCAGCACGAGTGGCGAATTGATAATGTCGCCGAGCAATACGCTGCGAACTTTCAGCCCGGTTTTGTTGATGCCCTTGCTCCACTCCACCAGATCGTTGCCGTTGATGCCGGTGGGCAGCCCCTGATTGAGGGAGGTCTGCTGCGCCGAAGAGAAATTGCTGTAGGCCAGGCTGACCGCGGCGTTGGTTTGCGTGTTCCAGGACTGATAGGTCGGCGCAGTGGCGCCGGGCACGATGGTCGTGTCGGTCGTCCACAGCACGGCGGCGGTGTTAACCGCGCCCGCCGACGTGAAGCCGAAGGACTTGATCGTCCCCCGCCAGTCCTTGGGATCGTAGCTGGTCTGGAAATAGCTCGAGTCACTGGTCAGGGTCGTACCGCTGGCCACGCCACTGCCACCTGAGCCGGCCTTGGAAGTGATGTCGCTCAGGGCAGCAGTCAGTGCATTGTTAAGTCCCGCACTGTCGCTCGCCTGGTAGTACTTGCCCTGCCCATAGGTCGCGGCATCCACCAACATCTGGTTTGCAGCGGTGAAACCCACGGTATAGGTGTTCATGTTCTGCTTGGGAAAATCCAGGGCGTCCCAGCTTTTGCCTGTGGCATCGGTTCCCGTGGAACGCATGTCGATGTCGAAAGCGAACTTGGCAATGTCATCCAGGTACAGGGTGTCGCCTTCATCGTCGCCTGAGGGGTCGGTACCATCGTTACTGCTGATCCCGTCCCAGTTCGGTAACCGGCTGCCACCCAGCGGATCATCGGTCGGAAAGGTTCGGTCGTAGGTCGGCAGACCATCGGTGATCACCACCCCGTAATTTTTCTGGCAACGGTACTGAATCGGACTGGTATAGGTGTCGGGTGTCGAGTTGTTGTACGGCGCCATGCCACGGAAATAACGAGTGATTTCGTAATAGGCTTCCGCCAGTGGCGTATTGGCTTGCGCGCTCAACTCGTCGATACCGGCGATCAGTGCGTTGTAATTGGTATCGGCCTGAGCCTGGGTCACAGTGCTGACTGCCAACAAATCGCTGATCGAGCGAGCGATGTAACCACCGTCATCCTTATGGTTGCCGACCGCCAGGTTAAACGTCGACAGGCCAATGCGCAGCGAACGGTTATTGGCCACCAACGTCTTGGAAACGTTGCGCGCCACGTTCATCCGGTAATCGTTGGGGATCGAGCCGTCGGTGAAGTCCCGGTCAGTATTGTTGGCCAGGCTGATCAGGTAGGACAAATAATTCGCCGTATACCGCGTGTCCTCGTTTCCCACCGGATCGGGAAGCTTCAGGCAAAGCGAATCCAGACCGAGAAGGCTGTTTTTATAAAAACCGTACCATCCGGCCTTCGAGCATGTTCCATGATTCAAACTCGACAAGGCGATATTGTTATCGGTCATGTCCAGGTCGCGGCCTTTGTTGCACGAACCATTGGAGAGGCAAATCGTCACCGGGGTGCGTACGACCGTCGGGTCGAAGCCGGCTGCCCAGATAATGTTGTTCATACTCCCCGAGTCATCGAGCAGCAACATCACATTGGGAGGCACGGCGGCGGCGCTCAACAGCGGCGAATCCGAAGGCGTGAAGGCGTAGGTCGGCGCGACCAGGTAAAGGCTCAAGGCCGCGCCGCAGAGCAGATGCAGTAACCAACGGCGCCAGCCTGCGCGGGTCTCAGTACTTCGCATAAATACTCTCCACCACACTGCGCGAGCTGCCCGCGATGCCCACGGCGGTCACCCGGTAAAGTGTTGCCGATGTGTTACTCGGCACGTTCACGGCCGTCAGGGTGGTACCAATGTTCTGCACCCCGTAAAAGCCGTTGCCGGCGGCGATCCAGCTCACCCCCGAGGTGGAGTTGAACCCGGCGGCGGTGATGACCGACGCCTCGGCCGGCGGTGCGCACTGGCTGGTGCCACTGCAGACCGGCAATGAGTAGGAATTCAGTTGCACCGCGCTTTCACCGACCCGCAACGCCGCTTCCGCCCCCTGGAATGACTGGTTGCGCAGGATCACGCTACTGGTCATTTTCTCCTGCAACGTGGCGCTCTGCATCGACGAGAGGCCGATCAATGTCAGCACCAGGAGAAACACCAGGCTGACCAACAGCGCCATGCCGCGCTGGGCATGAGGGGTCATGGGGGAACGATTCATCGGCCCTCCCTCATGGCAAGCGGTTGCGCAAGGCGGCAACCACGTTGAAGGTTTGATTGCGGACCCGGTTGTTGGGGTCGGTGAGGGTCAGCGTCAACCGCACACTGCGGATGCGTGCCGGATCGGACGGATTACTGCTGTAGCTGGAGGCGGCGGTGTCCGTGGCTGAACTGGCGAGGCCAAAGCTCACGCCGAAGGCACTGACGTTATTTATGAGCACCGCTTGAGTCGGCGTGCCGGTGCCGGAGCCCATCAGCAGTTGGTTGTTACTGAAGCTGTAGATCAGCCGCCTGATCGGAAACGCCAACTGCCCCGATGCCGGCGTGCGTAAACCGGTGTAGGCCGTCGCGGTATTTCGGCAGTCGGAAACCACCGTCCAGGTCGGCACCCCGCCACTGCCGCCGACATCTGCGGTGACCAGCGTCAATTTGAGATTGGCATTGTCCCAACTGATCGGCGTGAGCAGGCTGGCATTGAAATCCCCCGCCGAACTGGCGTCGGTAATCGTACCAAGGCAACCGAACATGCCGACCATGCGAATTTCCTGAATCATCTTGCTCAAGACGAACCGCGCATCTTCCTGCATGCCGGCAGCGGTGTTCTGGCTGACGTAGGTGTTTTTGGCGGCGATGAAAATCTGCGCCACGCCCAGGACCACGATCAGGCTCAACGCCAGGGCGATCAGCAATTCGATCAGGCCGAAACCTCTGCTGGTTCTGTTCATGGTGTCGTCACCGGATCAACGGTGGCACGGCTGGTGAGGACGAAACTGCGGCGCGAATCGGCGACATTGGCAGCCCGGGAGTCGTCCCAGGTAATGGTGATGGTGTACACCCGCTGGTAGCGGACGATGCTGCCGGTGGCCGTGGCCCCACCGAAATTGACGATATTGGTGGTGAAGTCGTAGAGGTCCTGATCCCGGGCCACGCTCAGGTTGCCCGAGGTCGGTGGCGTGACGGTGTAATCGGCGCCGGAGTTGGCGCGGATGCGGTCCATCATGTCGTAGGCGATAAAACTCGCCTGGCTGGTCATCCGTGAGCTGTCGGTGTACTTCAGCGCATTGAGCTGAATCGCCGCCGCGCCCAACAGACCCACAGCCAGCACCAACAACGCGACCAGTACCTCGATCAGCGTCATGCCCTCCTGTGCACGCTTGCTCCAACCCCTCATCCGCAACTTCCACCCAATAGAATTCGTCCGTTCAAACACACATTCAGCGTCCTGCTTTGCGCCCCCAGCACATAACTGATCACCACCGCCGTGGACGGCGCGGCCAAACCGCCGAGATTGTTGAAATCAATCGCGGTCACTCCTGAGGTTAGCGTCAGAGTTGCTCCGCTGCTCATCGCTGGAACAACCCGCAATACATTGGCCGGATTGCCAGTACCGTCATAAACGCTCAGCTCGCCAGTCCAGACACTGCCGCCGGCCGTCGGGCGAACCCGAGTGGTGAGGCCCCGATCAATCGCCTCAAGCCGTGCGTAATTGAGTGCCCGTTGCAAATCGCCGATCTCGGTGTCGGCCTTGTTGCTTTGCACCGAGCGGGTAAACGCCGGAACAGCGAGGGTGATCAGGATCAGAAACACCGCGAGCGTGGCCAGCAGCTCAATCAGCGTGAAACCTTTTGTACGATGATCCATCGATGCCCTCCGTTGCCGTCGGCTATACCTGCTTCTACACGCTAGAACATTAGACCGGCGCATGTACGGTTGTTTTGCCATTACTCGCGCAAGGATCGCGCGGGCCGCAGTACTCCATGGAGGGAGATGACATGCATCAGCAAGGTTTCAGCCTGATCGGACTGCTCATGGGACTGACAATTGTCGGGATTGTTCTGCAACTGGTCAGCCCGGCATTTGCAGCACTGACGGAATCAAACCATCGCGAGCAGGCGGCGCAGTCGATTATCAGTGGTATACGCACAGCCAGAACGGCTGCCATCACCCGCAATCAGAGCGTGGTGATTCACGGTATCAACGGCGACTGGAGCCAAGGCTGGCGGATCATTCTGGATATCAGCGGCAAAGGCCCGGAAGACAGCAGCAATCCGCTGCTGATTGAGCACACAAGTAGCACTCGGGTGCCGATTGTCGGCAACTGGCCGGTCAAGCGTTTTGTACGATTCAGCAGTCTGGGCCAACCGCTGATGCCCGGGCGGGCATTTCAGGCAGGGACGCTACATATTTGCTCGGCTCGCGAGCCGGTCAGCCAGCTCCAGGTGGTGCTGGCGGCAAGCGGTCGAGTGCGCCTGGCCAACCGTAAGGCTGAGCAGGCGCTGTGTCGAAAGGCGGAAAGTATTACAGCGAACGCACGCGCAACTCTTTAGGCATGGAGAAAGTGATGTTCTCCTCGCGGCCGGCCAGTTCATCGGCCCCCGTGGCACCCCAGGCCTGCAGTTGCTGGATCACGCCACGCACCAACACTTCCGGAGCGGAGGCACCGGCCGTGATGCCAATACGCTCGACACCGTCGAACCAGCTCTTTTGCAGGTCTTCGGCGCCATCGATCAGATAGGCCGGAGTGGCCATGCGTTCGGCCAGTTCACGCAGACGATTGGAGTTGGAGCTGTTCGGGCTGCCGACTACCAGCACCACGTCGCACTCGTCCGCCAGTTGCTTGACAGCGTCCTGACGGTTTTGCGTGGCGTAGCAGATGTCGTCCTTGCGCGGACCACCGATCGCCGGGAAACGGGTACGCAGGGCATCGATCACGCGACTGGTGTCGTCCATGGACAGGGTGGTCTGGGTAACGAAAGCCAGTTTTTCAGGGTTGTTCACCTGCAACTCGGCGACATCTTTCTCGTCTTCGACCAGATAGATCGCGCCACCATTGCTGCCATCGTACTGGCCCATGGTGCCTTCGACTTCCGGATGGCCGGCATGACCGATAAGGATGCATTCACGGCCGTCACGGCTGTAACGCGCGACTTCGATGTGCACCTTGGTCACCAGCGGGCAAGTAGCGTCGAATACCTTCAGGCCACGGCCTGCGGCTTCGGTACGCACAGCTTGGGAAACGCCGTGGGCACTGAAGATCACGATCACGTCGTCCGGCACCTGATCCAGTTCCTCGACGAAGATCGCCCCACGGGCACGCAGGTCTTCGACGACGAATTTGTTGTGGACCACTTCGTGGCGCACATAGATCGGCGGCCCGAAGACTTCCAGGGCGCGGTTGACGATTTCGATCGCCCGGTCCACACCGGCGCAGAAGCCACGGGGGTTGGCGAGTTTGATTTGCATGCTGTGCCTCGTGTCTTGCGCGCAAGAAGTTAGATCATTGTAGGAGCAGAGCTTGCTCGCGAAAGCGGTGTGTCAGTCAACATTGATGCTGAATGTGATGACGCCTTCGCGAGCAAGCTCTGCTCCTACAGGTGACCGTATTCGGTCAGTTACAGCGCTTTGACGTTGATGATCTCAACGTCAAAGGTCAAGGTCTTACCGGCGAGCGGGTGGTTGAAGTCGATGGTCACTTGCGCGTCATCGAATTCCTTCACCACGCCCGGCAGCTCGGTATTGGCGGCATCGTTGAAGATCACCAGCAACCCTGGCGACAGTTCCATGTCCTGGAACTGCGAGCGAGGGATGATCTGCACGTTTTGCGGGTTAGGCTGGCCAAAAGCGTTTTCCGGCTCGATGTACAGGCTGCGCTTGTCGCCAGCCTTGAAGCCGAACAGCGCGGCTTCGAAGCCTGGCAACAGGTTGCCGTCGCCGACCTTGAAGGTCGCCGGGGCTTTGTCGAAAGTGCTGTCGACGGTATCGCCGTTCTCCAGGCGCAATGCAAAGTGCAAGGTGACTTCCGTGTTCTGGCCGATACGTTGTTCAGCCAATACCTGTTCAGTCATGAACGGTTTCTCCGGTCTTCTTACTTTTGAACATATCCAGCGCGAGCATCACGGCACCGACAGAAATGGCACTGTCGGCAAAGTTGAACGCCGGGAAATACCAGCGGTTCTGCCAATGCACCAGAATGAAATCGATCACATGGCCCAAGGCAATGCGGTCGTACAGATTGCCCAGCGCGCCACCCAGCACCAGGGCCAGCGCAATCGCCAGCCAGGTTTCGTTGCGACCCAGGCGCTTGAGCCAGATCACCAGCACCGCGCTGACCACCACTGCAATCAAGGCAAACAACCAGCGCTGCCAACCGGAGCTGTCAGCCAGGAAGCTGAACGCCGCCCCGGTGTTGTAGGCCAGGGTCCAACTGAACAAATCGGGGATCACCACGATTTGCTGGTACATCTCGAGCTTGCCTTCGAAGTAGAACTTGCTGGCCTGGTCGATGACCAGGACCAGCACGCTCAACCAGAGCCAGCTCAGCCGTCCGAAACGGCCAGCAGCGTTAGGCATAGTGACGAACCTCGCCCGCGCCGCTGATGTTGTCGACGCAACGACCGCAGATTTCCGGATGTTCCGGGTTCACGCCGACATCTTCACGGCAGTGCCAGCAACGGGCGCACTTGGCGTGAGCCGACTTGACGATCTTGAGCTTCAGGCCGCTGACTTCGGTGACCACGGCATCGGCCGGTGCCTGCACCAATGGCGCGACACTGGCGGTTGAGGTGATCAGCACGAAACGCAATTCGTTGCTCAGTTTGGCCAGGTCGGCGCTCAGCGCGTCTTCGGCGAACAGCGTCACTTCGGCTTGCAGGTTGCCACCGACAGCCTTGGCTGCACGCTGGATTTCCATTTCCTTGTTGACCGCAACCTTGACCGCCATGATCCGGTCCCAGTAAGCGCGATCCAGTTCGAAGCCTTCCGGCAGTTCGCTCAGGCCTTCGTACCAGGTGTTGAGCATCACGGACTCGTTACGCTCGCCCGGCAGGTACTGCCACAGCTCGTCGGCGGTGAATGCCAGGATCGGCGCGATCCAGCGCACCAGCGCTTCGGAAATGTGGAACAGCGCGGTCTGGCACGAACGACGGGCCTTGCTGTCGGCGCCAGTGGTGTACTGGCGGTCCTTGATGATGTCCAGGTAGAAACCGCCCAGCTCCTGCACGCAGAAGTTGTGGATCTTGGAGTAGACGTTCCAGAAGCGGTATTCGCCGTAGTGCTCCTGCAGCTCGCGTTGCAGCAACAGGGTGCGATCCACAGCCCAACGGTCCAGGGCGAGCATTTCTTCAGCCGGCAGGAGGTCGGTGGCCGGGTTGAAACCGGTCAGGTTGGAAAGCAGGAAGCGCGCGGTGTTACGGATGCGCCGGTAGGCGTCCGCACTGCGTTGCAGGATCTGCTCGGAAACCGCCATTTCACCCGAGTAGTCGGTAGACGCTACCCACAGACGCATGATGTCGGCGCCCAAGGTGTCGTTGACCTTCTGCGGCGCGATCACGTTGCCCAGGGACTTGGACATTTTGCGACCGGATTCGTCGACGGTGAAACCGTGGGTCAGCAGCTCGCGGTACGGTGCGTGGTCGTCGATGGCGCAACCGGTCAGCAACGACGAGTGGAACCAGCCGCGGTGCTGGTCCGAGCCTTCCAGGTACAGGTCGGCGCGAGGGCCGGTCTCGTGGCCCATCGGGTGCGAACCGCGCAGGACGTGCCAGTGCGTGGTGCCCGAGTCGAACCAGACGTCCAGGGTGTCGCTGATCTTGTCGTACAGCGGCGCTTCGTCACCGAGCAACTCAGCGGCGTCCATCTTGAACCAGGCTTCGATGCCTTCGACTTCGACGCGCTGGGCGACGATTTCCATCAGTTCGACGGTGCGTGGGTGCAGTTCGCCGCTTTCCTTGTTCAGGAAGAACGGGATCGGCACGCCCCAGTTGCGCTGACGGGAGATGCACCAGTCCGGACGGTTGGCGATCATCGAGTGCAGGCGCGCCTGGCCCCAGGCCGGGACGAATTTGGTGTCTTCGATGGCTTTGATCGCGCGTTTGCGCAGGGTGTCGCCCGCTGCTGGCTCTTTGTCCATGCCGATGAACCACTGCGCGGTGGCGCGGTAGATCAGCGGGGTCTTGTGACGCCAGCAATGCATGTAGCTGTGTTCGATGGTGGTGGTGTGCAGCAGCGCGCCGACTTCGGTCAGTTTATCGACGATGGCCGGGTTGGCCTTCCAGATGAACTGGCCGCCGAAGAACTCCAGCGATGGCACATACACGCCATTGCTTTGCACCGGATTGATGATGTCATCGTTGACCATGCCGTACTTCTTGCAGGTCACGAAGTCGTCTACACCGTAGGCTGGCGAGGAGTGAACCACGCCGGTGCCCGCGCCCAGCTCAACGTAGTCAGCCAGGTAAACCGGCGACAGACGATCGTAGAACGGGTGGCGGAAATTGATCAGCTCCAGCGCTTTACCGGTAGTGGTGGCGATCACCGAACCTTCCAGGCTGTAGCGGGCCAGGCAAGATTCGACCAGTTCTTCAGCCAGTACCAGCAGCTTGTCGCCGACGTCGACCAGGGCGTAGTTGAACTCCGGGTGAACGTTCAGCGCCTGGTTGGCCGGGATAGTCCACGGTGTGGTGGTCCAGATCACGATCGAAGCAGGTTTGGCCAGCGTCGGCAGACCGAACGCGGCAGCCAGTTTGGCTTCGTCGGCGATCGGGAAGGCCACGTCGATGGTCGCGGACTTTTTGTTCTCGTACTCGACTTCCGCTTCAGCCAGGGCCGAACCGCAGTCAAAGCACCAGTTCACAGGCTTCAGACCCTTGAACACGAAGCCACCCTTGACGATTTCCGCCAGAGCGCGGATTTCACCGGCCTCGTTTTTGAAGTCCATGGTCTTGTAGGGGTTGGCGAAGTCGCCCAACACGCCCAGACGGATGAATTCGGACTTCTGGCCTTCGATCTGCTCGGTGGCGTAGGCACGGCACAGTTCGCGGGTCTTGTCGGCACCCAGGTTCTTGCCGTGGGTCACTTCGACTTTGTGCTCGATCGGCAGACCGTGGCAGTCCCAGCCCGGAACATAAGGCGCGTCGAAACCCGACAGGGTTTTCGAGCGGATGATCATGTCCTTGAGGATTTTGTTCAGCGCATGACCGATGTGAATCGTGCCGTTGGCGTACGGAGGACCGTCGTGCAGTACGAACTTCGGACGATCCTTGCCAATCTCGCGCAACTTACCGTACAGGCCAATGCTGTCCCAGCGCTGCAGAATCTGCGGTTCGCGCTGAGGCAGGCCGGCCTTCATTGGGAAGGCGGTGTCCGGAAGGTTTAGCGTGGCTTTATAGTCGGTCATTTAAGGCTCTTCATTAGCGATTGGCGCTAGGTGCGACAGGGCACGGGCGGCGGCGATATCCGCATTGATCGCCGTCTTAAGCGCCTCCAGAGAGGCGAAACGCTGCTCTTCACGCAGCTTGTGGTGGAAAACCACCGTCAAACGCCGGTCATACAGATCGCCGGCAAAATCTAAAAGGTGCACTTCGAGGTGGGCTTTGCCATCCCCTTCGACCGTTGGCCGCACACCAATATTGGCGACGCCTGGCCAGGTCTTGCCATCGATGTCGACGCTGACCAGGTAAACCCCGCTCAACGGCACACGACGACGCTTGAGTTGCACGTTGGCCGTGGGCGTACCCAACTGGCGCGCCAGCTTCTGGCCATGCAGGACCCGACCGGCAATCCGGTACGGGCGACCGAGCAGTTGCTCGGCCAAGGCGAAATCGGCAGCGGCCAGGGCATTGCGGACCTGAGTGCTGCTGACACGAATGCCGTCCAGCTCGACGGTCTGCGCCGCTTCGACGGTAAAGCCCTGAAGGACGCCGGCCTGTTGCAAGTAGTCGAAATCCCCCAGCCGGTCGCAGCCAAACCGGAAATCGTCACCAACTTCCAGATGCTGCACGCCGAGGCCGTCCACCAGAATGGTATCGACGAACTCCCTGGCGCTGAGTTTGCTCAGGCGCTGGTTGAAAGCCAGGCACAACACCCGGTCGACACCTTCTTCGGCCAGCAGCTGCAGTTTGTCCCGCAGGCGGGCCAGACGGGCCGGGGCGGTGTCCGGAGCGAAGAACTCCCGCGGCTGCGGCTCGAAAATCACCACGCAGCTGGGCACGCCCAACTCGAGCGCACGCTCTCGCAGCCGGACCAGGATAGCCTGGTGGCCACGGTGAACACCGTCAAAGTTGCCAATAGTGGCGACACAGCCCCGATGCTGGGGGCGCAGGTTGTGGAGACCTCGAACCAGCTGCATAACGCGCTTCTTGCTCATAAAGTGGTCGATTATAACCACACCCGGCGGCCGACGACAGGCAACACCGTAACCCAAAGTAATCGAGCCGACAAAACTGCCGGTTCGCCCATGATTATCGAGATAACGTCTTCAGCTCAAGGCCTTGCGATTGAAGTCGCGCAAACGGAAGCCCATCAACAGCAACATGCCGAAATACGCCACGACGCCTGCGATCACCAATGCACCCAGACGCAGCAGCCGCTCAAGCATAGGCCCCTGCCCCCAGGCCGGCATAAAGTGCATCGCACCCAGCAACACTGCAGACATCACCGCTACCGCCACCAGCAATTTGAGCCCGAACTTCGCCCAGCCCGGTTGCGGCTGATACATCTGCTGCTTACGCAGTTGATAAAACAGCAAACCGGCGTTGATGCAGGCACCCGCGCTGATGGCCAGGGCCAGGCCGGCGTGCGCCAGCGGACCGATCAGCACCAGGTTGAACAGCTGAGTGACGACCAGGGTGAAAATCGCGATTTTCACCGGCGTGCGGATGTTTTGTTGCGCATAGAAGCCCGGCGCCAGCACTTTAATCACGATAATCCCCAGCAAGCCGATGGAATAAGCGATCAACGCGCGTTGAGTCATGGCCGCATCGAAAGCGCTGAACTGGCCATACTGGAACAGCGAAGCCGTCAGTGGTTCAGACAGAATCCCCAGCGCCAGAGAGCACGGCAACACCAGCATGAAGCACAGGCGCAGCCCCCAATCGAGGATTCGCGAGTATTCGTGGCGATCCTGGCTGGCATAGGTCTTGGCCAGGGTCGGCAACAAAATCGTGCCCAGCGCCACACCCAGCACGCCGGATGGCAACTCCATCAGGCGGTCGGCGTAATACATCCAGGACACGGAACCGGCCACCAGAAACGAGGCAAAAATGGTATTGATGATCAGCGAAATCTGACTCACCGAAACGCCGATGATCGCGGGCAGCATCTGCTTCATGACCCGCCAGACACCGCTATCGCGCAGGTTCAAACGCGGCAGTACCAGCATGCCGATTTTTTTCAGGTGCGGCAGTTGATAGAGCAGCTGCGCCAGCCCACCCACCAGAACGGCCCAGCCCAGCGCCATGACCGGCGGATCGAAATACGGCGTCAGGAATACCGCAAAGATGATCATGCTGACATTGAGCAGGGTCGGCACGAAGGCTGGCACCGAGAAGCGGTTCCAGGTGTTGAGGATCGCCCCGGCCAGCGATGACAGGGAGATCAGCAATATATAAGGGAAAGTGACCCGCAGCAGATCGGTCGTCAGCTGGAATTTTTCCGGAGAATCGACGAAACCCGGTGCCGTGGCCCAGATAACCCAGGGGGCGGCGAGCATGCCCAACGCAGTGACCAGCGCCAGTACCAGTGTCAGCAGGCCTGAGACGTAGGCAATGAAGGTCCGCGTCGCCTCCTCGCCCTTCTGGCTTTTGTATTCGGCAAGAATCGGCACAAAGGCCTGGGAAAACGCCCCTTCGGCGAAGATCCGCCGCAGCAGATTGGGCAGCTTGAAGGCGATAAAGAAGGCGTCGGTCGCCATTCCGGCACCAAATGCACGGGCGATTAGAGTGTCACGAACAAACCCCAACACCCGGGAAAGCATCGTGATAGAGCTGACAGCGGCCAACGATTTGAGCAGATTCATTGAAAGAGTTTGTGCCTGTCGATAAACAGCAGGCGAACAACGCGCCCACTTATGCGATACTCCGCGCCGCAACAGCACAGAGCCAAAGCTCGCGAGTTTACAGGTCGCGCGCCGGAAAGAAATATCCAGCGCACCGTCCCCTTGAAAACGTAGCGAGCGAAGGCAAGACAAGGCGAAAGCAGGCGAGAAAGCGGAGTTGACTTTAGTCAATGAGCATTTCGAGTCTGCTTTCAACGCTGTATTGCCGAGCGCAGTAGTTTTCATGGGGCCGGAACCGGCCACTTAGCGGAACGTCTCTTCCGCCCTTGACAAGACATCAACTCATCGGCATGATTCGCGGCCTATTTTGTTTGCTATTTCCTAAAAAGTCTTTCGAGGAGCTCGACGGTGGCCAACACACCTTCCGCCAAAAAACGTGCAAAACAGGCTGAGAAGCGTCGCAGCCACAACGCCAGCCTGCGTTCCATGGTTCGTACCTACATCAAGAATGTAGTTAAAGCCATCGACGCAAAAGACGCTGCTAAAGCTCAAGCTGCTTACGTTCTGGCCGTGCCAGTTATCGACCGTATGGCCGATAAAGGCATCATCCACAAGAACAAAGCTGCTCGCCATAAGAGCCGTCTGAATGGCCACGTCAAGGCCCTGAACGTTGCCGCTGCTGCCTAAGCGACGCGCTCGTTAAAAAACCGACCTCAGGGTCGGTTTTTTATTGCCTGCGATTTATTAAATACAATGCAAAAAAATGTGGGAGCAAGCAGGCTCGCCCCCACACTTGGACCTTCGCTATCTTACTGAGCGTGCGTCCACGGCAGAATCGGAATCGCCGTCACCGCATTCTGCGGACTACCCTCGATCAAACGATCGCTGTAGACCAGATACACCAGGGTATTGCGCTTCTTGTCGAGGAATCGCACCACCTGCATAGTCTTGAATACCAGCGAGGTGCGCTCCTTGAATACCTCCTCGCCATCCTTGAGCTCACCCTTGAAGTTGATCGGCCCGACCTGGCGACATGCAATAGACGCCTCAGCGCGATCCTCGGCCAATCCCAGACCACCTTTCACGCCACCCGTCTTGGCACGCGACAGGTAACAGGTCACACCCTCCACTTTCGGATCATCAAACGCCTCGACAACAATACGGTCGTTCGGGCCGACGAATTTGAACACCGTCGACACCTGGCCAATTTCCTCGGCCGAGGCCAGCAACGGCATCGCCAACAACAAGCCCAATAATCCTTTTGCCACACGCATTCAGGTATTCCTTCAGACCAGAATCAGGTTATCGCGGTGAACCAGCTCCGGCTCCGCCATGTAACCCAACAGACCGATAATCGCCTCAGACGACTGACCGATGATTTTTTGTGCTTCCAGCGCACTGTAGTTAGCCAGGCCACGGGCGATTTCACGACCGTCCGGCGCCACACAGACCACCATTTCGCCGCGACGGAAGCTGCCCTGGACCAGCTTTACACCTACCGGCAGCAAACTTTTGTTGCCCTGAGACAGAGCGGTCACCGCACCCGCATCCAGCACCAGCGTGCCGCGAGTCTGCAGATGCCCGGCCAGCCACTGTTTGCGGGCCGCCAGCATGCCGCGCTCAGGCGACAGCAAAGTGCCGATGCGCTCGCCAGCCTTGAGGCGATCCAGCACTCGCTCAATACGCCCACCAACGATGATGGTGTGCGCACCGGAGCGCGCCGCCAGACGCGCAGCGCGCAGCTTGGTCTGCATGCCGCCACGCCCCAACGCACCGCCAGTGCCACCGGCTACCGCATCGAGCGCCGGATCGTCGGCCCGCGCCTCATAAATCAGCTTGGCGTCGGGATTGTTGCGTGGATCAGCATCGAACATGCCATCGCGATCAGTGAGGATCACCAGCAAATCGGCTTCGACCAGATTCGCCACCAGCGCCGCCAATGTGTCGTTGTCGCCGAAACGGATTTCGTCAGTGACCACGGTGTCGTTTTCGTTGATCACCGGGATCACTTTCAACTCGACCAGCGCACGCAGGGTGCTACGAGCATTCAGGTAGCGCTTGCGGTCGGACAAATCGTCGTGAGTCAGGAGAATCTGTGCGGTATGCCGACCATGTTCGGCGAAGCTCGACTCCCAGGCCTGCACCAACCCCATCTGACCGATGGCGGCAGCCGCCTGCAACTCGTGCATCGCACTGGGTCGTGAGGTCCAGCCCAGACGGCTCATGCCCGCTGCCACCGCCCCGGAGGACACCAGCACCAGCTCAACGCCCGCCTCATGCAGGGCAACCATCTGCTCGACCCAGACACCCATTGCTGCGCGATCCAGGCCCTTGCCGTCCGCCGTCAGCAAAGCGCTGCCGATCTTCACGACCCAACGCTGCGCACCTGTCACCTTGCTCCGCATCATCTTCAACCTTAGCTTGAGGGCAGCGCGACCTGGCACTGCCCGTGACGTTATTCGTGGTTCTTCGTGACCAACAGTCGATTTCCAGATACTAAAACGCCGCTCCAGTGAGCGGCGCTTAAGTTTATCGCAACGAATCAGTCACGCACGTAAATGATTTCCGGACCGTCTTCATCATCCACATCTTCTTCGTCCCAATCGTCGTCACCGATGTCATGGACCGACTTCACGCCACTGCGACGCAGGGCACGCTGATCGTCCAGCGCCTGCAACTGGGCGCGAGCTTCGTCCTCGATGCGCTGATCGAGTTCGGCCAGCTCTTCCTTGTAGGCCGGGTCGTTAGCCAGGCGATCGGCGCGATCTTCCAGGTAACGCATGATGTCGTGACACAGACGCTCGGTGCCTTGCTTGGCGATCGCCGAGATCACATAGACCGGACCGGTCCACTCCAGACGATCAACGATCTCCTTGACGCGAGCATCGTGCTCTTCCTCAAGGATCTGGTCGCACTTGTTCAGCACCAGCCAGCGATCACGCTCGGCCAGGGACGGGCTGAACTTGGTCAGCTCGCTGACGATCACTTCAGCGGCATCCGGCGCACTGGTGTCATCCAGCGGCGCCATGTCGACGAGGTGCAGCAGCAGACGCGTACGCGACAAGTGCTTGAGGAAGCGAATCCCCAGGCCTGCGCCGTCGGAAGCACCTTCGATCAGGCCCGGAATATCCGCAACCACGAAGCTCTTCCAGCGATCGACACTGACCACACCCAGGTTCGGCACCAACGTGGTGAACGGGTAGTCGGCGACTTTCGGCTTGGCAGCCGACACCGAGCGAATGAAGGTACTTTTGCCAGCGTTCGGCAAACCGAGCAGACCGACGTCCGCCAGCACCTTCATTTCCAGTTTCAGGTCGCGCTGCTCACCCGGCTTGCCCGGCGTAGTCTGGCGCGGCGCACGGTTGGTACTGGATTTGAAACGAGTGTTACCCAGACCGTGCCAGCCGCCCTGAACCACCATCAGCTTCTGACCGGCCTTGGTCAGGTCACCGATGACTTCCTGGGTTGCAGAGTCGATCACAGTGGTACCGACCGGCACCCGCAGAATCAGATCCTCACCTTTTTTGCCGGTGCAGTCGGTGCTGCCACCGTTGGAACCACGTTCGGCATCGAAGTGGCGGGTGTAACGGTAGTCGACCAGGGTATTCAGGTTTTCGTCGGCCATCATGTAGATGGAACCGCCATCACCACCATCACCGCCGTTCGGGCCGCCGTTTTCAATGAATTTTTCTCGACGGAAACTCATGCAACCGTTGCCACCGTCGCCGGCCTTTACTCGAATCGATACTTCATCAACAAACTTCATAACAAAACGCCTCTCGCCATACGGACGAGCCGAAAAACAACCAAGACATAAGACTCTTGCAAAAATGAGCGCAGCGACCTCAAGCAACGACCGCCAATACAGCGCTGGAGCCCATCACAAACAGCTTTGCAAGAGACTCACCCCACAAACGAAAAAGCCCCGTCGCAAGACAGGGCTTTTCCAGCGATCGCGCAATTAAGCTGCGACGACGCTCACGTAACGACGACCGAAGGCGCCTTTTACTTCAAACTTGATCACGCCTTCGATTTTCGCGAAGAGGGTGTGATCTTTACCCATGCCAACGCCGTAGCCAGCGTGGAATTGAGTGCCGCGCTGACGCACGATGATGTTACCGGCCTTGATAACCTGGCCGCCATACATCTTCACGCCAAGGCGTTTGGCTTCTGAGTCGCGACCGTTACGGGTACTACCACCAGCTTTTTTGTGTGCCATGAGTTCAATTCTCCTAGTGAGGAATTAGGCTGATTAAGCCTGAATACCGGTGATTTTGATCTCGGTGTACCACTGGCGGTGGCCCATACGCTTCATGTGGTGCTTACGGCGACGGAACTTGATGATGCGGACTTTATCGTGACGACCTTGGGAGATCACTTCAGCCACAACGGTAGCGCCAGGAACAACTGGAGCGCCGATATTCACGTCGTCGCCATTGGCAACCAACAGAACGCGATCAAAAGTTACGGATTCGCCGGTAGCGATTTCCAGTTTTTCGATCTTCAGGTATTCACCTGGAGCGACTTTGTACTGCTTGCCACCAGTAACGATTACTGCATAAGACATGGTATTTCTCCGATAATCCTGCTCACCCAGCTCTTTATAAGAAGAGGTATTGGCTGGCATGGCTGCATGGGGCTGGAAGGCCCGCTTGCAATTGCGTAAGGCAGGTGCTGCCCAGGAAGTTCAGGGTGCGCGATTGTACGCAAGCTGCTCTGGCGTTGCAAGTGGCCGCCCATCGCGCCTTGACAGGCCCGGACGTGGGTCCTAGCATGCCGCGCAACCCTTCTGGAGCAACTGTCGCTGATGCAACCCCAAGCTTTCTACCGCGCGGTGGCGGACGATTTTAACGCCGTCGACGGCATCATCAAGAAGCAGCTGACTTCCCGAGTGCCGCTGGTGTCGAAAATCGGCGACTACATTACCTCGGCTGGCGGTAAACGCCTGCGTCCCTTGCTAGTGCTGCTGTGCGGCAAGGCACTGGGCCGCGAAGGCGATGACCTGCGCCTGCTGGCCGCGACCATCGAGTTCCTGCACACCGCCACCCTGCTGCACGACGACGTCGTCGACATGTCCGGCATGCGCCGAGGCCGCTCGACCGCCAACGCCATGTGGGGCAACGCGCCGAGCGTGCTGGTGGGCGACTTCCTGTATTCACGCTCTTTCGAAATGATGGTCGAACTGGGCTCCATGCCAGTGATGAAGATCCTGTCGCAAGCCACGCGCATCATCGCTGAAGGCGAAGTGCTGCAGCTGTCGAAGGTCCGCGATGCCAGCACCACCGAAGAAACCTACATGGAAGTGATCCGCGGCAAAACCGCGATGCTCTTCGAGGCTTCGACCCACAGTGCCGCAGCCCTGGCCGGCGCCTCGCATGAACAATGCGAAGCGCTGCGTACCTTCGGCGACCACCTTGGCGTGGCCTTCCAATTGGTCGACGACCTGCTGGACTACCGTGGCGACGCCGAGACCCTGGGCAAGAACGTTGGTGACGACCTGGCCGAGGGCAAGCCGACGCTGCCGCTGATCTACACCATGCGCGAAGGCACCCCAGAGCAGGCCGCACTGGTTCGTCAGGCGATCCAGAAAGGTGGCATCGAAGATCTGGAAAGCATTCGCGAAGCTGTCGAAGCTTCGGGCTCGCTGGATTACACCGCGCAACTGGCCCGCGACTATGTGGCCCGTGCGATCAATTGCCTCGAAGCCCTGCCCGCCAGCGAATACCGCGATGCGCTGGTGGAATTGAGTGAGTTTGCGGTCGCTCGCACGCACTGATATTCACAGCAAAATCAAAAGATCGCAGCCTTCGGCAGCTCCACATGGGTACACCAAGGAGCTGCCGAAGGCTGCGATCTTTTGCTGTTCGCTCCCTCCTGCGATAAATCCCTATATAATGTGCGCTTTCTTTTTAGCCATCCTGGATCCAAGGAGCTTTAGTGAGCACGTTGCCACCCTGCCCGAAATGCAATTCCGAATACACCTACGAAGACGGCGCACAGCTGATCTGCCCGGAGTGCGCCCATGAGTGGTCCGCCAACGGCGAAGCCGAAGTAGCGTCCGACGATACCGTGAAAAAGGATTCGGTCGGCAACATCCTGCAAGACGGCGATACCATCACCGTGATCAAGGATCTCAAGGTCAAAGGCACTTCCCTGGTGGTCAAGGTCGGCACCAAGGTCAAGAACATCCGCCTGTGCGATGGCGACCACGACATCGACTGCAAAATCGATGGCATCGGCCCGATGAAGCTCAAATCAGAGTTCGTCAGAAAAGTCTGAGCCCGCTGTATTCCATCCTGCGCCCTGCGTGGGATGGTGCTTTGCCCTTCCCTGCCTCACCCGGCACTTTCTCGCACTTGCCAAGTGCCAGCCGCTTTGACCTTACGCAATCTTTACCCGGAAAAAAACGCAAACTGCCAATAGGCCCTTGCTATTTAATGAATAGGAATTATTCTCATTGAACCCCATCAATGGAGATGAAACCCATGATCTATTTGATCGATGCCTGGCTGGACCGCCCACACCCCTACCTCAGAATCCTGCACCGGGAAACCGGAGAAGTCTGTGCGGTGCTTGAAGAGGAAGCCTTGAACGAGCTGCAGGATCAGGGTGACCTGGACGTCAACGGCCTGAGTTCCAGCGAGCCGGTGGTGCTCAAGGAACTGGTACGCAATCTGTTTCTGTTCTGCTATGCCCGGGCGTTGCGCCCGACGAATGAGCTGCATCACAAGATCGAACTATGAAAATGCAACATGTCGGAGCGAGCCCCATGGGAGCGGGCTTGCTCGCGAAGAGGCCATAACATTCAACATCATCGCTGAATGACACACCGCCTTCGCGAACAAGCCCGCCCCCACATGAGCGAGCCCGTTCCGACACTCAGGTCTTACAGAACGTCGAGCAGTTCGACGTCGAATACCAGTACGCTGTGCGGCGGAATGCTGCCAACGCCTTGAGCGCCGTAAGCCAGTTCGCTCGGCACGTACAGACGCCATTTGCTGCCCGCGTTCATCAGTTGCAGGGCTTCGGTCCAGCCAGCGATAACGCCGCCTACCGGGAATTCTGCAGGCTGGCCGCGCTCGTAGGAGCTGTCGAACACAGTGCCGTCGATCAGAGTGCCGTGGTAGTGAGTGCGCACTTGATCTTCACGGGTTGGCTTGGCGCCTTCACCTTGAGTCAGCACTTCAAATTGCAGGCCCGAAGCCAGAGTAGTGATGCCTTCACGCTTGGCGTTTTCAGCCAGGAAAGCCAGACCTTCGCCAGCAGCAGCTTCAGCCTTGGCAGCCGCTTCGGCCTGCATGATCTCGCGGATCACCTTGAAGCTGGTGGACATTTCTTCCTGACCCACACGGCTTGGCTTGCCGGCAAACGCGTCGGTCAGACCCGCCAGGATTGCATCCAGGCTCACGCCCGGTGGCGGATTGTCACGCAGCTGGTCGCCCAACTGACGGCCAATGCCGTAGCTGACGCGGGTTTCGTCGGTGGACAGATTTACTTCGGACATGACACTGCTCCGCTGTGCGGACGGCCCTGGAACTTGCCGTGCGTGCACAGCGCATCCCGGAGCGCCCGGAATCAAAAGGGCGAGCAGACTAGCACAGATGCCGCCACGTTGATGAACGGTGTCGGCTCTCACACAGAACGGAAGGTGATCGGCACTTTCAGGCTTTCCTCAGTGCTAGCACCGCACATTTCGTCTTGAACCGAGGTATGCACAACGTTGAACGACAATTTGGGAAAGGCGTGAAGCACTTCACGTGCATGCTCGACCGAGCGCAAATGCAATACCTCGCCGCGAGCATCGCGCAACGGATACGCCCTGCCACTGATCCGAGCCTCCAGTACGTAGAACACGCCTTCCATCGAGATCAGGTTCAACTCATCGATCTTTCCGGCGATGGCATACGCATTCAACTCTTGCAGGTTCATGAGCGCACCTCACGCAGTGGAGAGCCAGGGTTCTTACAGGGATATGCCTCGACGCGCCAAAGTACAAGCCACAAACGACACCGCCCGTCTATTTCGCAACAGACGGGCGGTGCGGTGAAGCAAGCAAGGGCGGATCAGTGCTTGGTCAGCTTGTCCAGGTAACCCATGGCAAACGCCGACACCACGAAGGTCATGTGGATGATCACGTACCACTGCAAATGCTCGGGATCGACGTTCTTGGCGTCCATGAAAATTCGCAGCAGGTGGATCGACGAAATAGCCACGATGGAAGCCGCGACCTTCATCTTCAACGAAGACGAATCCATGGTCCCCAACCAGTTGAGCTTTTCCTTGTTGTCGTCGATATCCAGTTGGGAAACGAAGTTCTCGTAACCGGAGATCATCACCATCACCAGCAAGCCACCCACCAGCGCCATGTCGATCAACGACAGCAGCACCAGAATAAGCTCCGACTCGACCATCGAGAACACATTAGGAATGACGTGGAAGACTTCCTGGAAGAATTTCAGTGCCAACGCCAGCAAGCCCAGCGACAAACCGAAATAGATCGGCGCCAGTAACCAGCGGGAGGCGTACATTGCATTTTCGATAAAGCGTTCCATTGAATCTCACACGAGGGGCTTGAAATGGCGGCGAGTATAACAGTCGCCTGTTACACCCAGAAACCGCCGGAAAATCCGCAACCTGCGCGTGTGTGACAAAGTTTTTCTGCTAGTGTCCAGATCAACGACAGATCAGCGACATCGGACAGGACGACTGGAAATGGATGCGCGATTGCCTTTATCGAGCGCCGGACTTTGCCTCGCATTGTTACTCGGTGGTTGTTCACCCAGCGATGAAAAACGCCAGGTCAGCCTCGAAGAAAAGACCGCGCAGTTCGAAAAGTCTCTGGAGGCGATCAAGGATCCGAAACTCAAGGACGTCGTGACCGAACTCGGCGGTTCACTGCTGCTGCTCGAGCGCGCGCAACTCAAGCTCGACAGTAAGCCGGTGGTCACCGAGTACGGCGAAGATGTCCTCGCCGCATTCAAGCACTACCCCACACCCCAGGCGTTAGTCGACACCTATATCAACGGGCTGTTCGTGCTGCACAAGGAATCCGGCTCGGATTACCTGACCGATCTGCAACCGGTATTCCCCCTCCACTTCAACACTCCTGGCGCATTCCTGTTCCCCTATGACCTGCAATGGCAATCGGTGACCCTCAGCAACAAACGCGTCATCGCGTTTCAGCCGGAATGGTCGGAAACCGATCCCGGCATTCAGCTGAGCCCGTCGAGCGCGACCCTGACCAACCCCGATGATTTGACGGTGACCTACCCCTTCATCGAAGGCCTGAATGTGGACAAGAAGAAACTGCCACAACCGGTGAGCCTGCAAGGCAAGGTGGAGGTCATCGCCCCGCGTCGACTCTACAGCTTCGACCTGACAAAAAAGGACGTCGGCCAGACGCACACCAACGACAACCTCAGTGTCACTCTGCTGAAGCTTGAAAAAAACCATGCCGAAATCGAATTCAGCAATAGCGTACCGCCGGCCCCCGAGGTCCACGATATACCGTTCAACCCGCTGATCGTTCAGGCCAGGGACACCACAGGGCAAGTCCTTTCGCGCTCGGGCGCCATCAACGAAACCGCTGAGCAAATTGCGTTCTATCAAAAACAATTGGCACAAATGCAACAGCAGAAGGCCTGGAGCGAGGCGTTCGAAAAACAGCTCGACGACGCTCAGCGTGCATTTGAAAAGCAACACACCCGGCACTACACCAAGGTGTACTTCAACGGTCCGATCGATACGCTTGAAGTCAGCCTGCTGGACTTCTCGGCGGTCACGGTGACCCGCAAGAACCTGGACCTGCCGGTACGCCGCTTCGACCCGCACACTACAGAGAAAACCATCCAGCCACTGGCCTTGCCTGTGGTGGTATACGACGATCAGGCTGCGACCTGGCTCAAGGGGGCGACGCTGGACGCGGACCAACTGAAAAAAAGCATCAGCATCAGCCAATCGGTCGATGACCCGAGCGCCGCACGCATCGAATTCGATCACCCCAGAAGCTTCAATGACGAGTTGCTCGGCACCTCTTTCAACCCCGGCGAAAGTCCCGTGACGTTCTTTACCCAAGACAGCAATGGCCGTCGCGATGGGCCGATCGAACTGCCACCGCAAGCGTATCAAGTCGACCCGTTACGAGGCAGCATCACCTACGATCTGAATCTGTTTGCAGAAACTCCGGCCTACGTGGTGGGTTCCATGCCGTTGTTCCTGGCGACTATCGATAAACAAATCTACGACGCCCGCCAAATGCCCAAAGGCCTGGAGCTCAAAGGGAATGCGTTGGTGGTTGATCTGAAGTCGTTCCCTGCCCAGGACTGGCGCTTTTTCACCAAGGACGACAGTGGCAACTATCTGAAGGAGATTCTTTCGGTCAGTCACGACACGAGCGCACAAGGCTCGGGATTATTCGAAGTACATTACTTCTACGGCCAGCCCACACGTCTGGAAACTTATCAGCGAACCAACCTTACCACCGTGCAATACGGTTTCGAGGTCAAACTCGACAAGACCGAACCAGGCAACCTGGGTCAATAGCCCGGTTCAGCTTTCGGGCCTAAACCCGGGACCGGCAAGATTATGGTGACGACCACCGTTGATCTCTCGCAACTGGGCCTGCAGGTGCAGGCACCAGATTTGCGGGTCATCGGCCAGCTCATAGCCATGCAGGGTCAGACTTTCAACGATAGTGTCGAGGATCGATTCAGCTGCGACCGGCCCACGGAACGGGCCTTGGGCCTTGATGGCTGAAGGTTGCTCGCCGGCCATTCCGGCGGCAAAGAGCAAGGTCCACATACCCGTATCTCCCGCCAGCGGGCGGATGGCACATTCGATACGGGTCACAAGACCCAGGCATTGACGGGTGAGGCAGAGGTTGCGCGACATGGCGACGACCCTCGGTAGATCCGGTATTCAACCTCCAGGGGAAGGCTGTCTCGATCCAGTGATAACTGTCGATATCCTTGAGCAGAGAATAGAAGAAAAGTTCAGCTCGCACGCGGACCGGCAAACACAAGGCGCCGAGTGGTCGCCGTGCAAATATTGACGCCATTTTGACGACACTTTTTGCCTTGAATGCAGCCTGCGAAACATTACACCCCCCTGCGGGAGTGGGCTTGCTCGGGAAGACTGACTGTCGTCTCCCCGAGCAAGCCCGCTTTTGCGTCAAGCCGGTTTGACTTCCAGCAATGCTTCCTGCGCCAACTCCTTTTCGGCTTCCTTGAGGTCTTCGTCGCTGACCATTTCCGCGATCACCCGCAGGCGTTCCACCACCCGCGCGTTCACGCTGCCCTCAGGAAACTCGCCATTCTCATCCGGCGTACCGGCCGGCTCGCCGACCAGCAGGCTCAGCGCCTCGTCGGCCTGGCGCACCGCGTAGACATGGAACTGCCCTGCGCGCACCGCCGCCAGCACTTTCTCGTCGAGCATCAAGGTGGCGACGTTGGCTTGAGGAATGATCGCCCCCTGCTCGCCTGTCAGGCCGCGTGCTTCGCAAAGCCGGAAGAAGCCTTCGATCTTCTCGTTGACCCCGCCTACCGCCTGCACTTCACCGAACTGGTTGATCGAACCGGTAATCGCAAAGCACTGCTTGAGCGGTGTTTTCGATAAGGCCGAGATCAGCGTGCAGGCCTCGCCTAACGATGCGCTGTCGCCGTCGACGTAACCGTAGGACTGCTCCAGGGCGATGCTTGCGGAAATCGCCAACGGGAATTCCTGGGCATAGCGGCTGCCCAGGTACCCGGTGAGGATCATCACGCCTTTGGAGTGAATCGGCTGGCCGAGGTTGACCTCGCGCTCGATGTCGACGATGCCGCTGCCGCCCGGATACACCGTGGCGGAAATCCGCGCCGGTATCCCGAAGGCCGAATCGCCGACTTCCAGTACCGTCAGCCCGTTGCACTTGCCGACCGCCGCGCCATCGGTGTCGATCAGAATGATCCCGGCCAGCATGTCATCGAGAATCCGCGCCGAAACCCGCCCGGTACGGGTGGCCTTGGCCTTGAGCGCACGCTCAATGTGCCCGGCGTCGGTCATCTCGTCACCCGCCAGGTCGCGAATGAAGTCCGCCTCGCTGACCAGCTGGAACAGATCGCCGATCCGCGCCGACAATCGCCCCTGGTGCTCGGCCAGACGTGCGCTGTAAGTCGCCAGACGCGCCACCGCATCGGCGGTCAGCGGCGCCATGCCTTCTTCCGAGGTACGGGTTTTGAGCAACTGGGCGAACTGCTCCAGGCTTTCGTCGACCATCGGGATGTCTTCGTCGAAATCCACCAGAACGCGGAACATCTCCTGGAAGTCCGGATCGAGGTCTTGCAGCGTGTAGTAGAGCTGCCGGGCGCCGATGATCACGACTTTGACCTGCAACGGAATGTGTTGCGGCGTCAGCGTCACGGTGGCCAGACGGCCCAGCTCACCCAGTGGTGACTCCATTTTCAGCTTGCGCGATTGCAGGGCGCGCTTGAGCGCATCCCAGACGAATGGCTCGCCGAGCATTTTTTCCGCTTCGAGGATCAGGAACCCGCCATTGGCCCGATGCAGCGCACCCGGTCGCAGCTGCCGATAGGTAGTGTAGAGCGCGCCCTGATCGGTGCTGTATTCGATGCGGCCGAACAGGTTGTCGTAGGTCGGGTGCGGCTCGAACACCACCGGCGCACCGCCGCTGTGCGGATGCCCGACCACCAGGCTCGGGGCATATTGCTCTTCAAGCAATTTGCGGGCGATGGCGTCGGTCTTGCTGTCGTCCACCAGTTGCTCGACCACTGTTTTGAGCAGGTACACCTGCATCGCTTGCAGGTAACCACAAACGCCTGCGTTTTCCGCGTATTTTTCCGACAGCGGTGCCAGCAATGGCTGCAAGGCCAGGGTGATGGTCTCTTCGTTGAGCTGGCGCAGTTGATTGCTCGACTCGCGCTTCCATTGCGGCAGGCTGGCGAGTTCTTCGTTCAACCGCTCTTCGAGCCCGGAAATGTCGTCGTGAAAGCGTTCGCGCTCGGCTTCCGGCAACTGGGCGAACTCCGCCTCATCCAGGGCCTTGCCTTCGCTCATCGGCGTGAAGGCGATGTTGCTGCTATCGCGGTAGAGCGCGACCTCTTTCTCCAGTGCCAGACGCTCGATCACATCCAGTGCACGGTCATAGCGCTGGTTGAAAGCGCGGTCGATGGCGCTTTTCTTTTGCTGGTAGGACGGGTGCTCGAACACCGCCGGAAAAGTCGCCAGCAGGTTGTCGATCAAGCCGTTGATGTCGCCGATAAAGGCGCCAGCGGTTCCCGATGGCAATTCCAACGCACGAGGCTCGCGCGGCTCATCGAAATTATTGACGTAGACCCAGTCAGCCGGGGTCTGCAGGCGTTTGCCTTCGGCCTTGAGGTAGCGTTTGACGAACGAAAACCGGCCAGTGCCGGGTTCACCCATGACAAATACGTTGTAGCCGGGGCGTGGCATGGCCACACCGAACTGCAAGGCTTCGACCGCACGTTCCTGGCCAAGCACACCGCGGAAGGGCTCCAGATCATTGGTGGTAGAGAAGCTGAACTGTTCAGCGGAAAACGGACGGGTCAGCGCTTCAGGCGCTAGACGCAAGCTGGCAGCAACAGGATCAGGCATCGGGCTTCCTTACATCAGGCGGGGCAGATAACGGCATTCTGGCGCTGCCCGTACCCACTGGCAAGGCGCACCTCAAGCCAAAGCTTAGACAAACCCCCATCCTCGGGCCGAGCAGCTCAAAATCAAGGTTTCAAGGAATGTTTGCAAAAAATCACGGAACCGCCGGAACATGCCTAAACTCCAAACTGCGCGGCTGGAACTGATAACCGGCCCACTGGCACCATTAGGGGCCAGTACCCTGTCCATTGGTATGCACACAAAGAGAACATAGCTATGAAACGGATTCTTCTTGGTACTCTCTTCACCGCTGTATCCATCAACGCCATGGCTCAGGCGCCAGGCGGTCCGGACTGCGGTTGGGGCAACATGCTGTTCGAAGGTCAGCGTGGCACTCCGGCACACTTCCTGGCATCCACCACCAACGGCACTTCCGGTAACGCAACTTTCGGCATGACCTCCGGTACCAACGGTTGCTCGACCAATGCGGCGCTGACCTATGGCGGCAAATCCTGGATCGCCATGAATGGCATGATGAACGAGCTGTCCGAAGACATGGCCAAAGGTCAGGGCGAAGCGCTGACCACTTACGCCGTGGTACTGGGCGTGGCGCCCGAAGACCGTGCGCATTTCGCCGCTGTGACTCATCAGCACTTCCAGCAGATTTTCAGCAAAGCTGACGTGACCGCTGAAGACGTGCATACCAATACCCTGGCCGTGTTGAAGAACGACCCTCGTCTGGCCAAGTACGCGACTCAAGCTTAAGCTCGACCCGCCCCGCTCTCTTTGGGGAGCGGGTTTTATTTTTTGACCCTGGCCCTTTTTCGCTGCCTCCTTGGGTCTTCGTTTCTTTCGACTTAAGTTGCTCACTATGCTCAAACGCCTTGCCTGGCTGGCGCTCTGTGTCTGCGCCCCGCTGTCCGCCATGCCCTACATCGACAATCAACGTTTGCAGCAACTGGCCAATGACCCCTTCTGGATTTCCCTGGGGCATTACGAAACCGCCAAGCTCGGTGGCTGGCGCAGCTATGTCAGCGACAAGAAATTCTTTCTTGCCCCCGATGGCAACGAACACCCCGACCGTGAACTGGCGGCGACCGTACAGGCGCTGTATGCCCCGGCCAGTGCTGGCGAACAGCATGCACAATGTGTCTTTCCAGCCCGTACTCGCTGGCTCAAGGCGCAACTCAACCTGACGGATCTGCCGTCGCTGGACTGTGCTGAATTCAAGCAATGGTTCAAGGACGTTTCGCCCCACAGCGCAGTGATGATTTTCCCGGCGGCTTACCTGAACAGCCCGTCCTCGATGTTCGGCCACACCCTGCTGCGCATTGATCAGGCCGGTGTGCAGAGCGACAAAACCTCGCTGCTCAGTTACGCGATCAACTTCGGCGCCTACATCGAAGGGTCGGACAACAGCATTCTGTACGCTTGGAAAGGCCTGATGGGTGGTTATCCGGGGCTGTTTGCGCTGGTGCCCTATCAGGAAAAACTTTCGGAATACCGCAGCCTCGAGAACCGCGACCTGTGGGAATACCGCCTGAACCTGACCCAGCAGGAAACCGAGCGCATGGTCGAGCATGTCTGGGAGCTCAAGCAGATCCAGTTCGACTACTTCTTCTTCGATGAAAACTGCTCCTATCGCCTGCTAGAGCTGCTGCAGGTGGCGCGGCCGGGCCTGAAGCTGACCGATCAGTTCCCGTTGACCGCCATTCCCACCGACACCGTCAAAGCGGTGAAACAGGCCGGGCTGGTGGAGTCGATCGAATATCGCCCGTCGCGCGAGCGTGAACTGCTGAGCCGCGCAGAGCCGTTGACCGATGAAGAGCAACAGTGGGTGCTGAAAATCAGCGCCGACCAGAAACAATTGCAGGAACCGGCGTTCAAGGCGCAACCACGCGAGCGTCAGGCGCTGATCATTGATGCGGCCTATCGCCTGGAGCGTTATCGCGCCAACGGCCAGGAACGTGACCCGCAACGGGCTCAGCGCAGTTTCGAATTGCTGCGCGCGATCAATCAAAACCCGCCTCCGGAACTGGACATTGCGCGACCCGGCTTGCCCGAGGATGGTCATGAGTCCCGCACCTGGCAGGCAGGCATCGGCACCCGGGGTGACCAAGCCTTCGGTGAATATGGCCTGCGCATGGCCTACCACGACCTTAACGACAACACTGAAAGCTTTCCTCTTGGCGCGCAGATCGAAATCCTGCAAATGAAGCTGCGCCAATATGAAGGTAATCACTGGCAGTTGCAGCAACTGGACCTGGCGACCATCCGCTCCCTTACCCCGCGCAATACCCTGTTGCAGCCGCTGTCGTGGCAAGTCACCGGGGGCCTGGAACGCGTACCGGGCAAGCACGATGATGAAACCCTGGTCAGTCATGTCAACGGTGGTGGTGGCGGAACCTGGCAACTGGGCGACGACATGCTCGGGTTCGCCCTGGGCACCGTGCGTGTGGAGCACAACAACGACTTCGCGGGCTTTATTGCCCCGGCGGCAGGCTTCAACAGTGGCCTGCTGTGGAAAAACCCGCTGGGCAATTTCAGCCTGGAAGCCAAGGGCGATTACTTCACCAACGGCGAAGTGCGCCGGAGCATGAGCCTCAATCAGCAGTGGGAGTTGTCGCGCAACCTGGGGCTGCGCCTGAGTGCCCAACGCGAATTCAGCCACCTGGCATCACCCGAAAACGAAATGATGCTTGAAGTGAAGTGGTATCACTATTGACGCAAATCCCTTGTGAGCCCACGGATTAATCACAGCCCTTTCACAGACACCCGACAAATCCGCTTCTAGACTTCCCCTATAGGCCGTTGAACGGCCCTGGAGTCCGAGATGTGGCGTTGCGTGGGTGTGTTGGGGTTGTTGCTATTGATTACAGGGTGCCAGTCGACTCACGAGGATCTGATCGCCAAAGGGTATCCGCCGGCATACGCCGATGGCTTCGATGACGGTTGCAGCAGTGGCCGGCAAGCCGCCGGGGCAATCACCGGTGAGTTTCGCAAAAACGTTCCACGCTACCTCAAGGACAAGCAATACGCCGAAGGCTGGACCGATGGCTTGCGTCAATGCCAGGCCATGCGGGAAAACGAGGATCGCAACGAGTACAGGGAACGCCATTGGGATGAGCGCGAAAGGGCCTGGCAACGAGAGAAAGACCGGGACGCCGCGCGAGCCTATCGCTCGCAATAAGTCGTTTACAGACATTCGTCGAAACTTAAAGCACGCGACCATGGCCCAAACCCTATAACGGGAGAACAACATGAGTCGCGCCTTCGTCAATGAAGATAACGCCGCTGCGCAAGCCGATCTGCCGGTCGAACGACAGGTCAGCGCGCAGCCCAATTACGTCACGCCAGCCGGGCTCGCGCAGCTACAGGCGAAAGTTGCCGCGCTGCAAGACCTGCTCGACGAGGAAAGCGCCAAAGGCGACCTGGCCGACAAGCAGCGCCAGGCCGACCTCGATCGCGACTGGCGCTACTTCAAGCAGCGCCTGCAAAGCGCGCAGGTGGTTGCACAAGCCTGCTCCACCAACAAAGTGCAGATTGGCAATTGGGTAACTTTTGCCGACGAACACGATCACGAGCAACGCGTGCAATTGGTCGGGGAAGACCAGGCGGATGCCGCCCATGGTTTGATCAATTGGAGTTCGCCACTGGGTCGTGCGTTGTTGGGTGCGCACGTGGGTGATGAGGTGCTGTGGAAACGGCCGGCCGGGGATTTGGTGATTGAGGTGCTGGCCATAGAGATCGGGTAAGTTCGATGACGCCTTCGCTGTAGGAGCGAGGCTTGCCCGCGAAGGCCGCGCCGCGGTGCCACTGAAAAAACCCATAAAAAAACGGAGCCCCCGAACGAAGGCTCCGTTTTTTTATGCAGCCAACCTGAAATCAGGCCAGTTTCTTGTGCCGTACCCGGTGCGGCTGGGAGGCCGCTTCGCCGAGGCGTTTCTTGCGGTCGGCTTCGTACTCGGTGTAGTTGCCTTCGAAGAACACCGCTTGCGAGTCGTCTTCGTACGCCAGGATGTGAGTCGCGACGCGGTCAAGGAACCACCGATCGTGAGAGATCACAATGGCGGCGCCCGGGAAGTCCAGCAAGGCTTCTTCCAGGGAACGCAGGGTTTCAACGTCGAGGTCGTTGGACGGTTCGTCGAGCAGCAGGACGTTGCCGCCCTCTTTCAGGGTCAGCGCCAGGTGCAAGCGACCACGCTCACCGCCGGACAGGTCCTTGACGAACTTCTGCTGATCGCCACCCTTGAAGTTGAAACGACCGACGTAGGTACGCGATGGGATCTCGTAGTTGCCGATGCGAATCTGGTCGGAACCGTCGGAGATCTGCTGGAACACAGTCTTGCTGCCATCCAGGTCTTCACGGCTCTGGTCGACGCACGCCAGTTGCACGGTTTCGCCGACTTCGATGCTGCCCGAATCCGGCGTTTCCTTGCCCATCAGCATGCGGAACAGGGTCGATTTACCGGCACCGTTACCACCGATCACGCCAACGATGGCGCCTTTAGGCATGGAGAACGACAGGTTGTCGATCAACACGCGATCGCCGTAGCCCTTGGTGACGTTCTTGAACTCGATGACCTTGTCGCCCAGGCGTGGACCGGCCGGGATGTAGATCTCGTTGGTTTCGCTGCGCTTCTGGAATTCCTGCGACTGCATTTCTTCGAAGCGTTGCAGACGAGCCTTGGACTTGGACTGGCGGGCCTTGGCGCCTTTGCGCACCCACTCCAGTTCTTCCTTCATGGCCTTTTCGTGAGCCGATTGCTGCTTGGATTCGGCCGCCAGACGATCGGACTTGGCTTCGAGCCAACCCGAATAGTTGCCCTCGTACGGGATACCGGCGCCGCGGTCGAGTTCGAGGATCCAGCCGGCAACGTTGTCCAGGAAGTAACGGTCGTGCGTGATCGCAACCACGGTGCCCGGGAAATCGTGCAGGAAGTGCTCCAGCCAGGCGACGGAGTCGGCGTCCAGGTGGTTGGTTGGCTCGTCGAGCAGCAGCATGTCCGGGGCGGACAGCAGCAGGCGGCACAGGGCCACACGACGCTTTTCACCACCGGAAAGATGTTCAACCCTGGCATCCCAGGCCGGCAGACGCAGCGCATCGGCAGCGACTTCCAGTTGGCGATCCAGGTTGTGGCCATCGCTGGCCTGCAGGATGGCTTCAAGTTTGGCTTGCTCTGCAGCCAGCTTGTCGAAGTCGGCATCCGGATCGGCGTAGGCCGCGTAGACCTCGTCCAGACGCGCCTGGGCGTCCTTGATCACGCTGACCGCTTCCTCGACCACTTCACGCACGGTCTTGGTCGGGTCCAGGATCGGTTCTTGCGGCAGGTAGCCGATGTTCAGGTCCGGCATCGGACGGGCTTCGCCGTCGAACTCGGTATCGACGCCCGCCATGATTTTCAGCAGCGTGGACTTACCCGAACCGTTGAGGCCGAGGACGCCGATCTTGGCGCCTGGGAAGAACGACAGTGAAATGTTTTTCAGGATTTCCCGCTTCGGCGGAACAACTTTGCCCAGCCGATGCATGGTGAAGACGTATTGAGCCATGGAGAACCTAGGGTCAGTGACTGATGAATGATTGGAGCGCAGGCGATGCCCGGCCAGGCCATGCGCGTCGTTCGCTTGATGGGTATCAAGGCGTGCGCGCTGAAAAACCTAGGAGCTGGAACGCTCCCGCGTAACCGGCAAAGCTACCTCATTGACAGAAGGCAGTCCAGCCGAGAGGGGGCTGGCACTTCGCCACAACTCAAGGCATGCTAGCCGCCCTTCGGGCGTCCGGCTTATAGTGCACGCGTCGCGCCAGTCCAGCCAAACCGCAGGATTACAGTTTGTCCAATGTCACTCCGCCATCGTCCGCGAGCGTGCCCAATGCTGGGCTCGGCTCGCCCCTGCGCGGAAGCTTGAAGGGCGCGCTGGCGACTCTCGTCTTGTTGCTGCTCGCACTGCTGTTCTGGCAGTTGCTTGATCAGCTGCGCGAAACCCAGAAAAGCCAACGCCAGCACACCATCGATTACACCGCCGATCTGGCTTCGCAAGTCAGCCTCAACATGGCGCTAAACGCCCAGATCGCTCTTAATCTGCTACCGATCATCGAACAACCGCAAAGCGCCGACGAACAGCAGGCGTTGCTGCGCAAACTGCAACAGTCGCTGCCCGACCTGCGCAGCCTGGCGCTGCTCAGCCCCTCCGGAAAAATCCTCAGCGATAGCGCCGCCGACAGCCAGGACGCCAACTACCTGAGCGAACTGGTCCAGCGCAGCCGCGCCCAGGCCCACTATTTCAGCAATGCCGATGATGGCTCGGTGGTGCACCTGCTCCTGCATCAGGCCAGCGGCAGCACCCGCGGTTACTGGGCCTTGCGCCTGACACCAACATTTTTCTCTTCGCTGGCCAAACAGGGTGATGCCGGTATCCGCCCGCTGTGGCTGGTGGAAAACCGCATCAATCATCAGATCATCAGTCGCGATGACGCCCTGCCCTCAACCAAGTCCACGGTGCTGACAGCCGACGAACTGACCAACAGCGTGCTGACCGTCCCCCTGAGCAGCAGCGACTGGCAACTGCGCGGGCTGTTCGACCGGCAACGAGTGATCGAACAACTGTTGCCGGCATTCATCGGCAAATGCCTGCTGGGCCTGGCCTTCTCGCTGTTACCGTTCATCGCCTTGCTGAACATTCGTCGCCGCCAACGGCAACTGCATGAAGGCCGCCGACGCTATCAGGACATCTTCGAAGGCACCGGCGTTGCCCTGTGCGTGCTCGACCTGTCCGGGCTCAAAAGCTTTTTCGACAAGGCGCAACTCACCACCAGCGAGCAACTAAGGACCTGGCTCGATACACCGGAGCAACGCCAGCAACTGCTGCAGGAACTGCGTATCACCGAGGTCAACCAGGTCGCCCTGCAACTGCTCAATGTCAATTCCTGCAATCAGGCCTGGAAACTGCTGATCGACGGTTGTCCACTGGACTGCACGGCCATCGGCAATCAGGTGCTCGAAGCGGTGCTCCACCAGCAGAAACAACTCGAGCTGGAAATCAAACTCCAGGATGCCAATGGCCGCGACCAGCACTTGTGGCTGGTGTTGCGCCTGCCGGAAGATCAGGCCGACTATAAAGCGGTGATCCTGAGCATCAGCGACATCACCAGCCGCAAACTCATCGAGCTGTCGCTGCTGGAGCGTGAAGGGTTCTGGTCCGATGTGGTGCGTACCGTGCCGGATCACCTGTATGTGCAGGACGTGATCAGCCAGCGGATGATCTTCAGCAACCATCACCTGGGGCAGACGCTGGGCTACAACCGCACCGAGCTGCATCAGATGGGCGAGTACTTCTGGGAAATCCTCTTGCACCCGGAAGATGCCGACTACTACCACCGCTCGCGCCAGTCCCAGCGCCACGCCGGTTACACCCAATTGCTGCAATGCCAGTTGCGTTTCCGTCATCGCGATGGCAAATGGCGGCGATTCGATATTCGCGAACAAGCCCTGGCGCGGGACAAGCACGATCAGGTCACGCGCATCATCGGCGTGGCCAAGGACATCACCGAGCAGATCGAAGCCAGCGAGTCCCTGCGCGACAGCGAGCAGCGCTACCGGATGCTCGCCGAAAGCATCAGCGACGTGATTTTCTCCACCGACAGCAAGATGGCGCTCAATTACGTCAGCCCTTCGGTACAAGCCGTGCTGGGCTTCGACGCCGACTGGATATTCCAGAACGGCTGGCAATCGACCATCGCCAACCCGCAACAACTGAGCGGCATCTACAGCCTGATGGACCGGGTCAGCAAAGCGCTGGATAAACCCGATCAACTGGCACTGCTGCGCAGCCAGGTGCAGACCCAACTGTTTTTGTTCGACTGCCTGCGGGCTGACGGACGCAAGATTCCCATCGAGCTGCGTCTGGTGCTGGTGTGGGACGAACACGGCGCCTTCGAAGGCGTGCTCGGGGTCGGTCGCGACATCAGCCAGCAACGCCGGGCCGAGAAGGACCTGCGCATGGCAGCCACGGTATTCGAGCATTCGACCTCGGCGATTCTGATCACTGACCCGGCCGGCTACATCGTCCAGGCCAATGAGGCCTTCAGTCGCGTCAGCGGCTATGCGGTGTCCCAGGTTCTCGATCAGTTGCCGAACATGCTCACCGTCGACGAGCAGCAGGAAGCTCATCTGCGTTACGTGCTCAAGCAATTGCATCAACACAGCACCTGGGAAGGCGAAGTCTGGCTCAAGCGTCGCAACGGCGAGCATTATCCGGCTTGGGTCGGGATTACGGCGGTGCTCGACGATGAAGGCGACCTGGCCAGTTACGTGTGTTTCTTCAGCGACATCAGCGAGCGCAAGGCCAGTGAGCAACGGATTCACCGCCTCGCCTATTACGACGCCCTGACCCACCTGCCCAACCGCACGCTGTTCCAGGATCGCCTGCACACCGCGCTGCAATCGGCTGAACGGCAGAAGTCCTGGGTGGTGCTGATGTTCCTCGACCTGGACCGCTTCAAGCCGATCAACGACTCCCTGGGTCATGCTGCCGGCGACCGCATGCTCAAGGAAATGGCCACGCGCCTGCTCGGCTGCGTCGACGATGACGACACCGTGGCGCGCATGGGCGGTGATGAGTTCACCTTGCTGCTGCAACCGCGGGTCAACCGCGAGATCGCGCTGAACCGGGCGATTCACGTGGCCGAACAGATCCTCGCCAGCCTGGTGAAGCCGTTCGTGCTCGAAGGCCGCGAGTTCTTCGTCACCGCCAGTATCGGCATCGCCCTGAGCCCTCAGGACGGCAGTGAACTCAGTCAGCTGATGAAGAACGCCGACACCGCGATGTACCACGCCAAGGAACGCGGCAAGAACAACTTCCAGTTCTACCAGGCCGACATGAACGCCAGCGCCCTGGAGCGTCTGGAGCTGGAAAGCGACTTGCGCCATGCCCTGGAGCAAAACGAATTCGTGCTGTATTACCAGCCGCAATTCAGCGGCGACGGCAAACGCCTGACCGGCGCCGAAGCCCTGCTGCGCTGGCGCCACCCGCGCCGCGGTCTGGTGCCGCCGGGGGATTTCATTCCGGTGCTCGAAGAACTCGGGCTGGTGGTGGATGTCGGCGACTGGGTGATCAGCGAAGCCTGCCGTCAGCTCAAGACCTGGCACCAGGCCAAGGTGCGGGTGCCGAAAGTCTCGGTGAACATTTCGGCCCGGCAGTTCTCCGACGGGCAGCTCGGCACGCGGATCGCCACCATCCTCAGGGAAACCGGTTTGCCGCCGGCGTGCCTGGAGCTGGAACTGACCGAAAGTATCCTCATGCGCGAAGTCAGTGAGGCGATGCAGATCCTCGCCGGATTGAAAAACCTCGGCTTGAGCATCGCAGTCGATGACTTCGGCACTGGTTATTCATCGCTCAACTACCTCAAGCAATTCCCGATCGATGTGCTGAAAATCGACCGTACTTTCGTCGATGGACTGCCGTCGGGTGAACAGGATGCGCAGATTGCCCGGGCGATCATCGCCATGGCCCACAGCCTCAATCTGGCGGTGATCGCCGAGGGCGTGGAAACCCACGAGCAGCTCGACTTCCTGCGTGAACATGGTTGCGATGAGGTTCAGGGCTACCTGTTCGGCCGTCCGATGCCAGCCGGCCGGTTCGAAGCGCAGTTCAGCAATGATGCGTTGTTCATGTTCGACTGAGTTTCAGAGTGCTGCGGACGGCCCCATCGCGGGCAAGCCCGCTCCCACAGTTTTTTGGGTGAACCCAAGATTTTTGACCACTGAAGATCCCTGTGGGAGCGGGTTTGCCCGCGATGAGGCCCGCACGATCACCGCTGATCCCGTCATGAAGCCCACTTGTCTGCGACATGATGTCCTTTCATATGCCATCTAAAAGCGGTTGGGTTAGAATGCCTCCCTTTTCTGCCCCCGATCCTTGAGGACCGCCATGTTCAGCCGTGATTTGACTATTGCCAAGTACGACGCCGATCTCTTTGCCGCCATGGAGCAAGAAGCTCAGCGCCAGGAAGAGCACATTGAGCTGATCGCTTCGGAAAACTACACCAGCCCTGCGGTGATGGAAGCTCAAGGCTCGGTACTGACCAACAAGTACGCCGAAGGTTACCCGGGCAAGCGCTACTACGGTGGTTGCGAGTTCGTCGACATCGTCGAGCAGCTTGCAATTGATCGAGCCAAGGAACTGTTCGGCGCCGATTACGCCAACGTTCAGCCGCACGCCGGTTCGCAAGCCAACAGCGCCGTTTACCTGGCCCTGCTGCAAGCGGGCGACACCATTCTGGGCATGAGCCTGGCTCACGGCGGTCACCTGACCCACGGTGCCAGCGTTTCGTCCTCCGGCAAGCTGTACAACGCCGTGCAGTACGGCATCGACAGCAACGGCCTGATCGACTACGACGAAGTCGAGCGTCTGGCGGTCGAGCACAAGCCGAAAATGATCGTGGCCGGTTTCTCGGCTTACTCGCAGATCCTGGACTTCCCACGCTTCCGCGCTATCGCTGACAAGGTTGGTGCTTACCTGTTCGTCGACATGGCCCACGTGGCCGGTCTGGTCGCCGCTGGCGTCTACCCGAACCCGGTGCCTTTCGCTGACGTGGTGACCACCACCACCCACAAGACCCTGCGCGGTCCACGTGGCGGCCTGATCCTGGCTCGCGCCAACGCCGACATCGAGAAGAAGCTGAACTCCGCAGTATTCCCGGGCGCACAGGGCGGCCCGTTGGAGCACGTGATCGCGGCCAAGGCAATCTGCTTCAAGGAAGCGCTGCAGCCTGAGTTCAAGGCCTACCAGCAACAAGTGGTGAAAAACGCCCAGGCCATGGCCGGCGTGTTCATCGAGCGCGGTTTCGACGTGGTGTCGGGCGGTACTCAGAACCACCTGTTCCTGCTGTCGCTGATCAAGCAGGAAATCTCCGGTAAAGACGCCGACGCCGCACTGGGCAAAGCGTTCATCACCGTGAACAAGAACTCGGTACCGAACGATCCACGCTCCCCGTTCGTCACCTCCGGTCTGCGCTTCGGCACTCCGGCTGTGACCACTCGCGGCTTCAAGGAAGCAGAGTGCAAAGAGCTGGCCGGCTGGATCTGCGACATCCTGGCTGACCTGAACAACGAAGCGGTGATCGACGCCGTTCGTGAGAAGGTCAAGGCCATCTGCAAAAAACTGCCGGTATACGGCGCTTAATTGCCCCGCTAAACCGCAGCAATGAAAAACCGGCCAGCGATGGCCGGTTTTTTTTCGTCCGTCATAAAGATCAATGGGATTGGCACCACTGGTCAGACCGGTCATGCCAATTTGGCTACGCCCTCTTGTAATCCCGAAAAAACTCAGCGTAGACTGCGCCTGCACTGGACATACCGGTAAGACCACAATAATTAAGTCCTGAATCTGATGCGCTTGGCGCACGGCAGCCAGGACACCGACCAGGATTCCTCCCATGCTCAGATGGTGCTCGCGTTCAATCTTCCTTCAAGTGGTTCTCGGACTGGTGCTCGGCATCGTCTGCGGGCTGACCCTTCCCGAATACTCCGCCCAACTCAAACCCCTCGGCGACGGCTTCATCAAACTGATCAAGATGCTCATTGGCCTGATCGTATTCTGCGTGGTGGTCAGCGGCATCAGCGGTGCCGGTGATCTGAAAAAGGTCGGCCGCATCGGCCTCAAATCGGTCATCTACTTCGAAATACTGACCACCATCGCCCTGGTGATCGGCCTGGTGTTCGCCTTCACCACCGGTATAGGCAGCGGCGCGAACATTCATCTGGAGCAGCTCTCCGCCGCCGACATGGGCGACATCGCCCAGCGCGGTCAGCACATGCACACCACCACGCAGTTCCTGATGGACCTGATTCCGACGTCGGTGATCGGCGCCTTCGCCGACAACAACATCCTGCAAGTCCTGCTGTTTTCGGTGCTGTTCGGCAGCGCGTTGAATCTGGTGGGTGAAGCGGCGTCAGGCATTTCCCGGCTGATCAATGAGCTGAGCCATGTGATCTTCCGCATCATGGGCATGATCGTGCGCCTGGCGCCGATCGGCGTCTTCGGCGCCATCGCCTTCACCACCAGCAAATATGGCCTGGACTCGCTGCAACACCTGGGCAGCCTGGTCGGCCTGTTTTACCTGACCTGCGCGGCATTCGTGGCACTGATTCTCGGCCTGGTGATGCGCCTCTCGGGTCTGCGCATGTGGCCACTGCTCAAGTACCTGCGTGAAGAACTGCTGATCGTCATGGGCACCGCATCTTCCGACGCCGTGCTGCCACAGATCATGCGCAAGCTTGAGCATCTGGGCATCGGCAGCTCCACCGTCGGGCTGGTGATTCCGACCGGCTACTCGTTCAACCTTGACGGTTTTTCGATCTACCTGACCCTGGCCATTGTGTTCATCGCCAACGCCACCGGTACGCCGCTGGCCATGACTGACTTGCTGACGATTCTGCTGGTGTCGCTGATCACCTCCAAAGGCGCCCACGGGATTCCCGGCTCGGCGCTGGTGATTCTCGCCGCCACCCTGACGGCGATCCCGGCGATTCCGGTAGTAGGCCTGGTGTTGGTGCTGGCGGTGGACTGGTTCATGGGCATCGGCCGGGCGCTGACCAATTTGATTGGTAACTGCGTCGCCACGGTGGCCATCGCTCGCTGGGAAAAAGACATCGATATCCAACGGGCAAACAAAGTGCTGTCCGGCCAAGTGGGTTATACCTTCCAGCCTAGAAAACCGGTTGCCCCGGCGCATCAGCAGGAATTTTAAACAACGTGTGCCTGCCCACGGGCAGGCACATTTATCGCGATTTGGAGCGAACAGTGATTACCTCGTCAACCGTCGTAAATTCAGTGGTAGAAAAACTACGGGCCGCGCTGGCCCGGGGTCAGTGGCGGTCCGGCGAAATGCTCCCGGGCCAGCGTGAACTGGCCGAACAGCTGGGCATCAGCCGCCCAAGCCTGCGCGAAGCGGTGATCGTGCTGGAAACCCTCGGGTTGGTGCGCTCGATGCCGGGCAAAGGCGTGGTGGTGCTGGAAGCCAATCTCAGCGACAGCCAAAGCCACGACAACGCAGTCGCCGGGGCCAGCCTGGAAGACGTGCTGCAACTGCGCTACACCCTAGAACCGTTCATCGTCGGCCTGGTGGCGCAGTCCATCAGCAGCAAGGAAGTCGGGCAACTGCGCCTGACCCTGATGGACATGCGCGAAGCCCTGGAGGCCAATGACAGCGAGGCCGGTGTGAACGCCTACATCGCGTTCCACGAAGAGTTGTTCACCCTGACTTCGAACCCGATTTTCCAGAGCGTGGTACAGCAGACCAGCAATGCCCTAAAGCAAAGCGCCGACGTGCTGCGCAATTCTCCGGAGCACCTGGCTGAGCGCCTTGAGGAAAGCGAAGCCATGGTGCGAGCGATCCGCAGCAAAAACAGCGCCCAGGCCAGCGCCGAAATGCGTCGGCACATCCTTCGGGAAGGCCAACGGATGGGCATTGAATTGAACATCCCGGACGACCATATGCACAACTGAACCTCTTTCACTTTCATTTCGGCAACCGGACTGGAGACAGGCCATGGCCAGCTGCGCCTTGAATACACAGCCCTTCACTTTCCCCGTTACCCTGCCCCGTCGCCAAGCAGAAGAGAAAACCCATCTGGTGGACAACATCTACCCGCGGGTTTTCGACGCGATTCTTGAACGGCGTATCAGCACTGACAGCCGTTTTACCGAAGCTAGCCTGGGCCAGATGTTCGGTGTGAATCGCAGCATCATTCGCCACGTACTTGCGCGATTGTCTTATCAGCAAGTGATCTTGCTGCAGCCCAATCATCGACCTCAAGTGGCGGCGCCAGATGCTGAGCGGACCCGCCAGACTCTCCATGCGCGACGCTTGACCGAATCCACCTTGATCCGGCTGGTTTGCCAACAACCGCAATCGACACAATTGCGACATCTACGTGAGCTGATTGCCAGAGAGCGCGAATCCGCCGAGCGTGGACTGCGCGGGCCGACGCTTCGCCTGTCCGGTGAATTTCACCTGCTATTGGCCGAATACGCCGGCAACGCTCCACTGGCCAGGTTTCTCGGTAGCCTGGTACCACCGATTTCCCTGGCAATCGCGCAGTTTGAAACTCAGTGGAATTATCACGATGCATGGCAATCACACGAGGCGATAGTCGATGCAATCGAGCAACGCGATGTGTCGGCAGCGGTCAAGCTGATGAACACACACCTCGATAAATTGGAGAAACAATTATTCCAGGCATGATAAAAATTGGGGCTGACACTTAGTTAGTGTCTCGCCCCAGTCATGACACGAAACAATCGTACTATCTGCAGAAAATCCGGCACAAATAAAGAAGCATGACACCCAACACACTTTCCAATTCACGACCTGACAACCAACAACTGAAATATAAGGTTATAAGCTAAGTATTGGTGCCCCGCTCGGAGCATGTTAACTTTTTTCGCACACCATACCGGTGCTTAATAAAAAGGAAGAACATGATGAGCGAGATACTTCTGGCCATGTCCGGCGATTTCGATAGCGAGTTTGAAGCCTATCAACAAGTCAGCCAAAACGGCATTGAATCGGCAGCACTGACAATCGTCGAGTGCGGCACCGAAAACTGCACGGTTATTCTGTGCTAACTCTTTGACAACGCCTGCCTCAAGCCGAAATACGCCTCTGCGTAAATTTTCTTTGAGACAGAAGCAGTTCAGCCCTATAAAAACTCTGAATACAATGTAGCCAAAGGTAATCACCGGTCTCCGGCCAACCGTTGCTCACTGCATTTAGAGCCTGACCAACAATGAGAACAAACACGATGAACGAGCAGATTCTTAATATGTCCGGCGACTTTGATCGCGACTTTGAAGCGTACCAGTCTTGCGACAAAGACAATATTGAAGCAATGGGTACCACCATTCTTGACTGTGGCACTCTGCAATGCACAGGCCTGGGTTGTTCGATTCCTTGATCATTGACCGTTATACCGACGACCGGCCTGGATGAGTCATCAGCCCGTCAGTTTGTAAGGTGATCAACCATAAAAATAGAGCAGGTAACGCCTGCTCTATCCATACAGGGAGTTTCGATATGCTGGCTAATTTCTTGACGTTGCGTCAGCGAGGTGAATGCAGATTTTCTTCTGAACATGAACTTGTCAATTTCAGAAACAACATAATGCGCCTGCATGAAACTGACGACCAGGCCGTCCTGCATTATTTTGGAATGACCCGGAAGAAATTGGCTTCGCTTGTGGAGGAACCCACCAATACGTGCCCGATGCCCAGCAGCAGTGAAGCATCACTAAACTCTTTGCGAAATAAAGTAACTGTACTGGACGCCTTGAATACCGGCGAGAAGCCGCCCCCGCACAACAGTGAGAATTTTTATTGGTTCGCTTACCGCTTTTACCTTTATTTTATCGACGCTTTCAAAACAGATGAGCGCTATTTGAGTGCATCGACTCACATCTGTGAGCAAACGTTACTTTCAAGCGCTGAACACTTTGTAATAGACAGAATCAGCCGCACCGCCGAACAGAGTCTTGTTCACTACTTGAACACACAGATTGCGCAGGGCAACAATATTGAACTGCCTGAACTCAGCCAGCAATTGAGAACTCTTTCGCTGAGCGCATTTTTTGAAGCCTATCCGGTGTTGGCCAGTTTATTGTTTGGGTTGCTGGAGGATGCCATTGACTATTTGTATACCGTCATTCTCGACTTCGCTGCCGACGCTGAATCTATGCGAAACGAGTTTTCAATCCCCAGCGATAAAATAAGCGCCATCGAATTTGGTCTGGGAGACCCGCATGGCCGCGGCGAAACGGTTTGTCGGGTTGAGGTCGGTGCAATGTCCCTGGTGTACAAACCAAGGGCGAGCCAAGAGGCAGTATTCTTCAATCGTCTCCTTGGTGAACTGCATAAGCAGACAGGCGCTGAGTGTTTTTCTATTTATTCGCCAAGAATTCTCAGTCGCGGAAAACATAGCTGGATAGAGGTAATCGAGAACCTACCCTGTGAAAACCTGGCGGAGGTAGAACTGTTCTACCAAAAAATGGGAGCACAAATCGCCGTTATCCATGCGTTGAACGGTATCGACTTTCATCACGAAAACATTATTGCGCGTGGAAGTAACCCGGTCATGATTGACCTGGAATGTTTGTTTACGGCATCTATCAGCGACCTGCTTTATGACTTGCCAGCTGATTCCGCTCTGTTCAAGGCATTTACGTCGACCCGGCATTCAGTTTTTTCCAGCGGCTTTGTACCTTTCGCGCAAGGTTCAGGTAACGACTTGAGCGGGCTGACACGACAAGAGCGATTCATCTCCACTGGCAAGTCGCTCGTTCATGAAAACGGCTTTTACCATTTGCGCAAAATCAATACAGAACATTGCCTACAGCAAAAGCACCTACCTTTACTGGCCGATGAGCGAAAAGGGCTGGAGCATTATAAAGAAGCGTTCTTTAAGGGCTTTGAATTTGCCTACGATGCGTTGATGACCCACCGACAAACAATTGCTCGAATGCTTGAACAATCTGCAGAGCAGCTCGCGACCCGTGTACTGGTGAAAAACACCCAACGTTATGCAGACTTTATCGGACTGAGCCGTCATCCACGCTTTATGCAAAACATGCTCGATAGAGAGCTTTTACTCGCCACCCTGTGGAAAGATTTGAAAGATGCTTACGTTGCAATAGGTATTCCCCGACATGAAATAATGGACCTGCAAAGGTTAAGCATTCCGTGTTTTACCATGCCCCTCACGTCCCGTTATCTAGTGAATGCACACGGTGAAAAAGTCGAGACACCTCAAGTAAAGCCGCCCTACGAAAGCTGCCTGAAAAAAATGGACAGCTTGTCTCTAGCGGATAAAGCATTGCAGCGCACTATTCTCGAAACATGTCTGTTTCCCAAGCCAAATGACCTTCAACCTCTTAATCTCACGCATACTCATACGGAAAGTGAGCATACGTCACAGACTGATCGCCTTGAAAACATCATCAAAATTGCTTCCCGCGTCGAGGAACTCGCGGTGACGAGTACGGGCGCGGACATTAGATGGCTATCTTTTCATACACACCCCACGACGCATAAAAAATACCTTTCCCCTATGGGTAATGGCCTGTATTCCGGAATCGCCGGGGTTGGGCTGTTTTATCTGAGTCTATTCAAAGTAAGCCGAACGCCTCATTATTTGACCTGCGCCGATCGAGTGCTGCACTCACTGGCCGAATCGTTTGGTTACTTCAAGAGCGATTCGAGTGTCAGTGCCTTTCATGGGCTGGGCTCTTATATCTCTCTCCTCTTGAGCCGCCAGCAGATCACCGGAGATCAAACATATAACGATACACTTGAAAATTTACTGACCAGAATAATAGAAGTCCCTCCTGAGGATTATGACTTTGACTTTCTGTCGGGCTGCTGCGGCGCGGTGACGCTAATGGCGAATGTCTATGCATTGAATCCGCGAGAAGATCTACTATCAGCCATCAGGCGTATGGTCGATTACATAAAAAGTGAGCTCGTCATTGAAGAGGGCCGTTTTTTCCGACGCAACGATCAATCTGTCATTTTGACGGGCCTGTCCCACGGGCTCTCAGGAGTGATCCACGCCTTGTGCAAGGCCTATGACGTGACTTACGACAAGTCTCTGGTGCCCTTGGCCATTGAGGTGTTCGAGAGCGAAAACCGGTTGACTCGCGACGGGTTCTGGCTGGACTTGAGAGACAAGGAGAACCCTGGGCATTTGACCAAGTGGTGCCACGGAGATGGTGGAATTCTGATTGCCAGGCGACAGCTCTTGAAGTCGATGGGAGATGTCCTGGAGACATCAACCAGACAGAAAGTGGATGAGGATATTTCCAGGTGCGAGAGCAATCTCTGGCGTCATGGCCTTGGGAGCGGTTATAGCTTGTGTCATGGTGACTTTGGCAATCTGATCTGCTTGTACGATTGGTACCGGGATTCAGGCAATCACGAGGGCGTCACCAGAGTTGAAAAAGCATTTGAACAAGTCGCCCATAACTTTTTCGAGGGCAATTTTCTCAGCAGCGATCAGGTTCCCGATATCAGTCTACTGACGGGGATATCAGGTGTCGGCTATGCCTTGCTGTATTCCATTGACCCGACGATTCCCAACATACTGTCGCTCGACTTCAGCGTGCCAGCATAGGCACACCCGACAACGGCAGCCCCAAAAAACCGGCGATCACTCAGGCCGGTTTTTATGTGAAAAACGGCCTGATCAAAGCTTGGCAAAACCTGCCCGAATCTTCTCTTCCGGCAAGTCATCGGCAATAAACACCATCACGCTATCGCGCCTCTCTCCCTCGGCCCATTCGGTGTCCCAGTCAAAACCATAGAGTTTCAAAACTCCTTGAAACACCAGCCGCCGGTCCTCGCCGGCAATGTTCAGCACGCCCTTGTAGCGCAGCAATTGCTTGCCATGGTCTTCCAGCAGTTGATTCATGAACTCACTGAGTTTGTCGATATCCAGCGGCTTGTCGGTGCGCAGCACCAGACTGGAAATGCGATCGATAGAGGGCGCCTTGCTCACCGGGCGTAAACTCACACCACCACCGAGGTCGGCATTGAGGTTGAAGCCACGCACATCGAGCAGCTCGGCCAGATCAATCTTGCCGTGGTCAACCACACGAATCGGTGCACGACGGTTGATGCGAGTCAGGCGTTCGCTGAGGGCAGTGAAGGTCGACTCATCCACCAGGTCACGCTTGCTCACCAACAAGCGGTCGGCAAAACCGATCTGCGCCTGGGCGATGGTCTGGGTCAGGTGCAGCTCGGCGTGGGCCGCGTCCACCAGGGTGATGATGCCGTCGAGGATGTAACGCTCACGCAGTTCTTCATCGATGAAAAAGGTTTGCGCCACCGGGGCCGGGTCGGCCAGACCGGTGCATTCGATCACCAGGCGGTCGAAAGCGATTTCGCCACTGTCCAGGCGTTCGAGCAGCAAGTACAGCGCTTTGGTCAAATCGGTGTGGATGGTGCAGCAGACGCAGCCGTTGGACAGCGTCATCACTTGCACGGGCTCGTCGCCCAACAGCTGGGTGTCGATGCCGGCGTCACTGAACTCGTTTTCGATCACGGCGATTTTCAGGCCGTGCTCGGCTTTGAGCAGGTGGCGCAGCAAGGTGGTTTTACCAGCGCCGAGAAAGCCGCTGAGGATCGTGACAGGGATTGGCGCTAACAAAATAAGGTCTCCCGGACGCAAAAAAACGGTAGGGGCACGGCTTGCCGGCGAAAGCATCCCGAAGATCGCTTTCGCCGGCAAGCCGTGCCCCTACAGTGGTGTGTTGCCTAAACCGCAAACATCAACAGCACTTCGGTCCACCCTTGCCACCGTAACGAGCCTCCTGGCGCTCGCGAAAGAACGCCTCGTAACTCATCACCGGTTTGTCCGGGTGTTTGGTTCGCATATGCTCGACGTAAGTGTCGTAGTCGGGCATGCCGACCATCAGGCGCGCGGCCTGACCGAGGTATTTACCGAGGCGACTCAGGTCATTGAACATGGTGCAATCCTCAGGTTACGCATCCGGCTGAGCCTGGAATGGCGACTCTTTATCCGTGCGTTCTTTGGTGCCCCAGGCGGCAATGCCGACCTTGAGCGCATAGAACAGGATGCTGAACACCACGAACAGGAACAGTGCGGTCAGCGTTGCGTTGGTATAAGCGTTGTAGATCACGTGCTGCATCTGCTCGATGCTCTTGGCAGGCGCAAGGATCTGCCCACCGGCCAGGGCATCGCTGTACTTCTTCGCCAGCGACAGGAAACCGATCGCCGGGTTGGCATCGAACAGCTTGATGAAGCCTGCGGTGGTGGTGCAGATCAGCAGCCACACGGCTGGCAGCATGGTGACCCAGATGTAGCGTTGGCGTTTCATTTTGATCAGCACGACAGTTGCCAGCATCAACGCGATACCAGCCAGCATCTGGTTGGAGATACCGAACAGCGGCCACAAGGTGTTGATGCCACCCAGCGGATCGATCACGCCTTGGTACAGCAGGTAGCCCCACATCGCCACACAACCGGCGGTGGCGATCAGGTTGGCGGTCCAGGATTCGGTGCGTCTCAGCGCCGGTACGAAGGAGCCGAGCAAGTCCTGCAGCATGAAACGTCCGGCACGGGTACCGGCGTCGACCGCGGTGAGGATGAACAGCGCTTCGAACAGGATCGCAAAGTGGTACCAGAACGCCATGGTGTTTTCACCCGGCAGCACGCTGTGCAGAATCTGCGCGATACCGACCGCCAGCGTCGGCGCACCACCGGCACGGGCCAGGACGGTGGTTTCACCGATGTCCTTGGCCACTGCTTGCAGGGCTTCCGGAGTAATCGCAAAACCCCAGTTGCTGACGGCTTGTGCCACCGCCACCACATCACCGCCGACGACCGCCGCCGGACTGTTCATGGCGAAGTACACGCCCGGTTCGATCACCGAAGCGGCCACCATCGCCATGATCGCCACGAAGGATTCCATCAGCATGCCGCCGTAACCGATGTAGCGAGCGTTGACTTCGTTATCCAGCAGCTTCGGCGTGGTGCCGGAGGAGATCAGCGCATGGAAACCCGACACTGCGCCACAGGCGATGGTGATGAACAGGAACGGGAACAGCCCACCCTTCCACACCGGCCCGGTGCCGTCGATGAACTGGGTCAATGCCGGCATTTTCAGCTCGGGCATGGTGATCAGAATACCGATCGCCAGTGCGACGATGGTGCCGATTTTGAGGAAGGTCGACAGGTAGTCACGTGGCGCCAGAATCAACCACACCGGCAACACCGCCGCCACGAAGCCGTAGCCGATCAGCATCCAGGTGATTTGCACGCCGGTAAAGCTGAACGCCTTGGCCCAGACCGGGTCAGCGGCGATCTGCCCGCCCAGCCAGATCGAACCCAGCAGCAAAAGCACGCCGATCACCGAGATTTCACCGATGCGGCCCGGGCGGATGTAGCGCATGTAGATGCCCATGAACATCGCGATCGGAATGGTCGCCATCACCGTGAAGATGCCCCAAGGGCTTTCGGCCAGTGCCTTGACCACGATCAGCGCCAGCACCGCGAGGATGATGATCATGATCAGGAAGCAGCCAAACAGCGCGATGGTCCCGGGGATGCGGCCCATTTCTTCACGGACCATGTCGCCCAGGGAACGGCCGTTGCGGCGGGTGGACATGAACAGGACCATGAAGTCCTGAACCGCACCGGCCAACACCACGCCGGCAATCAGCCACAGCGTACCGGGCAGATACCCCATCTGCGCCGCCAACACCGGACCGACCAGCGGCCCCGCGCCGGCGATGGCTGCGAAGTGGTGACCGAAAAGGATGTGTTTGTTGGTCGGCACGTAGTCCAGACCATCATTATTGAGCACGGCGGGGGTAGCCCGACGCGAATCGAGTTGCATCACATTGTTAGCGATGAACAGGCTGTAGTAGCGATACGCGACCAGATAAATGGCCACGGCGGCGACCACGATCCACAAGGCGTTGATCGCCTCGCCTCGACGCAATGCCACTACGCCCAGGGCGCACGCTCCTACGACTGCCAGCAGCAGCCAGGGTAAGTGGCGTAGCGGGCTATTATTATTTTTCATTTTATGATTCCAGCCAGAGTGGACAAGAAAGACAGCCATCTCGAGTTTAGCGCTACTGGCGGCAAAGACCATAGTTCGACATCAGTCTAGAGCCATCACTGTGCTGGCAGCCTTCGGCAATGCAGGTCTATAGTCAGCGAACCTTTACGAGGATTGCGCCATGAGCGAACAACCTGCCGATCGCCGCCGCTTCAGACGTATTGCGTTCGATGCACGAACCGAGCTGAGCCAAGGGGAATTCACCTGGCCGGTGCGGCTGATTGACCTGTCGCTCAAGGGACTGCTGGTCGAGAAGCCCGAGCCATGGCTGGGTAATCGGGAATGGCATTTTTTGGTCGACATTCATCTCAACGATGACCTCGCCATCAAGATGGATGTGCAACTGACCCACGATGACCATGGCCAGCTCGGGTTCGTCTGCAAACACATCAGCCTGGAATCCATCGAGCGCCTGCGGCGGTTGATTGAGTTCAACCTGGGCGATCCCCGGGAACTAGAGCGCGAATTGGGTGCCCTGATCGAAGCCTGAAGGCCTCCCCCTTCCATTGTGGGAGCGAGCCTGCTCGCTCCCACAGGGTTTGTGTCCCGTTTACGGTTTATTCGAACAGTGCGTCGAGGGCCTGTTCCAGGCGCGTCACGGCGATAATCTGCAACCCCGGCGGCGGCTCTTTCGGCGCGTTGCCCTTGGGTACGATGGCGCGTTTGAAGCCGTGCTTGGCCGCCTCTTTCAAGCGCTCCTGGCCACTCGGTACCGGGCGTACTTCACCCGACAACCCGACTTCGCCAAACACCAGCAGATCGTGCGGCAGCGGCCGGTTGCGCAAACTGGACATGACCGCCGCCATCAGCGCCAGATCAGAAGCGGTTTCCAGGACCTTCACTCCGCCGACCACGTTGAGGAACACGTCCTGATCGTGGGTCGGGATGCCGCCGTGGCGGTGCAAAACCGCCAACAACATGGCCAGGCGATTCTGATCCAGACCGAGCGTCACCCGACGCGGGTTGGCCAGATGGCTGTCGTCCACCAGCGCCTGGACTTCCACTAGCATCGGCCGGGTGCCTTCCCACGTGGCCATGACCACGCTGCCCGGGACTTCTTCCTGGGCGCGTGTCAGGAAAATCGCTGAAGGGTTGGAGACTTCTTTCAGGCCTTTGTCGGTCATGCCGAACACGCCCAATTCGTTGACCGCGCCGAACCGGTTTTTCACCGCCCGCAGCAAACGCAGGCGCCCATCGGATTCGCCTTCGAAATACAGAACGGTGTCGACCATGTGCTCCAGCACTCGGGGGCCGGCCAGCGCACCTTCTTTAGTGACATGGCCCACGAGGAAAATCGCCGTGCCGCTTTGCTTGGCATAACGCACCAGCAATGCCGCACTTTCGCGCACCTGGGAGACACCACCCGGTGCCGACTGCAGTTGCTCGGTGAAGATCGTTTGAATCGAGTCGATCACCATCACCTTGGGCTTTTCCTGCCGGGCGGTGGCAATGATGGTTTCAATGCAGGTTTCAGTCATCACCCGCAGTTGATCCTGAGGCAAGCCCAGCCGCCGGGCACGCATGGCCACTTGTTGCTGGGACTCTTCGCCGGTGACATACAACGCCGGCATGCTCTTGGCGAGGTTACACAAGGTTTGCAACAAAATGGTCGATTTGCCGATGCCAGGGTCACCACCGATCAGCACCACCGAGCCATCCACCAAGCCGCCGCCCAAAACACGATCCAGCTCACTGGACGCCGTGGAGAAACGCGGAATCTCTTCGACGCTGACTTCGGCCAGGGTTTTGATCTGCGCCTGCTGGCCGGTCCAACCGGTGCGACCGCTGGGGGCTGCGGCGCCGCCACTCTCCACCATGGTTTCGGTCAGCGTGTTCCAGGCCCCGCATTCGCCGCACTGGCCGGCCCACTTGGGGAAGGTTGAGCCACACTCGGTGCAGCCGTACATGCGCTTGGCCTTGGCCATCTGAACTCCCGGCAAAAACCGCGATGATAGCTCAGCTGACGCGGATCAGCGCGGCGCCGCCGTGCGGATTTCACCGCTGGCCAGACGCGCGGCACTGTTGCCCAACGGATCCTCGGCGTTCAGGTCCGCCCCTTTGGCCTTGAGTGCGTCGAGCAACTCGACGCGCTTGAACAACCCGGCATACATTGCGGCAGTCTGCCCGGCGCCGTTGCGTTGGTCGGGGCTGCAATTGGCGGCCAGCAGGGTACGAGCGATCTGCACTTCGCCTTTGAAAATCGCGCCCATCAGCGCGGTATTGCCGCGTTGATCCTGAGCGCAGGCGTCCGCACCAGCCGCGAGCAAGCGCTCCACGGCGGCACTCTGGCCGTGATAAGCGGCCAGAATCAGCGCGGTGTACCCCTTGCTGTCGCGGGTGTCGAGGGGATAGCCGGCCTCGATGAAGGTCTCGAGCATCGGCACATCCCCCCTTCGGGCGGCATCGAAATAGTAATCCTGTAATTGCGCTTTCAGCGCCTCGGGGTCCTTCGAGACTTGCGCGTCAGGCCCGGCAAATACACCGAACGACACGCACGCCAGAAACACAGACAGATAAAAACGCATGGCGGGACTCCTTGGTCAGACGGGACCCCGTACGAGGCCCCGCTTCAGGCAGATAGATCAGTCGACCAGTTTGGCCGCCAACGCCTTGACCCGGGCCAGATCACCCTTGGCCACTTTGGTTACGCCTGTCCCGTATTCCGGGTCGGCCTTGTACAGGAAGGACAGGATGATGTGCTTGCTCTCGTCATCGGTGGTGGCCAGCGAGCCGCCGAAGCTGTCGATCAGGTCCTGACGTTCCTTCTGGTTGAACGAGCGATACAGATCGCCGGCCTGCTTGAAGTTCTGCTCACGCTGAATCTTCGCCTGCTGCGTGCTGCCCGACAGGGTCGACTGGCTGTAACGCGCGGTTTGCGGCTCCTCACGGGGCAGCAGACGGCTCGGCTGGTAATTCACCCCCGTGCTGCTGGCGCCGATGTTCATCGCACCATCCTGATTACCGTTGTTCACGGCGATTTTCGGTGCGTTGATCGGCAACTGCAGAGCATTGGCTCCCAGGCGATACAGTTGGGTATCGGCATACGAAAACACTCGCCCCTGCAATAAGCGGTCTTCCGAAGGTTCAATACCCGGAACCAAGTTGGCCGGCGCCATCGCCACTTGTTCGGTTTCCTGGAATACATTCGCCGGATTACGGTTCAACACCATTTGTCCAACTTTTCGCTCAGGAACACCCGGCCAGACTTTAGTGGCGTCCAATGGATCGAAATCAAACCTGGACAAATCTTGAGGATTTATAACCTGGACGTACAAGTCCCACTTCGGAAAGTCCCCCTTGTTAATATGGGCGACCAAGTCATTGGTCATATGACTGTAGTCTTTACCTTGAACGCTGCTAACTTCCTTGGGATCGAGATTTTTTATCCCCTGCAAACTTTTCCAGTGAAATTTCACATAGTGAACATCACCTTTGGCATTAACCAACTTGTAGGCATGTACACCGTTGCCGTCCATCTCCCGATAACTGGCCGGGGTGCCGGAGTTGGAATACAGCTCGGTCAAGGTGCGAGTGGCTTCAGGAACATGAGAGAAGAAATCGAAACGACGGGAGTCGTCGTCAAGGTTGGTGCGCGGGTCCGGCTTGAAGGCATGGACCATGTCCGGGAACTTGATGGCGTCCCGGATGAAGAAGGTCGGGAAATTGTTGCCGACCAGGTCCCAGTTACCGTCCGCGGTGTAGAACTTGGTGGCGAACCCCCGTGGGTCACGCAGGGTTTCCGGCGAATGGTTGCCATGGACCACCGCGGAGAAGCGCACAAATACCGGCGTGCTCTGGCCGCCGGCGAATACTTTGGCCTTGGTCAAGTCACTGAGATCGTCGGTCACGGTAAACGTGCCATGGGCGCCGGTGCCACGGGCGTGCACCACGCGCTCGGGAATGCGTTCACGGTCGAAACGCTGGAGCTTCTGGATCAACTGTACGTCTTGCAACAGCACCGGCCCGGTCGCGCCGGCGGTTTGCGAGTTCTGGTTGTCGCCGACAGCGGCACCGTTATCACGGGTCAATGTCGCAGCATTGATGGAGAAGGACAGCAGGCTGACGGTCAGAACGCCGAAGGTTCGACGGAGGGGAAAAGCCCCGAGGCCAAGGGGAGTTGTCATGGAAGTTTCCTCTGGTTTTATTAAGCGCATCCTGGTGCGCACCACAGAGGCTAGTGACCCAAAGGCCAAAACATAAATAGAAATCCAGTACCGGGGCGATAGCCAAAAGGTTCTGGAAAGCCCGGTCTAGAGCGGGTAGACGCGCGCGAATAGTGGCATTTTGTAAACTAATTGCTGGAAGATGTGTCGATAGACACGGGCATTGTAAGAAGGCGTTTCAAGCAAGGGACGTTTTGCTGATTTACACTGCGTTCACCAACCTCATCTGTAACAAGGAAATAACCTATGGGCGTGATAAGTGAGTTCAAGGCCTTCGCGGTCAAAGGTAATGTGGTCGACATGGCCGTCGGTATCATCATCGGCGCTGCCTTCGGCAAAATCGTTTCTTCGTTTGTCGGCGATGTGGTGATGCCGCCAATCGGCTTGCTGATCGGTGGGGTGGACTTCAGTGACCTGGCCATTACGCTCAAGGCTGCCAACGGTAATGTCCCGGCAGTGGTGCTGGCGTACGGCAAGTTCATCCAGAGCATGATCGACTTCATCATCGTTGCCTTCGCGATCTTCATGGGCGTCAAGGCTATCAACCGTCTGAAACGCGAAGAGGCCGTTGCGCCAACCCTGCCGCCGGTTCCGACCAAGGAAGAAGAACTGCTGAGCGAGATCCGCGATCTGCTCAAGGCTCAGAACAATCGGCCCTGATCGCTGATTGCCCAGAGAAACGGCGCCTTCGGGGCGCCGTTTGTTTACCAGTAGGTTTCCACCGCCACTTGGCCAGGTCGGCGGCTAAGGCTCAAGTGCATGTCCCGCTGTTTCAATAGCTTGCGCGTCTCATCGATCATCTGTGGGTTACCGCAGAGCATCACCCGTGAATGCTCGGCTGTCAGCGCTACACCGGCCGTCTGTTCCAGTTCGCCATTTTCCAGGAGTCTGGTGATCCGCCCATTCAAGGCACCCGGATGCTGTTCGCGGGTGACGGTGGGAATGAATTGCAGTTTGTGCACGTACTCGGTGAGATAGTCGCGCTGCACCAGCCCCGCAATCAGTTCCTGGTACGCAAGCTCCCGCGCTTCGCGCACGCTGTAGACCAGGATGATTCGTTCGAATTTTTCCCACACTTCGAAATCCTGCAGGATCGACAGAAACGGCGCCACGCCCGTGCCTGTGGATAACAACCAGAGATCACGGCCATCGACGAAGCGATCCAGCGTCAGATAACCGAAGGCCTGACGGTCGACCAGCAGCGTAGCGCCAGCTTCCAGCCGACTCAGTTCACTGGTGAATTCCCCTCCCGGTACAACAATAGAGAAGAATTCGAGGAACTCGTCATAGGGCGAAGAGACCATGGAATAAGCCCGCCACACCGTGCTGCCGTCTGCTTTGGTCACGCCCAAACGGGCAAATTGCCCAGCGCGAAAACGAAAGCCCGGATCCCTTGTGGTCCGCAGAGTAAACAGATTGGGAGTCAATGGCTGGACGTCAAGCAGCGTCTGGCGAGTGAATTTTTCTGCACTGGCAGTCATGGGTCGCTCCATTCAACAGATAACGCCAGTGTCCCGCAAAGCAGGCGGTGTAAACACCGATGATTTGTAATGTCTTTCATCCAAGTTATAAAACTTGTACAACAATTAAAACAAACACATGAAGGTTGGGACTTTGTCTTTGCACATAAAATAGCTAAGACCCGTTATGCCGCTCCACGCTTTTTTAAAGAACAAAATAGTTCAGCATCCATGTAAGAATTCTCCTACACTCTGGGACGTGCCGGATCTTGGATCCAATCGGCACCCCCCCAAGAAAGTCCGCCTGGAGTTACCAAATGAAAGCGTGGAAGGAGTCACAGATAACACAGCTTTCTTGTGCTCAAAAAATAGAGACCGCGTACGAGATATCGCTTAACCTCGTTAAAAATATGGGCTTTAAATTTTGTGCATTTTCAATAACATCCCCAACAACAGGAGCACACCTCCATAAGATAAATCTGAATAATTACCCTAGTGAATGGAACACGAAATATCAAAACGAGCATTACGATGCGATTGATCCAATACTAGCCCACTGCCATGAGTCCGAAGTGCCGATTCTCTGGCAAGAAGAAAGCTATTCAAAAACACCCAGGCTGTGGCAAGCGCAAAAAAGCCAGGGGTTGCACTACGGTTGGTCCCAATCCGTTCATGATAAGAACGGGCTTTGCAGCATGCTGAGCGTGGCCAGAACCCATTGCCCGATTACCGCATATGAACTGTACAAAAATCTGGGCTACGCGATGTTTATTGGCCGTCATCTGCACGGTCTTGTCGCGAAAGACCTGCGTGCGCCCTCGCAGAAGCCGGTCACGGTGCATTTATCATGCAGAGAAGTCGAAGTGCTGAAATATTCAGCCGTCGGCAAGACGGCATGCGAGATCGCAATCATCCTCAGGCTGAGTGAAAGCACAGTAAATTTCCATATAAAGGGCGCTATCCGCAAATTTGGCGTCAACAACAAGATTGCAGCGGTGATCAGCGCAGCAAGATCGGGGGTTATCTGAAACTGTTCGAATGAGAGAATCCCTGCGAGTAATCCGGACGAAAAAAACGTACCATTGCGATCCGTTCTGAGTGATGCCGTGGAAAGTTCCACGACGCTGTCCGCTCGGATGGTTCCGCCCGCTACAACGCCCCGAAGCGGCGGCCCCCCGTTGATTACCAGAGCCACCGCCTCATGCCCCTGCTCCAAACACCCTTCGCTCAACTCGACCTGATCCGCCAGCCAGAACAGCAGAGCGAACCGCTGCAAGCGTTTGATGCTGCGGACGAATACCTGCTCAATCATCTGGCCGAGCAACTACCGACAGCAGATACTCGCGTACTGGTACTCAACGACAGCTTCGGCGCATTGGCCGCCAGCCTGGCGGGCAAGGTCCGGGTGACCAGCAGCGGCGATTCATTCCTGGCCTTTCAGGGGCTCGAAAAGAACCTCATGCGCAACGACCAGCCGTTTGATGCGGTCCCGAAGGTGCCTGCCAGCGAAGCGTTCATCGGGCCGTTTGACCGGGTATTGATTCGAGTACCGAAAACCCTGGCGCTGCTGGAAGAGCAACTGATCCGGCTACACGGTCAATTGGCTCCCGGTGCTCAAGTGATTGCCGCCGCGATGGTCAAGCATCTGCCACGCGCCGCGGGTGATCTGCTGGAGCGCTACATCGGCCCGGTGCAAGCCTCACTGGCCGTGAAGAAGGCGCGGCTGCTGATCGCCACGCCAGAAGCCAAAGCACCTGCTGTGTCTCCCTATCCGACCCGCTATCGGCTCGACGAACCTGCCATCGAACTGCTCAATCATGCCAATGTGTTCTGCCGCGAAGGGCTGGATATCGGCACGCGGGCCTTTTTGCCGCACCTGCCGAAGAACCTGGGCGCAGCTCGGGTCGCCGATCTGGGGTGTGGCAACGGCGTGTTGGCGATCGCCAGTGCCCTGCAGAATCCTGAGGCCCGCTACACACTGGTGGACGAGTCGTTCATGGCCGTGCAATCGGCGGCTGAAAACTGGCGCGCGGCGCTGGGTGATCGTGACGTGATCGTGCGTGCTGGCGATGGTTTGGCGGGGCAGGAACCCCAATCCCTCGACGTGGTGCTGTGCAATCCGCCATTCCACCAACAGCAAGTGGTCGGCGATTTCCTGGCCTGGCGGATGTTCCAGCAAGCGCGCGAAGCGCTGGTGGTGGGCGGCGCGCTGTACATCGTCGGCAACCGTCATCTGGGCTATCACAGCAAGCTTGCGCGGCTGTTCCGCGGCGTCGAACAAGTAGCCGCTACTCCCAAGTTCGTGATTCTCAAGGCACGCAAATAAAAGCAGGCAAAAAAAACCCTCCGTCGCAGGAGGGTTAAAAATCCGTGCCGCAAGGCAACGGGATGGGAATTTCAGTGGGTGCTCAGGCCCGCGGCATTCATGAACATGCGCATCAGCGTGGCCACGATGAACAGTGCCCCAACGCTGCCGGCCCAGATCAACGCCAGCCAGCCGAGTCGTTGCCAAAGCGGCTTTTTCTCTGCGGCTTCGATTTCCTGCAAATCAGGTCTGCCAGCCATCATCGCGTTCTCCTCTGCAACGGCGCAGGTATCAACCTTGCGCCGTATTCGTATGGGCTAGTGGTAACCGTCTTCATGGGTGACCTTGCCGCGGAACACGTAGTAGCTCCAGAAGGTGTAACCCAGGATGAACGGGATGATGAACAGCGTGCCCACCAGCATGAAGCCCTGGCTCTGCGGCGGTGCGGCAGCGTCCCAGATCGAGATCGACGGCGGCACGATGTTCGGCCACAGGCTGATACCCAGACCGCTGTAGCCGAGGAAGATCAGCACCAGGGTCAACAGGAATGGCGTGTAATGCGCATTGCGAGCCACCGCGCGAATCAGACCGTACAAAGTTACCAGCACCAGAATCGGCACCGGCAGGAACCAGAACAGATTAGGCAGGGTGAACCAGCGTGCGGCGATCTCGGCGTGGGCCAACGGCGTCCAGATGCTGACGATGCCAATCACCGCCAGCAACACGAAGGCCAATGGTCGTGCCAGGTCATGCATCTGTTCCTGCAGCTTGCCCTCGGTCTTCATGATCAGCCAGGTGCAGCCGAGCAATGCGTAAGCCACCACCAGCGCCGCGCCACAGAACATCGTGAACGGTGTCAGCCAGTCAAGTGAGCCACCGGCAAACTGCCGATTGACCACCGGCAGCCCATCAATGAACGCACCCAATGCCACACCCTGGAAGAAGGTGGCGGCGATCGAGCCACCGATGAATGCCTTGTCCCATAGATGGCGCTTGGCGTCCTTGGCCTTGAAGCGGAACTCAAAGGCCACGCCACGGAAAATCAACCCGATCAGCATGAAAATCAGCGGCAGGTACAACGCCGAGAGCACCACCGAATAGGCCAGCGGGAAGGCGCCGAACAATGCCGCGCCACCCAATACCAACCAGGTTTCGTTGCCGTCCCAGACCGGGGCGACGGTGTTCATCATCACGTCACGGTCGGTCTTGCCCTTGATGAACGGGAAGAGAATCCCGATCCCCAGGTCGAAACCGTCCATGACCACGTACATCATGATGCCGAAGATGATGATCACGGCCCAGATCAGCGGAAGATCAATACCCATGATTCAAATCTCCTTGGTCAGGCTGTTGTTGTGATCAGCGTCACCATTGTCGTCGGCAGCGGACAGCGGACGGGCCGGCGTGCGTTTCTGGCCAGGACCACCCTCGTTGGTTTCTTTGCCTTCGTCGATCTTCGGCCCTTTGCGCACCAGGCGCATCATGTAGCCAAGACCGGCACCGAACAGCGCGAAATACACCACAACGAACATGATCAAGGTGATGCTCATCTGCACGAAACTGTGCCCGGAGGACGCATCCGCCGTGCGCATCAAGCCGTAGACCACCCACGGCTGGCGGCCAATCTCAGTGGTGAACCAGCCGGCGAGAATCGCGATCAGGCCGGATGGGCCCATCCACAGCGCCAGGTACAGGAACGGACGCGAGGTATACAGCGTGTCGCGCTTGCGCAGCCACAGGCTCCACAAACCGGTGAAGATCATCAGGAAACCCAGGCCGACCATGACCCGGAACGACCAGAACACGATGGTCGAATTCGGCCGGTCTTCAGGCGGGAACTCCTTGAGCGCCGGCACTTGTTTGTCCAGGGTGTGGGTCAGGATCAAGCTGCCCAGGTACGGAATCTCGACCGCAAATTTGGTCTTTTCGGCTTTCATGTCCGGCCAGCCGAACAGGATCAATGGGGTCGGTTCATCGCCGACATTTTCCCAGTGACCTTCAATCGCAGCGATTTTCGCCGGCTGGTGCTCGAGGGTATTGAGGCCGTGGAAGTCACCGATGACGGCTTGGATCGGCGCCACGATCAGCGCCATCCACATGGCCATCGAGAGCATGGTGCGGATGGCCGGGTTGTCCTTGCCGCGCAACAAATGCCAGGCCGCCGACGAACCAACGAAGAAGGCGGTAGCGACGAACGCCGCCGTAGCCATGTGCATCAACCGGTAGGGGAACGACGGGTTGAAGATAATCGCCAGCCAGTCCACTGGAATGACTTGGCCGTTGACGATTTCGTAGCCCTGCGGGGTCTGCATCCAGCTGTTGGAGGCGAGAATCCAGAAGGTGGAAATCAGGGTACCGATGGCGACCATGACCGTGGCGAAGAAGTGCAGCTTGCGCCCGACCCTGTTCCAGCCAAACAGCATAACGCCGAGGAAACCGGCTTCGAGGAAGAACGCGGTGAGTACCTCGTAGGTCAGCAACGGCCCGGTCACGGAACCGGCGAAATCCGAGAAGCGGCTCCAGTTGGTGCCGAACTGATAGGCCATGACCAGGCCGGACACCACACCCATGCCGAAGTTGACGGCAAAGATCTTCGACCAGAAATGGTACAGATCGCGGTAAGTGTCGTTGTGCGTCTTCAGCCACAGGCCTTCGAGTACCGCCAGGTAACTCGCCAGACCAATGGTGATGGCCGGGAACAGGATGTGGAACGAAATGGTGAACGCGAACTGAATCCGGGCGAGATCAAGTGCCTCCAAACCGAACATAAGTCTTCCTCTGTCAGGTAATACTGGCTGAAGGCTTGCGGCCTGCACCCACTGCCCCCACGGTTATGGAGTGTGGCGAATTTGAACTCGTTCTTTTTCTACCATCATCACAACGTAGGGAATCTGGCCATCTGGCCACCGGATCATTTCCACGAAGGGTCTTGATCTGGATCAAGCAACGTTGAAAGAGTAGTCGCATTTTTGCCGATGGACGGTGTGGTCTATTGCCGCGTGACAGGTTGCCTCACGGGTTTGGTCATGCGCTGCAATGCATTCCCTGTGGCGAGGGAGCTTGCTCCCGCTCGGCTGCGCAGCAGTCGTAAAACGGGGTAACGCGATGTGCCTGTGGTATGGGGTAGCAGGTTCGGGGCTGCTTCGCATCCCAGCGGGAGCAAGCTCCCTCACCACAGAGAGATTTGTATGTTCTGTGGGATCGGTGTCTAGCTAACTAAATTTTCCGTGCTCGCAACTCCCGGTTACAGGTTGGTGATAATCTCGCCCTTCCCCTCACCCAGACTTGCCTTCAGATGCCCAGCCAAGCGCCCCTGCTGTTACGTCATCACCGCCCTTTTATCGCGTTCTGGCTGGCTCGGGTATTTACCGCCAGCGGTTTTCAAATGCTGACCGTGGCCATCGGCTGGAATCTGTATCAACTGACCGGCAATGTGCTCGATCTGGGTCTGGTGGGTCTGGTGGAATTTGCCCCGCGGGTGTTGTTCATGCTGCACACCGGGCATGTCGCGGATCGCTATGACCGGCGCAAGGTCGCGGCGATCTGTCAGTCTGTGCAAGCGCTGATCGCCCTGTCGCTGGCCATCGGCAGCGCGACTGACCATGTCACCCGGGAGATGATCTTCATCCTCGCATTCCTGCTCGGCGCCGCCCGCTCCTTCGAGATGCCAACCACCCAGGCCTTGCTGCCGAGCATCGTGCCCAGTGCTTTATTCCCGCGCGCGGTTGCTGCCGCGCAATCTGCGCAGCAATCGGCCACCATCGTTGCCCCGGCGCTGGGCGGTTTGCTTTACGCCTTCGGCAGCGTCTGGGTGTATGGCCCGACGGTGATCCTCTACCTCATCGCCTGTGCGCTGATGCTTAACCTACCGGCTCGGCAGACACCGTTGAACAAGGGCAAGGCGACCCTGGATTCGCTGCTCGCAGGCATCCGCTTCATTCGCAGCCGTCCGGATATTCTCGGGGCGATTTCCCTGGATCTGTTTGCCGTCTTGCTGGGTGGCGCGACTGCGCTGCTGCCGGTGTTCGCCAAAGATATTCTGCTGACCGGCCCTTGGGGTCTGGGCCTGCTGCGTTCGGCCCCTGCGGTGGGCGCACTGCTGATGTCGCTGCTTCTGGCGCGATTTGCCGTGGAACGCAACGTCGGACGGGTGATGTTCACCGCCGTAGGCGTATTCGGTGTGGCGACCATCGCTTTCGGCCTGTCGACTTCGTTCTGGTTTTCCCTCGCCGTGCTGGTGGTATTGGGTGCGGCGGACATGATCAGCATGGTGATCCGTGCCTCGTTTGTGCAGTTGGAAACCCCCGACGAGATGCGCGGTCGGGTCAGTGCCGTGAATGGTTTATTCATCGGTGCTTCGAATCAGCTCGGCGAATTCGAATCTGGCTTGACGGCCCACTGGTTCGGCACCGTACCGGCCGTGGTGATGGGCGGCATCGGCACACTGATGGTGACCGGGGCCTGGGTCAAACTGTTCCCGACCCTGGCCAACCGCGACCGTATGCATGTACCGGGACCGGTGGAAGAAGTCAGGGCCTGAAGCTGATCAGGGGGGACAGGAATGTCCCACACCTGCATCCAAAAAAGGCCGGCAATCAGCACCAAGCATAAATTCTCCGACCAAGTGCAATACATAGATAGTGCATCAAGTGTAATGTATCGCCTTACACTCTGAGCATGATCAAATCCTTTCAGCACAAAGGCCTTCGTGGCTTCTACGAAACCGGTTCGACTCGTGGGATTCGAGCAGATCATGCGAAGCGTCTGGCTCGCATGCTGCAGTTTATGGATCGCGCAGCGACTCCCGACGACCTCGACCTTCCGGGGTGGCGATTACATCCGCTCAAGGGCGATCTGGTCGAATATTGGTCACTCAGTGTTTCGGGGAACTGGCGGGTTATTTTTCGTTTTATTGGTTCGGATATCGAACTGGTCGACTATCTGGACTATCACTGACAGGAGGCAGGACCATGCCCATGCACAACCCGCCACACCCTGGCGAAACACTTTTGATGGATGTATTGCCCGAGCTTGGCATCAGCGTCACCGAACTGGCCCGACACCTTGGATTCGCCCGCCCGCATCTTTCGCGAGTGCTGCACGGCCATGCGCCCATCAGTCCGGATCTGGCGGTACGCCTGGAGCGGGCTGGAATCGGTAAAGCTCGTATGTGGTTAGGCGTTCAGACCGACTACGATCTCTGGCAGGCGGAGCAGCGTGAGCAACCGCTCATCGAGCCGATTGCTGTCCACGCCTGATATTTCTAAACAAGCAATTCCCCCGCCACCGCCGACCGCGTGGCTTTGCCGCAGAGTTGCTCCACCAGCGTCAGCGCAAACTCCAGCGCGGCACCCGAACCCTGGGCGGTGATGCAATTGCCATCGACCACCACCGGTTGATCGACGAAGTTGCAGCCCGACAATTGATGGCTGACGGAGGGCAGGCAGGTCATGCGCCGCTGACGCAGCACGCCAAAAATTTGCAGCGCCAACGCCGGCGCTTCGGCAATGCCGGCGAACAAGCGTCCGGCGGCGACTTGGTCCTTGATCAATTGTTGCAGGGGTTGGTGGGCTGCCAAATGCTGCGCCCCTACGGCGCCGCCGGGCAAAACGATCAAGTCGAAGGGTTGGGCCAGCAAATCCACCAGCATCGCATCGGCGGTCAGGCGGGTGCCGCGCGCGCAGGTCAGCATGCGCCGCGACTCGATACTGGCCACCACCACTTCAACCTTGGCGCGGCGCAGTACATCGATCAGGGTCACGGTTTGCAGATCGTCGATGCCCTCGGCGAGGGTAATCAGGGCTCTAAAGGTCATGGGCGCGGTCCAGAGAATGATCTTTAAAGCGTAGTCAGCTTTCCTGACCCTTGTTCGAGCCTGGCCGTTACTTGATGTAAAGCTGCGTCGACATCGTGTTGCCCGGCGCGTTGATCGAGGTGTTGCGGAACGTGAAGATGCCGTCCTGCTTGCCTGCCAGGTTGAAGATGTACAGATAGCCGACAGTTTTTTTCCCGACTGAGCACTCGGTCAGGTTGCCGGTATCAAAAGCACAGACTGGGGTCCGGGTACCATCCACCTCGAAACCGTCCAGGGCAACATGGGCTTCGCGACCGTAGCCGACTTCCAGCACATACACCTTGATGTTCGGCCCCTGGTGATCGCAACGAGTCTGCTCCTGCTTGTCCGCAATATCTTCAAAGCCACAGTTGGGCGACTCGACCTTGAGCACCTTGACCTGACTCAGTGGTGGAGCCGTCGCTGCCAAGGCGGTTTGGGCACCCAGGAACAACGCGATCAACATTGCGAATGCGGCAACCACGCGCGTGCTCATGTACTTCATATTCCGTCCTTCCCTGCCCTAAAAAACAGCGCGCAGTATGGCGCAGTTCCCTTTTTGGCAAAACATCGACGACGATCGCTGCCATAAGCAGCCATGGCTCTACGCTGCTGGTATGATGCGCGGCTTTTTCCGACCCACAGAAAATTCCCAGGCGCCTACGGCGGTCTGTGCTTTGCTGTTGAGGTCGATACATTCACGGCGCCGGGCGCGCCACGGGGAGCAGACATGCTGGAAAGGCTGTTTCAACTCAAGGCACACAACACCAACGTGCGGACCGAGATTCTGGCGGGCGTCACGACCTTTTTGGCCATGGCCTACATTCTGTTCGTCAACCCGAGCATCCTCGGCGAGACCGGCATGGACAAGGGCGCGGTGTTTGTCGCCACCTGTCTGGCCGCCGCCATCGGCTCGACGACCATGGGCCTGATCGCCAACTACCCGATCGCCCTGGCACCGGGCATGGGCCTGAACGCCTTCTTCACCTATACCGTGGTCCTGCACATGGGCCATACCTGGCAAGTGGCGCTGGGTGCGGTGTTCCTCTCGGCGGTGATGTTTTTCCTGCTGTCGATCTTCCGCATCCGTGAATGGATCATCAACAGCATCCCGTTGGCGCTACGTTCGGCGATTGCCGCCGGCATCGGCCTGTTCCTGGCACTGATCGCCCTGCACAACGCTGGCATCGTCGTCAGCAACCCGGCGACCATGGTCGGCCTCGGCGACCTGAAGCAACCGGCGCCGATCCTCGCAACCCTGGGCTTTGCCCTGATCGTTGCCCTGGAGGCCCTGAAAGTGCGCGGTGCGGTGCTGATCGGCATTCTGTCGGTGACCATCGTTTCCATCCTGCTGGGCTTCAGCCCGTTCGGCGGCGTGATGTCGATGCCACCGTCGCTGGCGCCAACCTTCCTGCAACTGGACATCAAAGGCGCACTGGACATTGGTCTGGTCAGCGTGATCTTCGCCTTCCTGTTCGTCGATCTGTTCGATAACTCCGGCACCCTGATCGGCGTCGCCAAGCGCGCCGGCCTGATGGGCAAGGACGGCCACATGCCGAAAATGGGTCGTGCCCTGATCGCCGACAGCACCGCGGCCATGGCCGGCTCGTTGCTGGGCACCTCGACCACCACCAGCTATATCGAATCCGCAGCCGGCGTGAGTGCCGGTGGCCGCACCGGCCTGACCGCCGTCGTGGTGGCGATTCTGTTCCTGCTGGCGCTGTTCTTCTCGCCACTGGCCGCCAGCGTACCGGCCTTCGCCACCGCACCTGCCTTGCTGTTCGTCGCCGTATTGATGACCTCGGGGCTGGCGGAAATAGACTGGGACGACATCACCGTTGCCGCGCCAGTGGTAGTCACTGCGCTGGCTATGCCATTCACTTACTCCATCGCCAACGGTATCGCGTTCGGATTCATTTCCTGGACCGCCATCAAGTTGCTGTCCGGCCGTGGCCGTGAGCTGAACTCGGCGTTGGTGGTTCTGTCGATTCTGTTCGTGATCAAGTTAGGTTGGTTCAACGCATGACTTTTGATTCCCAGGCCTACGCCGTTCAGCTCGAAGAAAAGGTCACGCGCCTGCGTGATCTGCTGGCCCCGTTCGGTGCGCCCGAGCCTGCGGTGTTCGATTCGCCGCTGAAAAACTTCCGCCTGCGTGCCGAATTCCGCCTGTGGCGTGAAGCCGGCGAGCGCCACTACGCAATGTTTTCCCAGGAAGACAAACGCACGCCGATCCTGATCGAAGAGTTCCCGATCGCAAGCCTGCGCATCAACCAGTTGATGCCGCAGCTCAAGGCGGCGTGGCAAGCGAGTGCAGCCCTGAGCCACAAGCTGTTCCAAGTGGAGTTCCTGACCACGCTGGCCGGCGATGCGATGATCACCCTGTGCTACCACCGCCCGCTGGACGAGCACTGGCACGCGGCGGCGTCGAAGCTGGCAGCCGACCTGAACGTCAGCATCATCGGTCGCTCGAAGGGCAAACGCGAAGTGATAGGTCACGATTACGTGGTCGAGCAACTTGAAGTCGGCGGCCGTACCTTCAGCTATCGCCAGCCGGAAGGCGCGTTCACCCAACCCAACGGCACGGTGAACCAGAAGATGCTCAACTGGGCGTATGACGCCCTTGGCGATCGCCCGGATGATCTGCTGGAGCTGTATTGCGGCAATGGCAACTTCACTTTGCCGCTCGCTACCCGCGTGCGCAAAGTGCTGGCCACCGAAATCAGCAAGACCTCGGTCAACGCGGCACTCAGCAACCTGAGCGAAAACGCGGTGGATAACGTCACGCTGGTGCGTCTGTCTGCCGAAGAATTGACCGAAGCCCTGAACGAAGTTCGCCCGTTCCGTCGCCTGCACGGCATCGACCTCAAGAGCTACGAGTTCGGTAGCGTGTTCGTCGATCCGCCCCGCGCCGGCATGGACCCGGATACTTGCGAACTGACCCGGCGCTTCGACAACATCCTCTACATTTCCTGCAACCCGGAAACCCTCGCGGCCAACATCGCCCAACTGAACGACACTCACCGCATTACTCAATGCGCGATGTTCGACCAGTTCCCGTGGACCCATCACATGGAATCCGGAGTGTTGTTGACCCGTCGTTGATTGCAGCCGTTACACAGATCAGCCGTCCTTGGGACGGCTTTTTTGTGGGCGATCAAAGAGCCGTATCGACCTTGCGTGGGCGACCGCCCTTCTTGCCGTTGGCCCGAGCTGCCTCGGCTTTGGCGGCGCTACTCTGACGACCGTTGCGCGAGGCGATCACCGAGGCCGCCATAGCCATCAGCGGTTCGCTCGCCGAAATCAAACCGGCGATGGAGACCTGCAGATCCTTGTCTTCATGAAAAAGCGCGGCTCCGGCGAAACCGATTTTCAAACCGGCGAAATCCTCGGTCTCAAAACCATCGAACTCTGGATAGTTTTTCACTGGCAACAACACGCCGCTGCCATCCTCGAAACCGACGGCGAGACATGGATCAAGAAAGATCACCGTCGTTGCATTCAATCCACTGCGACGGCGCAATTCACCACTTTCAATTGCTTCATCCAGAGCGCCTTCGGTCACTGGATGATCCACCTGCATTTTTGCGCTTATCGTTTTCATAACTCGATCTCCACATCCTCCGGCGCTCCCATCAGGGCCAGCAAGGTCTTGTTGCTTTCTGGCTCATAGCGAGCCGAACCAATCATGTAAGTCGTGCTGGCAATCCTCTTCATCACGACCACTTCATTGCCCTGCCAAACATGACCACCAGTGATAAGCCTTTGTAGCGGCATACATTCATGCTAACCCATCAGTTAGGTTATAGAATTCAGAGATTCGCCATTCCTTGAAGAATCCGACAACTGGCGCTGATCGCTCGATCAACTGGCCACGTTTGAGCCTAGCGCCTCAGGTCGATCGGGCTCTGCTGATCAGGGCAAAAAGAGTAAGCAATCCTTTCACCGACAATACTTGGCCGGAGGTGAGTTCGGCATTGGCGGTTAAAACGTGCCCTGTATTTGTGCGCCCATCTTTGATAAACACCACCTCAGGCCTTTTATTTGATTCTTGGTGTAATCAATCATGCAGCGACATTTCGACGATCTTCAGCTCGGCAGCATCGAACTGTTTTGCCTGGCCGCCGAGGCCGGCAGCTTTACCGCCGCAGCCCTGGTGGCGGGTGTGACCCCGGCTGCGGTCAGCCGCTCGGTGTCGCGGATGGAAGAACGCCTGGGTGTGCGGCTGTTCGCGCGTACCACCCGCAGCGTCAAGCTGACCGACAGTGGTCGGCGCTATTTCGAGGAGTGTCGCCTGGCCCTTGCGCAATTGGTCGAGGCTCAACGCGAGGTCATGGGCCAACAGCAGGAACCCTCCGGCACCTTGCGTATCAGCATTCCCACCACCTATGCCCACCACCGCATCCTGCCGCTGCTACCAGCGTTTCGGGCGCGCTTTCCTGCTGTGAAAGTCGAGGTGCACATCAGCAATCGCAACATCGATTTCGTCGGCGAAGGCTATGACATGGCCATCCGTGTGCGGGCGATTCCCGACTCCGGGCTGATTGCCCGGCCGCTGGAGGACGCCGCGCTGGTGATGATTGCCAGCCCTGACTATCTCAAGCGTGCCGGCACACCACAGACCCTCGACGATCTGGAGCACCACGAATGCATCCAGTTCGAGCTACCCAGCAGCGGGCGGCGGATTGCCTGGCTGTTCAACGATAACGGCGTGCCTTTGGAGATTCTGGCCGAGGGCAATTACTGCTGCTCCGATGACGTACTGGGCGGCGTGACGCTAGCGAAACACGGTGCCGGGCTGTTTCAAACCTATCGCTTCATCGTCGAAAACGAACTGGCGGATGGCTCGCTGGTGGAAGTGCTCAAGCCCTATGGCGGACGCTCCCGCCCCTTCACGTTGCTGTATCCGCAAAGCCGCCATGTGCCGTTGCGGCTCAGGGCGTTTATCGATTTTCTGGTTGAGCGCCTTCCGCGCTGAATGTTCGATCACCGCACAGATAATCCCGGGCCGACGCCTCTTCAATTGACCTTATTAACCAGTTAGTACAATTTATCTCCACAGGCTGAGACCCTCGGCCAATGCCAAAAATAATAAGTGGAGAGACCCGATGTCCCCTATCGTTCTGGTGCTCAACGGCCCGAACCTGAACCTGCTCGGCACCCGTGAACCGGCGACTTATGGCCACGAAACCCTGGCGGATATTTCAGCGCTGTGCGGTCGCGCCGCTGAAGAGTTCGGCCTGAAGGTGGAGTTTCGCCAGACCAACCATGAAGGCGAACTGCTCGACTGGATTCATGCCGCCCGTGGCCGCTGCGCCGGGATCGTCATCAATCCGGCTGCCTGGACCCACACCTCGGTCGCCATTCGCGATGCGTTGGTCGCCAGCGAACTGCCAGTGATCGAAGTGCACCTGTCCAACGTCCATGCCCGCGAACCCTTCCGGCATCACTCCTTTGTCTCGTCCATCGCCACGGCGGTGATGTGCGGTTTCGGCAGCCACGGCTATCGTTTGGCGCTGGAGCATTTCAGCCAACGTTTGAAAGGTTAAGCGTGATGACACAGAACACCGTGGTATTGGCCGGGCTGATCGGCGCCGGCATTCAGGCTTCCCGCACTCCGGCGCTGCACGAGCACGAAGGCGATGCGCAGGGTCTGCGCTACCTGTATCGACTGATCGATCTGGATCAGCTGAAACTCGACAGCGGCGCCCTGCCCGACCTGCTGATGGCCGCCGAGCGGATGAATTTCACCGGGCTGAACATCACCTTCCCGTGCAAGCAGACAATCATCCCGTTGCTCGACGAATTGTCGCCGGAAGCCCGCGGCATTGGCGCGGTGAACACGGTGGTGTTGAAGGACGGGAAACGCATCGGCCACAACACCGATTGCCTGGGTTTTGCCGAAGGGTTTCGTCGCGGCCTGCAGGACGTTGCCCGTGAGCGTGTGGTGCAAATGGGCGCCGGTGGCGCAGGCGCAGCGGTGGCCCACGCGTTATTGAGCGAAGGCGTACAGCTGCTGAGCATTTTTGATGTGGATCACAGCCGGGCTCAGTCGCTGGCGAACAACCTCAATCAGCATTTCGGTTTTGGCCGCGCCGTGGCCGGTCAGGACTTGCCGGGCACGCTGGGTCAGGCTGATGGCCTGGTGAATACCACGCCCATGGGCATGAAAAAACTGCCAGGCATGCCGGTGCCGGTAGAGCTGCTTCGGGCGCAGTTGTGGGTGGCGGAGATCGTTTACTTCCCGCTGGAAACCGAACTGCTGCGCAACGCTCGCGCGCTGGGTTGCCGAACCCTGGACGGCGGCAACATGGCGGTGTTTCAGGCGGTGAAGGCGTTTGAATTATTCAGCGGCGTGGTGCCGGATGCCAAGCGGATGCTGGAGCATTTTCAAAGCATGAATGGTTGAAATGCAAAAGATCGCAGCCTCGTTTCACTCGACAGCTCCTACAGGGGTATGGGTACTTGTAGGAGCTGTCGAGTGAAACGAGGCTGCGATCTTTTAAGGACCCTGCAAATCAGGCCTGCAGATACCGCAACACCGACTCACAGATCATTTCCCGATGACGCTGCTTGATACTTTCGTCCGGCAAGTCGATCTGAAAGATCTCACCGAAGGTATGACGGTTCGACACGCGATAGAAGCAAAACGAACTGATCAGCAGGTGCACATCCAGCGGATCGAGACCGGCGCGGAATACACCCTCTGCGGCCCCGCGACGCAAAATCTCGCCCAGTGAATCGAGGATGGTGTTGTTCATCGCCTTGATCGCATCGGAGCGCTTCACATACTCGGCGTTGTGAATGTTCTCGATGCAGACGATACGCACGAAATCAACGTTGCGATCATGGTGATCGAAGGTGAATTCCACCAACCGCCGAATCGCCTCCACCGGTGCCAACTCGGCCAGGTGCAAGCGACTTTCGGTGCTGCGGATATCCCCGTAGAGCTTCTCCAGCACCTCGACGTAGAGCTGTTCCTTACTGCCGAAGTAGTAATAGATCATGCGTTTGGAGGTGTGGATGCGCTCGGCGATCGCATCGACGCGCGCACCGGAAAGCCCCTGCTGGACGAACTCGACAATAGCCTCTTGAAGGATGTTCTCGCGGGTTTTTTCCGGGTTGTTCTTGCGACTCTTGCGAGGCTCGGCAATTGGCTTTTCGGGCGCTACGGGGAGTTCTGAAATTATTGTCATTGCGGGCTCACGGCCATCACTGCACAAGTAGGCGATTATGGGCCGCCGCGCACAGTGAAGGAAGCCACGCGGCAGCGGTTTTGTACCCGTGTTTACGATTTTCCTACAACTTTGTCTGACGTACGCCACCACTTCGGGATTTGGCCATGGCCGCCAATCGCACGGCTACGTTGGCCGCGCCGTAACCCGCGTAGCCGTTTTTGCGCTGGATGACTTCAAAGAAAAACCGCCCTTCGAACGGCTCGGTGTACACGTGAAACAGCTCGCCGCCCTGGGCATCGCGGTCGTAGAGCACGTTGAAATACGCCAGCTCGCTGAGGAACTCGTCGTCGAAATCGAAGCGTGCGGCGAGGTCATCGTAGTAGTTGAGCGGGATATCCAGCAGCGGCACGCCCGCCTCCTTGGCGCGGCTGACTTCGGCAAAGATGTCGTCGCAATCGAAAGCGATGTGATGCACGCCAGAACCGCGATAACTCGACAACGCGTGTGAGATCGCGGTGTTGCGGTTCTCGGAAATGTTCAGCGGCAGGCGGATCGAACTGCAACGGCTGCGCAAGGCACGGCTCTTCACCAGACCATACGGGTCGGGCAGCACCACTTCATCGTCGGCTTCGAAATCCAGCAAGCTTTTGTAGAACAGCACCCAACTGTCGAGGCTGTCGGCGGGCAGTGCCATGGCCATGTGGTCGATGCGCTTGAGGCCACCGCTGGCCACGGCCGCCGGTTGCAGATTGAAGTCGGTGCCATAGACGTCGGCGTCCTGGTCCACCAGGTAAATCAGACTGCCGTCCGGCGCACGCACGGCGGCGAGTTCCAGCTCATTGGGGCCTACCAGCCCGCGATACGGCTGGCCTTTGTAAGCCACGGCTCGGGCCAACGCACTGGTGCTGTCCTTGACCCGCACGGCGGTGGCGCACAGCGATGGCCCATGGGCCTCGAAGAAACTGTGGGCGAAGGAATAAGGTTCGGAGTTGAGGATCAGGTTGATATCGCCCTGACGCAACAGGCTGACACTCTTGGAACGGTGTTGCCCGGCCTTGACGAAACCCAGTCGCTCCAGCCAATGGGACAGCTTGGCGCCGAGGCTTTCGTCCACCGCAAACTCAAGAAACTCGATGCCGTTGTATTCGCTGGCGCCTGGGGTGTCGAACAGAATGTCGCGATTGGCCACAGGCGTGGCTTCCTGCTCCAGACGCTCGCGGGTTTTCTCTTCCAGGTACAGCAACGAACGCAAGCCGTCGGCGGCGTTGGCCCGGGGTGGCGCGGCGCGGAAACCGTCGTTGAAGATCTCCAGCGACAGCGGGCCGGTATATCCGCTCTTGATGATCGGCGCGAGGAACCCCGGCAGATCGAACTCGCCCTGGCCGGGGAAACAACGGAAATGCCGGCTCCACTCCAGCACGTCCATGGCCAGGATCGGTGCATCGGCCATTTGCACGAAGAAGATCTTGTCACCGGGAATCTCGGCGATCGCCGTCGGGTCGCCCTTGAGCGACAGCGTATGGAAACTGTCCAGCAACACGCCGAGGTTCGGATGATCGGCCTGGCGAACGATGTTCCACACCTGTTGGTACGTGTTCACGTGGCGGCCCCAGGCCAGCGCTTCGTAACCGATCCGCAAGCCACGAGCGCCGGCCCGTTCGGCGAGCAGGCGCAAATCGTCAACCAGGATCTGCTCATCGCCGATGGAGTCGGCCGAGGCGTTGCTGCACACCAGCACCAGGTCGGTGCCCAGCTCCTGCATCAAATCGAACTTGCGCTCGGCCCGCTCCAGATTGCGCGGCAGACGATCGCGGCGGCAACCTTCGAAATCCCGAAAGGGTTGGAACAGTGTGATGGCGATACCGAGATCGGCGCACATCTGCCTGATTTCACGCGGGCTGCCGTCGTAGTAGAGAAGGTCGTTTTCGAAAATTTCTACCCCGTCAAAACCGGCGGCGGCGATGGCTTCCAGTTTTTCCGGCAGGGTACCGCTCAAGGAAACGGTGGCAATGGAACGCTGCATATATCGACTCCCGGTGGTGGGGACATTCTTGTTGGGCAAATTATTGGCTTGACGAATCCGCACAGCAATTCAAAGTGTACTACCCGGTTAGTTTTGCGGGCGATTATCGAACACAATGGCGGTTGGCGAATTGACGATATTTCGTCCACTGCGCAACATCGACTACACATTGAGTCTGGTCGCAAACCACCGGACCCCAATTACCAAAGACCCTGAACACCACATAAAAATTTCAAAAAACGGGTACACGCTCATGCGCTCATTCAACGCCTTGTTTACTTGCTCCACCGTCTTCACGCCTGGCCTGGCGTCCATCCGAACCTTGCGCTCCCTCGGCAAAACCGTGCCGCTCACTGAATAACACGTTGTCGTCAGCTGACGAGAACACCTCAGTCGATCAATCTCACCTGCGCCCGTCGCCATCGATTGATCACGCGCCCTTGAAGTCCCGACAAGCCTCGCTTGTCAGTCATTGAACGGATGGCACACACATGTTTCCTTCTCAAAGCTCTCGCGTGGCTTCGGCCCAAAGCGTCGCCACTGGCGGTATCGGCGACAAAATCCGCGGCGCCATGGCCGTCGGCAAAACCCGTTGGGGAATGCTGGCGCTGGTGTTTTTCGCCACCACCCTGAACTACATCGACCGCGCCGCCCTGGGCGTGATGCAACCGATTCTGGCCAAGGAAATGAGCTGGACGGCGATGGACTACGCCAACATCAACTTCTGGTTTCAGGTTGGCTACGCTGTCGGCTTCGTGCTGCAGGGCCGATTGATTGACCGGGTCGGCGTGAAGCGCGTGTTCTTCTTCGCCGTACTGCTCTGGAGCCTGGCCACCGGCGCTCATGGCCTGGCCACTTCGGCGGCGGGCTTCATGGTCTGCCGGTTCATTCTCGGCCTGACTGAAGCCGCCAACTACCCGGCCTGCGTGAAAACCACCCGGTTGTGGTTCCCAGCTGGCGAGCGCGCCGTGGCCACCGGTATTTTCAACGCCGGGACCAACGTCGGTGCGATGTTCACACCGATGCTGCTGCCACTGATTCTTCACGCCTGGGGCTGGCAGGCAGCGTTCCTGTGCATGGCGGCGCTGGGCGGCATCTGGTTGCTGTTCTGGGGCCTGAAGTACTTCAACCCGGAAGATCACCCGAGCGTTAAACAATCGGAACTGGACTACATCCAGAAGGAAGTCGAACCGGAACAATCCCGCGTACCGTTCTCGCGAATCCTGCGCATGCGTGGCACCTGGGCCTTCGCCCTCGCCTACTCGATCACTGCGCCAGTGTTCTGGTTCTACCTGTACTGGCTGCCACCGTTCCTCAATCAGCAATACAACCTGGGGATCAACGTGACCCAGATGGGTATTCCGCTGATCATCATCTACCTCACGGCTGACTTCGGCAGCGTCGGCGGCGGGATCCTGTCTTCGTTCCTGATTGGCCGCGGGATCAACCCGATCAAGGCGCGGTTGATGTCCATGTTCCTGTTCGCCTGCTGCATCATCGGCGTGGTCATGGCCGCCGGTTCGAGCAGCCTGTGGCTCGCGGTATTCGCCATCTCCCTGGCCATCGGCGCGCACCAGGCCTGGACCGCGAACATCTGGAGCCTGGTGATGGACTACACGCCTAAACACATGATGAGTACGGTGTTCGGCTTCGGCGGCATGTGCGCGGCGATCGGCGGGATGTTCATGACCCAGTTGGTCGGCCACATTCTGACCGTCACCAACAACAACTACACCGTGCTGTTCACCATGATTCCGGCGATGTACTTCATCGCGCTGACCTGGATGTACTTCATGGCACCGCGCAAGATTCCGACCGTAAAAGATTGATACACCGCAAACGCAGGCCTGATCCCGGGCCTGCGTTTTTTTATGGCCGCGATTTATCCATTTCACCCTTTTTTCTCAAAGCCACAGAGGCACAACATGTCGCCAGGTAACTTGAGCATCGCCAAGCGTGCCGTGATCAGCTTCGGCGTCATCGCCCTGCTGGTCCTGTTGCAGGGGCTGTTCGCCCTTAAACAGGTCGCGCAGGTCCGCGCCACCGGCCAGCACACTGAAAACGTCTCCCTGCCCAGCATTCGCCACCTGGGTGAAATCCGCGACTACATCCTGAGCATTCGCGTGCTCAGCCTGCGCATGGCGCTCAACCGCGATCCAAAGGTGCTCGATGCCACCGTCACACGTCTGCACCAAGTGCAGGGTTGGCTTGCAGAGACGCTGGAAAAATTCACTCCGCTGGTCGGTGATTACAACCGGGGGCCGTACGAAAAGTTCGTCACCACCGTCACCAGTTACCGCCAGGCGCTGGCGCAATACGAAGCGCTGTCGCGGGAAAACCGCAGCGAAGAAATGACCGCGTTGCTCAATGGAAAAATCCAGGACTACTCGACCCAGACCGGTGACCAGTTCGCCGAGTTGATGGCGCTTTGCGCCAACGAAGTCAGCCTCTCGGCCAACCAGGCTGACTCACTCTACAACCAGGTAAAAATCACCGTGATCGGTGCGCTGATAGCCGTCGCGCTCCTGACCCTGTGCCTTGCCTGGCTGTTGATACGCAGCATCGTCATGCCGATCCGTCAGGCGGTCGACGTGGCCGAGCAAGTGGCCGCCGGTGACCTGAGTCAACCGATCCGCAGCCACGGCGCCGATGAAACCGCACGCTTGCTCAAGGCCCTGTCGGCCATGCAGACCAGCCTGCGGGAAACCCTGCAACTGATCAGCGGCACGTCGACTCAACTGGCGGCCGCCGCTCTGCAGATGAATCAGAGCACTCAGCAGGATTCCAGTCGGCTGCAACAGCAACACAATGAAATCGAGCAAGCCGCCACGGCCGTCAACGAAATGACCGTCGCGGTGGAAGAAGTGGCACGCAACGCGGTGTCAACTTCCGACAGCACCAGACAGTCCACACAGCAAGCCAACCAGGGCCAGACGCGAGTGATGGAAACCCTGGATTCGATTCAGGCGATGAGCAGCAATGCGGGTGTCGCGCTGCAACAGGTTCAGACCCTGGCCGAACAGTCCCGGGAAATCGGCAAGGTGCTGGACGTGATCCGCGCCATCGCCGAACAGACCAATCTGCTCGCGCTCAATGCCGCCATCGAGGCCGCGCGGGCCGGGGAAGCCGGGCGTGGTTTCGCGGTGGTGGCCGATGAAGTTCGGGCGCTGGCGCATCGCACTCAGCAATCAACCCGGGAGATCGAACAGATCATCGGCCGGGTTCAGGGCGATACCAACGGTGTGGTGATGTCGATGCACGACAACAGTCAGCGTGTCGCCGAAACCTTGTCGATTGCTGAACAAGCCGGGCTGGCACTGGCAGAAATCACCCGGGCGATGGAGCAGATCCATGAACGTAACCTGGTGATCGCCAGCGCCTCGGAAGAACAGGCGCAGGTGGCCCGTGAGGTGGATCGTAATCTGCTGAACATCCGCGACCTGTCGCTGGAAAGCGCCGACGCCGCAACCCGGACCAGCGCCACCAGCCAGGAGTTGTCGCGACTGGCGGCGGGCCTGCAAAACCTGGTGGTGCGTTTCAAATTTTGACCGGGTTCAGCGGCGGCTTTGTTGCCACGCCGCCGCCAACCCGCTGCAGCAAATCACGGCGATCCCGACCACCGTGGTCAGGGTCGGCGTGTGAGAAAACAACAACCAGCCGAGCAAACCGGCAAAGACAATCTGGCAATAGCCGAACGGTGCCAGCAGCGCGGGGGCGGCATGGCGGAACGCCTGGGTCAGAAACAGGTGCGCCGTCATCCCGCAGGCGCCCAGTGCAACCATCATCAATCCATGCCCAAGGCTTGGCACTTTCCAGAAGAACGGCACCAGTGCGCTCATCACCAGGGTGTTGCACAGGCCGGCGAAGAAGTTACTGGTGGTCGGGCTATCGATTTCACTGAGCTTGCGGGTGAGCAATTGATAAAAGCAGAAAAACAGCGCCGAGCAGAGCGGCAGCAAGACTGCTGGCGTGAACAGATCACCGCCGGGGTGGACGATGATCAATACGCCGACAAATCCACAAATCACCGCGATCCATTGGCCACGGGTGACCCGCTCACGCAGCAGTGGCACCGACAGCGCAGTGACCAGAACCGGAGCGAGAAAGTTGACCGCCGTGGCTTCGGCCAATGGGATGTACTGCAAACCGGTGGTGAAGAACAAACTGGTGCCCAACAGGCACAACGCCCTGAACAACTGCAGCAACGGACGTTTGGTGCGCAGGACTCGCAACCCCGATTGCGGCAGGAAAATCCCGGCCATCAGCAAGGTGTGAACCACATAACGGGCCCAGACCACCATGACGATCGGATAGAACCCCGATAGATATTTCGACAAGGCGTCGTGACTGGAAAACAGAAAGGTCGCGACGACAATCAGCAGAATCCCCTTGAAGGGTTGGTTTACGCCGGAGAGCGGGGTGCTGATGGTCATTAGCGATCCTTTTTTTTGCATCAAAAATCAAAAACTTCGCGGGCAAGCCTCGTTCCTGCATGAACACCGGATAACCTGTGGGAGCGTGGCTTGCCCGCGATAGGTGCGCAGCACCGCTTACCGCCGCGCCAACAATTCCCGAGTCTTATCCAACGCCATCTGCGCCCGCTGCAACCCGCTCACACCCTGCTCCAGCAACTTCACGGTGGGAATCTCCAGGCTTAACGGGATATCGGCCGGCAAACACTGCAACAACCCCGCCAGATCACAATCGCCATCGCCCGGAAAACGTCGCTCGTTACGCGCCTGACGCAAGATCTCCGCCATGTCCGTTGGCCGTGGCCCCGCGACATCGCATAACTGTGTGTACCGTAACCGTGACGGAGCAACTTTGGCCAGATCTTCCAGCCGCGAACCCGATCGGTCGAAATGGAATGCGTCCACCAACACCGCGCCGTTTTCACGGTCAGCATTTTCGACGATGCGCACCGCTTGTTCGAGATTGCGTGCATCGGTCCACGGCATGAACTCCAGGTGCGGATGCAACCCGTAAGGTGCCGCCAGATCACACAGCCGGGCGAAGTTCTCGGTGAGTCGTTGTTCGTCAGAATCGTTACCGGCCACCAGCAATTCGCTGGCACCAAATTCCGCTCCGACCGCCAGAATCTTCTCGAAGTCGGCGACGACGGTTTGCGGTTTAAGGCGCAGGATTTCAACATCTAGCACACGAATGCCGGTGTCGTGCAGCCGCGCCAGCGTCTCACGCCGTAAACCGACATCGGCTACCAGCGCAAAGTGATGTTCTTCGGGTGTCGCAGGTTCAAGGCGTAGTCCGACATGGCTGTATCCGGCCCGTGCTGCGACTTCGACCATCTCCGGCGGAGACAACTCCAGCACGGTCAGGCTGGCCAGGGAAAAGATCCGCTCACTCATGTTCATTCCTCGATCAACATCGGGGTGCAGGCACGACCGGTTTCGGCGGCCTCGCGAATCGCTTCAACCAGCGCCAGGGTGCGCGCGGCATCGGCAGCGCTCACCAATGGTTCGACTTCCCGACGCGCCACGCGCACGAAATGCTGCAACTGCAAACGCAATGCTTCATCGGCGCTGAAACTTTCCTGCTCCGCCAGCAAGGGCTCATGCCATCCACCGTCGACGTCGGCGTAGTGCCAGCGCTTGAGCTGCGGAATGCTCAATGCACCGCCCGTCCCGGCCAGCAAGTAACAGGGTTGATCGGCCTGGCGCGGATAGACCGGGTTCTCCCCGGAATCCAGCTCCCAACTCCAGGGCGCCGCCACCGCGTCGGAACCGGTCAGGCTGCCCAGCGCACCGCTGTCGAATTGCAGCAGCACTGCCACGCAATCTTCGTTGGCAAACCCGCGCACCGCATTGCTGGTGATTGCCTGCACCTGGCGCACTTCGCCGCACAGATGGCGCAGCAGGTCGAGGTCGTGAATCAGGTTGGTCAGCAACATCCCCGCACCGGGCTCGCGGCGCCATGGCGTTTCGAAATAGCTGTCGGGTTTACGCAGCTGCCAGAGCGCCGTCACCGTCGTCAGTTGCCCCAAAGCGCCACCCCGCACCAGTTCATGGGCGCGGACGATCAACGGATTGTGCCGGCGATGATGGCCGACCAGCACGGGAACTCCGGTGGCTTTCGATGCAGCCACCAGTTCGCGCGCTTCATCCAGGCGCACACCCACCGGTTTTTCCAGTAGCACCGGCACACCGGCGGCGAGGCAATCGAGCGCAGTACTGACGTGGAGCATGTTCGGGTTGGCGACGATGACCGCGTCTGGCTTCACTTGCTCCAGCATCTGACGGTAATCGGAGAAATACCCCACGCCCCATTCGCCCGCGAGGCCTGCCGCTTGTGGCCCGGGATCGGCTACCACACACAGCGTCGCTTGCGTCAGGGTTTGCAGATGTCGGTAATGCTGCTGACCCATATTGCCGGCACCGATCAGGGCGATGCGAAGGGGCAAAGTCATGGTGCGGTTCTCTTGTGATTATTGTCGGAAGGATGAATTCCGATAATTTAGAACCAAGTTCCAGATTCTTACACAAGCGAACCGCAAAATCGTGCGAACAGCGCACAACTTTTCAGGAGCGAAAGCAGATCAAAATGTGTGCGAGCTTGCTCGCGAAAGCGGTGCGCCATACAGCATTGATGTCGACTCATACACCGTCTTCGCGAGCAAGCCCGCTCCCACACTGGGTTTTGTGCGGGCTGAATTTAAACGAACAACTCCGAAGCCAGACTTGCGGCAGACAGCTCTTCAGTGAACTTCAACAACAGCGGCGCCAGTTCATGCAACCGCGCCCCCGGCATCCGCGCGCTTGGCCCGGCAATGCTCAGCACACCGATCACTCGCCCATCGCCAGGGTGGCGCACCACCGCCGCAATCGCCGAGGTGCCCACGGCCGAACTCTCTTCGACCCAGGCGTAGCCCTGCTCACGCGCCAGACGCAGGCGTTCCAGTAACTCAATGTTGGAACGCGGCGCGTTCGGCCCCAGGTCTTTCGGCCGTTCGCTCCCCTGACGCTCCACCAGCGACAACGCTTCGGCATCGCTCATGCACGCCAGCCATGCGTGGCCCGAAGCGGTATAGAACAACGGCGCGTCACGGCCCATGTCCGGGTCGTAACGCAGGCCCGAGCGGGCACCCTGAGACTTGGCGATCCAGACCTGGCGCTCGCCTTCAATAACGCCAAGGCGCACCAGCTCACCGGTTTCCTCGGCCAGGCGATCGAGCACCGGTTGCACAATATCGGCGCCGCTGCTCGACAGGTAACGGAAACCCATCGCCACCAGTTTGGTCGACAGGTGATAGCGCAGGTTTTCCGGATTCTGTCGCACGTAACCCAGCCGAATCAGCTCGGTGAGCAGACGGTGGGTCGCGCTTTTGGGGATGTCCAGTTGCTCCGCCAACGTCTGCATCGGCAGGCCGCGAGGGTCACTGGTGAGGCTTTCCAGCACGCTGAAAACACGTTCGATCTGACTGCCGGCCATGGGGGGTTCCACTCGAAATTTTGCCGATTCTAGAAGACAAACCACGTAATGCGAAATCTGGAACCCGCTGTCCGATAACCGCCCTCTTTACGCAGTGAATGGTTGCCGGGATCAATCAAGCCTTTATATTTTCTGGAATCAAATTCCAAAAACAACCTGGAGCTTTTAAACGATGCCTGCCGACTCTCCCCTCCTTGCGGACATCGAATGCGATGTGCTGATCGTCGGCTCCGGTGCGGCCGGATTGTCCGCAGCTGTAACCGCAGCCTGGCATGGCTTGAAAGTGATCGTGGTCGAGAAAGACCCGGTGTTCGGCGGCGCCACGGCGTGGTCCGGCGGATGGGCCTGGGTGCCGTGCAATCCTCTGGCGCGTCGTGCCGGCATCGTTGAAGACGTCGAGCAACCGCGCACTTACCTGAAGCACGAATTGGGTGAGCGTTACGATCCGGCGATGATCGACGCGTTCCTTGAGGCTGGCCCGCGAATGGTCGCGTTCTTCGAGCAGCACACCTCCCTGCAATTCGCCGACGGCAACGCCATCGCCGACATTCATGGCGACACGCCGGGTGCCGGCACTGGCGGACGGTCGGTGATCGCTGCGCCTTATGACGGGCGAAAAGTCGGCAAGCTACTGAAGCGTCTTCGCAAAACCATGCGGGAAACTTCGTTCATGGGCATGCCGATCATGGCGGGGGCGGACCTGAGCGCATTTCTCAACCTGACGCGCTCTTTGCCCGCTGCATGGCACGTGACCCGGCGCTTCACCCGGCACTTGTTCGACCTCGTTGTTCATGGTCGGGCGATGCAACTGGTCAACGGCGTGGCGCTGGTTGCGCGGTTGGCAAAGTCTGCCGAAGACCTTGGCGTACTGCTCTGGGAATCGGCACCGGTGACCAAGTTGCTTCGCGAAGGCGATCAGGTGCAAGGCGCGATCGTCAGTACCGCCAAAGGCAATATCCGCATCCATGCACGCAAGGCTGTGGTGCTCGCGGCCGGCGGGTTTGCCAATGACATCCAGCGGCGCAAGGCGCTGTTCCCTCGCACACCGACCGGCAACGAACACCTGGCGCTGCCGCCTCTGGGCGTCGCCGGTGATGGTTTGCGATTGGGCGAAAGCGCCGGTGCGCGGGTCAACACCGACATGGCATCGCCCGTGGCCTGGGCGCCGGTTTCGCAAGTGCCGCACAGTGACGGCAGCATCGGCCACTTCCCGCACATCATCGAACGCGGCAAACCGGGGATTATCGGCGTATTGAGCAACGGCCAGCGCTTCGTCAACGAAGCCGACGGCTACTACGACTACGTGACGGCCATGGTCGCCACCGCACCGCTGGGCGAACAAGTCGCCTCCTGGCTGATCTGCACCCATGGTTTCCAGCGGCGTTATGGCTTGGGAATTTCTCGGCCGTTTCCGGTGCCACTGTCATCCTTTATCCGCAGCGGTTATCTGAAAACCGGCAACACTGTCGAGGAATTGGCCCTGGCCTGCGGCATCGACCCAAACGGATTGCGCAGCACGGTGGATGATTACAACCGGCATGCGCGCAACGGCGAAGATCCGTTGTTCGGTCGTGGCTCGACGCCCTACAACCGCAAACAGGGCGATGCGTTGCAGCAACCCAACCCGTGCGTCGCGCCGATTGAACAAGGCCCGTTCTACGCCGTGAAGGTTCAGCCTGGCTGCTTTGGCACCTTTGCCGGGCTCAAGGTCAACGAACATGCACAAGTTCTCGATGAATCGGCGCAGGCGATCGCCGGGTTGTATGCGGCGGGCGGCGACATGGCAAGCATCATGGGCGGGCACTATCCCGCCGGCGGTATCAATCTCGGTCCGGCGCTGACCTTCGGCTACATCGCTGCCCGGCATATCGCCGGTGTGGGACCGCCGGTGTGGGACGGACTTGATCCGATAAAAAACCATCGTCTGAGGGAATTCGACGGGCGATCCATGTTCAATACAAGTCTGAAATATTTCGAGCCGAGTAAAAGACAGACGACCGGACTGGCGCCGCTCTCACTGACCAGCAACACTCATCACCATATTCAAACGAGGATTCCCCCCCATGCTATGGAAAAAAGGCCGACGCAGCGACAACGTGGTCGATGCCCGTGGCGATGATGTCGGCGGTGGGGGTGGCGGGATGCGCTTCGGCGGGGGCAAGGGCCTGAGCCTGACGGCGATCCTGTTGATCGTCGGGATCGGCTGGATCACCGGCCAGGACCCGATGCAGATCCTCGGCCAATTGACCGGACAGATGAGCGAGCAATCGGCCCCGGCCACCACCCACACCCGCAAGGCACCGCCGGCCAATGATGAAAACGCCGAATTCGTGCGCTCGATCCTCGGCGACACCGAAGACACCTGGGGCCAGATTTTCCAGCAGGCCGGTCGGCAATATAAAGACCCGACCCTGGTGCTGTTCAGCAATCAGGTGAACTCGGCGTGCGGATTGGCGACGTCGGCGACCGGTCCGTTCTATTGCCCGGCAGACCAGAAGGTCTATCTGGACATGAGTTTCTTCCAGGAAATGTCGCAACGCTTTTCCGCCGCCGGTGATTTCGCCCAGGCCTACGTGATCGCTCACGAAGTCGGACACCATGTGCAGACCTTGCTCGGCGTTTCGGCGAAGATTCAGACCGCTCGACAGCAGGGCCGGCAAATGGAGGGCGACGGTGGTTTGTTGGTGCGGCAAGAGCTACAAGCCGATTGCCTGGCCGGGGTCTGGGCCAACATTGCGCAGAAGCGCCTGAACTGGCTGGAACCCGGTGACATCGAAGAAGCCTTGAACGCCGCCAACGCCATCGGCGATGACCGCTTGCAGCAGCAAGGTCAGGGCCGCGTGGTACCGGACTCGTTCACTCATGGTACGTCAGCGCAAAGGGTGCGCTGGTTCAAAGCCGGATTTGCACAAGGCCAGGTTGGCCAGTGCGATACCTTTGCCGCGAAGAATCTGTAATGCACAAGTGGTTGTTAGCTCTGTTAATCACCTGCACAAGCGCCCAGGCTGCCGAGCAGGGGGTCAAGGAGATCAGTTCCGGGCGCCTGCTGTTGAGCGCCGGCGAAATCGCGGTGGGCATCGGCCCGACACCGGCGAAAAACATCGAACGGGTGCTGATCATCATTCATGGTCGTTTGCGCAACGCTGAAACCTACCGCCAGAGCGCCGAACACGCGGCCGAGCAAGCCGGGCAAAGCGATAACACCCTGGTGCTCGCCCCGCAGTTTCTCAATGAAACCGACATCGCGAGCCACCCGGTGCCTGACAGCGTTTTACGCTGGCAGGGCAATGACTGGATGGCCGGCGGCTTATCCACCGCGCCGTTTACGCTGAGTTCCTATGCGGCGCTGGACGAAATCGTCGCTCGCCTGGGTGATCGGCGACAGTTTCCGGACGTGAAGCAAATCGTCATTGCCGGTCACTCGGGCGGCGCTCAGGTAGTTCAGCGTTACGCCATGTTGAGCCACCCTCAGCCAGCCCTCGACACAGCGGGGGTGAAGGTGCGCTATGTGATCGCCAATCCTTCGTCGTATGCCTATTTCAATGAGCAACGGCCGGTGGCGTTCAGTCATGCGGGGTGTCCGAACTTCAATCGCTGGAAGTATGGACTGGCGGACTTGCCCGCCTATGCCGATGGACAAACGCCTGCGCAGCTGGAAGAAAACTACGTCAAACGTGACATCGTTTATTTGCTCGGGCAGCAGGACATCGACCCGAATCACCCGGCGCTGGATAAAAGTTGCGAAGCCAAAGCCCAGGGCGCTTCTCGTTTGATTCGCGGGCGCAATTATTTCAATTATCTGAAACGGCGCCATCCTCAAGGATTGAGTCAGCAGCTGATCGAAGTGCCCGGCGTCGGGCACGATGGGGACGGGATGTTTACCTCGCCCGAGGGGCAAAAGGCGTTGTTCGGGCAGTGAGTTTTGGGGCGTCTGATCGGACGCCCAATCTCTCAAGCCGAAAGCAGCTGCCGCAACTCCACGCAATCGCGCGCATGCCAATCGGTCAATTCCGGCCACGGATTATCCGGCAGGTTCACCAGCACCGTCCGTGTCCCCGCCGCCCGACCACAATCCAGATCGAAGCGGTAATCACCGACCATTACCATTTCACTCGCCGGCACCTTCCAGGCTTCGGCCAGTTTCAGTAAACCACCAGGATGCGGTTTGGGCGGCGCTTCATCGCGACCCAGTACATCCTCCACCGCAAAGCAATCGGCCAGGCCAATCGCCTCCAGCGTGACATGCGCCAGCTCACGAGCATTGCGCGTAAGAATGCCCAGACGATAACCGCGCCCGGCCAACTCACGCACCAGTTCCACCGCGCCCGGAGCCGGTTTCGAACCCAGCGCCAGATCCCGCTCGTGTTCCAGCAGCCACGCATGTTTGGCCGACGCTTCTTCGGCCGGCAGCCCAGCGAGGTGAGTGAGGATGTCGTGTTCTGCAGGAATCGCCAACGCCACGCGGATCGCCGCGAAGTCATGCACGGCCACGGTCAGGGTGCCGTCCATGTCGAACACCCAGTGCCGCACTTCGGCCAGGCTCATGCCCAATCCTTGCGATGGCGAATCAGGCCTTCCTGAGTGACCGAGGCCACCAGTTGCCCGGCACGGTTGAACACGCTGCCACGGGAGAATCCACGCGAGTTGCCGGCCCACGGGCTGTCCATGGCGTACAGCAACCAGTCATCGGCGCGCAGGTCGGCGTGGAACCACAACGCGTGATCAAGGCTGGCGACCTGCATGTCTTTCTGCCAGACCGATTTGCCATGGGGCAGCATCGAGGTGGTCAGCAGGCCGAAGTCCGACGCATAGGCCAGCAGGTATTTGTGCAGCGCTGGAGTGTCAGCCAACGCACCATCGGCGCGGAACCAGACGTATTTGACCGGATCGGCAGGCTGCGGGTTGTAGGGATCTTTCTCGGTCACCGGGCGGAATTCGATCGGTTTCGGGCACAGCAGCTTTTCGCGCATGTGCTCTGGGATGAGGTGCGCCCGTTGCTGGGTGAGCTCCAATTCTGACGGCAGATTTTCCGGGCCGACCACTTGCGGCATTTCGCTCTGATGCTGGAAGCCCTCTTCGTCGTACTGGAACGAGGCGCTGCAGGTGAAAATCGGGTTGCCCTTCTGGATCGCCGTCACCCGGCGCGTGCTGAAACTGCCGCCATCGCGCACCCGATCGACCTGATACACCACCGGCAACTTCGCATCGCCCGGACGCAGGAAGTAACCGTGCATCGAGTGCACATGGCGCGTCTCTTCGACTGTCTGACTGGCCGCCGACAGGGACTGGCCGAGCACCTGGCCGCCGAACAACTGACGGAAACCCAGGTCCTGGCTGCGGCCACGGAACAGGTTTTCTTCAATCGGTTCCAGGGTCAGCAGGTCTACCAGATCTTCCAACACTTGGCTCATTCAGACTCTCCTCACACAGAGCAATAATGCCGCGCAGTCTTGGCTGCGGCGGTCGATTCAGTTTATGGCCCGGTTCAACATGAGGGCCATTGTAAACGTCCGTGCCTGCTTATCCATGCAAGGTTTGCAGCCATTGCTCACGGGTGATGCGATACAACACGTGCGGGCGCAGCGGATGATCCTCTGCAAGCCGCGGGTGCTCGAAGTCATCAACGGGATCATGCTGCATGCCGATCGCCTGCATGACTTTTTGCGAAGGCAGGTTGGTTTCGGTGGTGAACGCCACGACCTCTTGCAGCGCCAAGCGATCAAACCCGCAACGCAGAGCGGTCCAAGCCGCCTCGCTGGCATAACCCAGGCCCCAGTGCTCGCGCGCCAGGCGCCAGCCGATTTCGATGGCTGGCGTGAACGGTGCGTCAAAGCCGACCACACTCAGCCCGGTAAACCCGATGAACGCTCCGGTGTCCTTGCGCTCCAGTGCCCAGAGGCCGAAACCATGCTCGGCAAAGTGCCCGCGAACCCGCCCGATCAGCGCGGCACTTTCCAGCCGACTCAAGGGCGCCGGAAAATAACGCATCACCTGTGGATCGGCGCACATCGCCGCAAACGCCGGCAAATCCTCATCGCGCCACTGCCGTAATGACAGTCGTGCGCTTTCGAGTTCCAGTATCGGCTCCATCGTGCCCCTCCCCTCGGTTTCCATGCCGCAAGTCTACATCGCTGGTAGGATCGTTCACTCATTCCTACAGGCTTCCCCGATAAATCAGCCATGCCCCTGCCCCTGATCTACCACGAAGACTACAGTCCCGAGTTCCCGGCGGATCACCGCTTCCCCATGGACAAGTTTCGCCTGCTGCGCGATCACTTGGTGGACAGTGGCCTGACCCGTGACATCGACCTGCTGCGCCCGGACCTGTGCCCGGCGGATATTCTCGCCCTCGCCCATGACCCTGCGTATATCGAACGCTACATGGATGGCGAGTTGTCCCGCGAAGACCAGCGGCGCCTCGGCCTGCCCTGGAGCGAAGCACTGGCCCGGCGCACGGTGCGGGCGGTCGGTGGTTCGCTGCTGGCGGCCGAGCAGGCGCTGGAACATGGTTTGGCTTGTCACCTGGCCGGCGGTACACACCACGCGCATTACGATCACCCTGCCGGGTTCTGCATCTTCAATGACCTGGCGGTGATCAGCCATTACCTGCTGGAAAGTGGCCGGGTGAATCGGGTGTTGATCTTCGATTGCGATGTGCATCAGGGCGACGGGACTGCACGAATCCTGCACAACACCCCAGAAGCGGTGACCGTTTCCCTGCACTGCGAAAAGAATTTTCCTGCACGCAAAGCCGAAAGCGACTGGGACATCCCGTTGCCGATGGGCATGGGCGATGCCGATTACCTGAAGGTGGTGGAAGATGCGCTCAACTATTTGCTGCCGCTCTATCAACCGGATCTGGTGCTGTACGACGCCGGTGTCGACGTGCACAAGGATGACGCCCTGGGTTATCTGAAGCTGACCGACGAAGGCGTCGCCGCTCGTGATGAAAGCGTGATGCGCCATTGCCTGGGCCGGGATATTCCGGTGGTCGGCGTGATCGGCGGCGGCTACAGCAAGGACCGCAAGGCCCTGGCGCGCCGTCATGGCATCCTCCATCACAGCGCCCAACGGGTGTGGCAGTCATCAGGTTGTCATTGATGTGTGAGTCTTTACCCACAATGCCTGTGGAACCGCCTGTGGATAACCTGAGTGAAAGGGCCTGCAGCCCATGGGGGGTATAGGCTACAGAGCGGTGGTTGTTTTTTAACCAGCACTTGAACACACCAATGATCCCTGTGGGAGCGGGCTTGCCCGCGATGAAGCCGGCACATTCAACATCGTTGTTGCCTGACAGTCCGCTATCGCGGGCAAGCCCGCTCCCACAGTTATCGTGCACTGCTAGAATGCGCGGCTTATTCCGCCACGCCGCAGCTCTCGCCATGACCCAGCCCTCCACTTCCCTCCCCCATCACGTTGCCATCATCGGCGGCGGCCCCGCCGGCTTGATGGCGGCTGAAGTGTTGAGCCAAGCCGGGATCAAGGTCGATCTGTACGACGGCATGCCTTCAGTGGGGCGAAAATTCCTACTCGCCGGGGTCGGCGGCATGAACATCACCCACTCCGAGGCCTACCCGGCATTTCTCTCACGCTATGCCGAACGGGCGCCGCAGATTGCCCCGCTGTTACGCTCGTTTGGCGCCGAAGCCTTGTGCCAATGGATTCATGATTTGGGAATCGAAACCTTTGTCGGCAGCTCCGGCCGGGTGTTTCCCACCGACATGAAAGCCGCGCCCCTGTTGCGTGCCTGGCTCAAACGCCTGCGCGATGCCGGCGTAGTTATCCACACCCGCCATCGCTGGCTCGGTTGGGATAACAACGGTGATTTGCGCATCGACAGCCCCGAAGGCGAAAAAACCGTTCACGCGGATGCGAGCCTGCTGGCACTCGGCGGCGGAAGCTGGTCGCGTCTCGGCTCGGACGGTGCCTGGATGCTGCCGCTGGAACAGCGTGGTGTAGGGCTGGCGCCATTGCAACCGAGCAATTGCGGCTTCGAAGTGCAGGCCTGGAGCGAATTGATGGTCAGCAAATTCGCCGGCAGCCCGCTGAAAAACATCGCCATCGGCCTCAATGACGACGTGCCGCGACTCGGCGAGTGTGTGATCACTGCCACGGGGATTGAAGGCAGTTTGATCTACGCCCTGTCGGCACCGATCCGTGAAGCGATCAATCAACATGGCTCGGCAATTGTTCACCTCGACCTGTTGCCGGGCAAGCCTGTGGATAAAGTCCAGGCAGCGCTGAGCAAACCGCGCGGCTCACGCTCCATGGCCAAACACCTGCACAGTCAGCTTGGGCTTGATGGCGTGAAAGCAGCATTGTTGCGGGAACTGATACCGGCTGAATGTTTTGCCGACCCGGCATTGCTGGCCAAGGCGATCAAGGCATTGCCACTGACGTTGGTAAAAACCCGGCCATTGGACGAGGCCATCAGCAGCGCCGGGGGCGTGATGTTCGAGTCGTTGGATGAACGGTTGATGCTCAAGCAACTACCCGGCGTGTTCTGCGCAGGGGAAATGCTTGATTGGGAAGCGCCGACCGGCGGCTATCTGCTGACCGCGTGTTTCGCCAGTGGGCGAGCGGCGGGGTTGGGGATGGTGGAGTGGTTGAAGCGCAAGTGCTGAAGACCGTGTCGCGCCCATCGCGGGCAAGCCCGCTCCCACATTTGATCTCTGTTTTACACAAATGCTGTGTTCACTGAAGATCCCTGTGGGAGCGGGCTTGCCCGCGATGACGGTCTAACCGGCGCAGCGTTTAATCAAGGCTTACGCTTACGCGGCCCGGTATTGAATACCGGCACTTTACGCACAGGCTTGATCGAAGGCTCCGGCGCGGACGCCTCACCACTCTCGACCCATTTACCCAGGTTGCGCTTGCCGCCACCGGAGGTTTTGGGCTTCTTCGGTTTTTTCGGCTTCTTGATCACCTGACCGCTGGCATCGGTATCCGGCACGCGGTGTTCAGGTTCGAAGTCCGGCTCCATCTGGCGAGTCAACGTCTGACGGGTCAGCATCTCGATGGCTGACAGCTGATTCACTTCATCGGCGCAGACCAGCGAAATAGCCTGCCCGGTTGCGCCCGCACGGCCGGTACGACCGATGCGGTGGATGTAGTCCTCAGCCACGATCGGCAGGTCGAAGTTGACCACTAACGGCAAATCTTCGATATCCAGACCACGGGCAGCCACGTCGGTGGCCACAAGGATCTGCACTTCGCTGGCCTTGAAACGATCCAGCGCCCGCTGACGGGTCGCCTGAGGTTTATCGCCGTGGATGCCGTCGGCATTGACGCCCAGGCCCTGGAGTTTTTCCACCAACGCGTCCACGCCGTTACGGGTCTTGGCGAACACCAGCACCTGCTTCCACTTGCCCTTGCGCATCAAGTGAATGAACAACTCCGGCTTGCGCTTTTTGTCCACCGTCACCACCCATTGCTTGACTGTGTTGGCGGCCACGTTGCGCGGGCTGACTTCGATGCTCAGCGGGTCGTTGAGCATTTGCCCGGCCAGCATGCGGATCGCATCGGAGAAGGTCGCGGAGAACAGCAGCGTCTGACGTCTCGAAGGCAGGGCTTTATAGATATTCCCCAGCTCCTCGGAAAAGCCCAGATCGAGCATGCGATCGGCTTCGTCCAGCACCAGGGTTTGCAGCTGGTTGAACTTGAGCGCGTTCTGACGGAACAGGTCGAGCAAACGGCCCGGGGTCGCCACCAACAGGTCGACGCCTTTGCGCAGTTTCATCATTTGCGGGTTGATGCTGACGCCGCCGTAAACCGCGTAGGTGCTCAACGGCAGGTTCTCGGCATACTGGCGCACAGCTTCGTGAACCTGCTCGGCCAGTTCGCGGGTCGGCACCAGGATCAGTGCGCGCACAGAGTTGGCACTGACTTTCGGCCCTTCCATGGCCAGCAATTGCAGCAGCGGCAAGGCGAAACCGGCAGTTTTGCCGGTGCCGGTCTGGGCCGCGGCCATCAGGTCGCGACCGGCCAGCACCGCCGGAATCGCTTGCGCCTGAACCGGCGTCGGGGTCTGGTAGCCGAGCGTCTCAAGGGCGCGCAGCAAGGGTTCGATCAGGCCAAGGGTGGCGAAAGTCATGGGAGTACCGTAGGAAAAATCAGCGCGTTTGTGCGACACAAGTGTGCAATGGCGCGCAGTTTACCCTAATTCGCGCGGGATTCTGTCGGCACCGCTACGGCAGGGGCAGGCCGATCTGTGCCACGGCGCCACTGTGGCATCCCGATCAACACCACGGCACTGATGATCACCGCCATGGCCAGCGCTTCCTCGACACCGATGGTCTCGCCAACGAATACGATCCCCAGCAACACCGCCACCGCCGGGTTGACGTAGGCATAACTGGTGGCTGCGGCCGGCCGCACGTGTTTCAGCAGGTACATGTAGGCGTTGAAGGCGATGATCGAGCCGAAAAGGATCAGGTACGCCAGCGCCGCCCAGCCTTCGATCGGCGGCAGACTTTCCAGACGCTCGCCACTCACCGCACTGCCGATCAGCAACACCACGCCGCCCACCAGCATTTCCACGGCACTGGCCATCGCGCCCTGAGGCAACGGCAAGTGTTTGCTCCACACCGAGCCGAAGGCCCAGGACGCCGCCGCGAACACCAGCAACGCTGCGCCCAACGGGCTCGATTGCAGGTTGGAGCCGAGGTTGAGCATGGCAATACCGATCAGCCCGAGCACAATCCCGGCCCATTCGAGACGGGTATTACGCGCGCCCCAGAAATATCCGCACAACAAGGTAAACAGCGGCACCGTCGCCACCGCCAACGCGGCCACGCCAGAGGCCACGCCCGTGTGTTCGGCGACGCTCACCGCACCGTTACCGCATGTCAGCAGCAAAATCCCGATGATCCCCGCCGCTTTCCACTGCGCCCAGGTCGGTGCCGGCGCCCCGCGCCAGCGCAGGTACGCGTACATCAACGTCCCGGCGATCACAAAGCGGATACCCGCGAGCAGCAACGGCGGCCAGTACTGCACGCCGATGCGAATCACCAGGTAGGTCGACCCCCAAATCACGTACAACGCGAAAAAAGCAGCGATCAGCGGTAAGGAAAAACGGCGTAGACCAGGCATGGGCAGCTCGATGAACAAGACAAGGAGAACCGCTATTCTAGAAAGGCCAACAGCGGAAAATAAGCTACAAAACCTGTTTATAGCGCCGGTACACTTTTCAAAACACGGAGTTCGACGCTATAAACCATGCTTTCGTAAGTCAGTCGTTTTCAGGTAGGCCACGATGGATAAATACGACCGCATGCTCCTCAGCGCCCTGCTGGAAAACGGTCGTGCGTCCTACGCCGATCTGGCGCGCAAGGTGAACCTGTCCGCTCCGGCGGTGGCCGAACGCGTTGCCAAACTTGAAGCCTGCGGGGTGATCACTGGTTACCAGGCGAAAGTCGACATGTCCAAAATCGGCCTGCCGATCCAGTGCGTCATCGAACTGCGCCTGAACCAGCACGGTAAACAGAAAACCTACGACGAACTGATCAAAATCCCACAGCTCACCGAATGCCATCGCGTCACCGGCGACCCGTGCGTGATCATGCAAGCGGCGGTGGGCTCGATGCCGGAGCTGGAAGAGTTGATCAACCGGATCGCCACGTTCGGGTTCAGCAAGACCTCGATTGTGTTGTCGAGCGCCATCGAAAAACGCGTGCCGTTGGGTCAACTGGAGGGGAAATAGTGAGGCGACTGACGCCTTCGCGGGCAAGCCTCGCTCCTACGGTTTTTGAGGCGACCCCAATGTCGGGGCGCCCATAAATCCGTAGGAGCGAGGCTTGCCCGCGAAGAGGCCAGTAGAAACACTACAAGACCTTAAAACCCGCGATACCGCTTCAAATGCTCATTGATCTTCGCCGCCGGCACTTTCTGCAGGCTGCACAACAGATCATGGGACAACTCGCGCAATCCATGCTTTTGCCGCAGCTCTTGCGCCAGATGCGCCGTCAGGTTGGCGGCCATTTCCGCATCGGCCATGGCCCGGTGAGCCTTGCCGGTATTGGGCAGGCTGGCGAAAGTGGTGAGGGTGCCGAGTTTGTGGTTTGGCGCGGCGGGCATCAGGCGGCGGGCGAGTAACAGTGAGCAGGCAAAGTTCTGCAAGCGTGTACGTTTGATTCGCCCAAGCTCGTAGTCCCAGAACTTCTGGTCGAACGCAGCGTTGTGCGCCAGCAGCGGCGTGATGCCGACGAATTCGTTGACCTCGTTCATCACCTGCTCGGCCGAGGGTGCGGTGCGCAGCATGGCGTTGCTGATGCCGGTCAGTTGTTCGATGAACGCTGGCACCCGCACGCCGGCATTCATCAGGCTTTGGTAACGCTCGACGATGTGCCCCTGTTCAAGAATCACCACGGCAATTTCCGTGGCCCGGCAGCTGCTGCTCGGGGAGATCCCGGTGGTTTCAAAGTCGATGACTGCTATGCGTTCCAAACCTGTTTCAACTCCGTAAAAATCAATTCTTGAGCAGCAACGCGCCTTCGATCGGTACGTAACGACTGGCGGCGCGGATCAGCGAGTTGGCCGTCAGGCCCGGCACGCCGTAGGCCACCGCCTGCACGCCGTGCTTGGCGATGATGCGCTCCAGCAGCATGTCGAAATCACCGTCGCCGGAGGCCAGCACCACTTCGTCGACATGGTCGGCGGCGTCCATGATGTCGAGGGTGATGCCCACGTCCCAGTCGCCTTTGGCAGAACCGTCGCTGCGCTGGATGTAGGGCTTGAGCTTTACGGTGAAACCAAGGTTGCGCAGGATCTGCTGGAACTGCTGCTGTTTGCTGTCGCCACGATCGATCGCATAGGCATAGGCCTCGACGATCTGCCCCTGTTTGCTAATGTCTGCCCACAACGCGGCGTAGTTGAAGTGGCAACCATAGGCCTGACGCACGGTGTAATAGAGGTTCTGGACATCGACGAACACTGCGATTTTTTTCACCGCACATCCTCTCAGCGCGCTGGCGCGCGGGGTCTTGGCGCACAGACGCGCGGGCTGGATCAGGCTCCAGGCCCGAAAAGTCGCCCAGTATGCCAGCCCGAAGGATTGTTCCGCGAATAATCGGCCCGGAGCGCCATAGCGCTCCGGACGAATGGTGCATCAGACGAAAGAATCGTCGTCGTCACCGCCGAAGAACGATGAACTGTCATCGTCGTAATCCGCATCGGTGAAACCGCCCTGATCGCTGGAGTTGTCAGCCACGCGCTGATCATTGCCCCAACCGCTGCTATCGCTCTGATCGTTGACCTTGGCCGGTTCTTCCTTGATGACTTCAACCACTTCCGGCTGCTGATTGTGATGGAACAGGCTGCTGATGCCTTGCGCCAGCATCACGCCACCGGCCACACCCGCTGCCGTTTTCAATGCACCTCCGAGGAAACCGCTGCCGACAGGCTGTTGCGGTGCGTAATTCTGCTGAGGTGGCGCTCCGAAATTCTGCTGAGCAGGCGGTGCACCGAAGTTTTGCTGCGGCTGCGAGTTGAACGACGGCCGTCCTGGTTCACGCCAGCCGCCATTCGAGGGGGCTGCGCTTTGAGTCGGCGCAGGCTGCGGATCACGGGAAGCGCCGCCGAAAATGCTCGACAAAAAGCCGCCGCTTGGCGCCGGTGCCGTTGCCTGCGCCTTGGCTTGTTGCAGTTCGGCCTGCAATTGCTGGACTTGCTGGGTCAGTTGCTTGTTCTGTTCATCGAGGCTCTTGATGGCTGCCTCTTGCACCAGAATCGCCTGGGTCATGAAATAGCCCGCCGCTGGTTGGCGAGTCAGGTGTTCCTTGATCCGCGCCTCGGCCTGGGCGTCGCGCGGGGCTGAGTCCGTTTCGGCCTGTTGCAGCCGGGAAAACAGTCCATCGATCAGGGTTTGTTCTTCGCTGTTCATGGCGACCTCGTAGATTGCCGGGAATATCATTGCCCTCACCCACAGTGGATAAGGTGCTCACCAGTAATGGGGCTGATACAGGATGTTTCAATGACCTTTACCGAACGTTTACGTTTGCGCCCCGAAGGGGTTGATCGGTTAAAGTGAGGCACTGCTTCCAACCTGCGATACCGACTGATGAATTCGTTCGATGTACTGCGTGACTCTCTGTATTTCTTCAAACGCAATCTGGGCCAGATCGTGCAGCTATGCCTGCCGCTGGTGATTGTCGAGGCGCTGCTGCAACAAGTGGTCGACCACTCGACCGGGCCGGACAGTTTCGCCGGCATCAGTGTGATTGTCGGCTTGCTGGTGTATCCGCTGTACACCGCCGCGCTGATCCTTTTTCTCGATGCCCGCAGCCGCGGCGAATCGCCGCGCACCCGTGACCTGTTGGCCGCCGCGGCGTCTCTTTGGCCGCGCTTCGCCGTACTGACCGCCCTCAATACATTGCTGATCCTGATCGGCCTGTCGCTGTATTTCCTGCCGGGCATCTGGCTGATGGTGACGCTGGCGTTCGGCGAGTACCTGTTGGTGTTGCGTGGTCTGGCACCACTGGCGGCGATGAAGGAAAGCCTGCGCCTTACCCGTGGGCATTTCATGCGCATTCTGGTGTGCATTCTGTGTGTAATGGGTCCGCTATGGGTACTCAAGGGCGCAACGCTGGCGGTTTATCCTGAGCCACAAAACCCGGTGATCTCGCTGCTGATCGACAGCGCTCACAGCTTCCTGCAGTTGTTCACCAGCGTGGTGCTGTTCCGCTTGTTCATGCTGATCGCCGACGCGCCCGAGAAAGCTGACGGAGCGCTCTGACCGCTCTACTCTTGGGCTTTGGCGCTGCTCTCGGTTATGCTCGGGGTCAACTTTGTAACGCTATAAGTCGAGCCCATGCCCCGTCTACTGCGCTACACCCTGCTGGGCCTGCTGATCGCCATCAGCCTGATTGGATTGCTGATCTACAGCCTGACCTGGCGCCCCGACGCCAAGGAAGCGCTGCCAGTCAGTTGCAACACCCAGGCGCCGACGCTGGTGCCCGGCCAGGCGTTGAAGGTGATGACCTGGAACGTCCAGTACCTGGCCGGCAAGCGCTATGTGTTCTGGAATGACCTGGCTGCGGGAAATGACGAACAGCCTACCCCTGAAGACATGGCCTTCAGCCTCGACGAAGTGGCGCGGGTGATTCGCGACGAGCAACCGGACATCGTACTGTTGCAGGAACTCGATGACGGCGCCAAAGCCAGCGACTACCAGAACCAGTTCAAACTGCTTCGGGATCGGCTCACCGACCTGTATCCATGCACCGCTCAGGCCTTCGACTGGAAGGCTGACTTCGTGCCTGAACCGCATATTTTCGGCAGCGTCGGCCGGCAACTGGCGACCCTGAGCCGCTACCGGATCGAACACGCCGAACGCCTGCAATTGCCGGTCGCCCCAGCCAATGTCATCAGTCGTCAATTCAAACCGAAAAACGCCTTGCTGGTCACGTACCTGCCATTGAACGACGGCGGCCAGATTGCCGTGCTCAACACCCATCTGGACCGCGCCAGTCAACTCGACGAAACCTTGCAAACCCAGGTAACCGCCGTGGCCAAGGTGCTCGACAAGTTCGAAAGCCAAGGCACGCCGTGGTTGATCGGTGGTGATTTCAATCTATTGCCACTGGGCCAGTATCAACGCCTGCCCGCCGAGCAACGCACGCCCTACTCTGCCGACAGCGCGCTGCATGTGCTGTGGGACAAATACCCGATGATCCCCACCAACAACGAAGCCAGCGGTATCGACCGGGCGCAATGGTTGACCCATTACCCGAACGATCCAGGCTTGAACGGGCCGGACCGGACCGTCGACTACCTGTTTTACAGCCCGCGCATCAAACGGGTCGAAGCACGGGTGCGGCAGGACGATACCTTGCGCATTTCCGATCATTTGCCGGTGATTGCGCGGTTTCTGTTGCCGGCCGCGCCGTAAAACACCTGTGGCGAGGGAGCTTGCTCCCGCTCGACTGCGCAGCGGTCGTAAACCGATTGACGCCACGCACCTGAAAAATGATGTGACAGATTTTGGGGCTGCTTTGCAGCCCAACGGGAGCAAGCTCCCTCGCCACAAAAATCCGTGCCTTACTTACGAGGCTTAACCCGCGCCGTCGCCTCGGCCACCAGCGGATCATCCGGCCAGTAGTGCTTCGGATACCGCCCCTTCAAATCCTTCTTCACCTCGGCATACGTACTGCGCCAAAAGTTCGCCAAATCCTGAGTCACCTGCACCGGCCGCCGCGCCGGGGATAGCAGATGCAGTTTCACCACTTGCCGGCCACCGGCAATCCGCGGGGTCTCGGCCAGGCCGAACAACTCCTGCAACCGCACCGCCAGAATCGGCGGCTGCTCGCTGTAATCCAGACGAATCGATGAACCGGACGGCACGCTCAAATGATGCGGCGCCAGCTCATCCAGCCGTTGCGGCAATGGCCACGGCAGCAGGTTGTGAACGATGCTCGACAGGTCCAGATTGGCGAAGTGACTGAGCCGCGAGACTTTGCCCAGGTACGGCATCAGCCAGTGTTCGAGGCTTTTGAGCAATGTTGCGTCGCTGACATCCGGCCATTCGCTCTCGCCTTTACCCACGAGATCCAACTGCCGCAACAACGCCACCCGCGCCTGCCACTGACGCAGCTCTGGCGTCCAGGGCAACAGCTCCAGACCTTTACGCCGCACCAGATTCACCAACGCCTGACTGCGAGCACTTTCATCGAGCCCGGTCAGCGGTTCGCGGCTGAGGATCAACTCGCCGACCTTGCGCTGACGCTCGGCCCGCAGCACACCTTCGCGCTCATCCCAATCCAGTTGATCGACGCACCGCACCTGTTCGGCCAGCACGGAGTCGAACAGCGCCGGATCAAAATCCGTCGCCAGATAAATCCGTTCTTCACGCTGGCCCTGACGACTGCCCAGATCGGCGATCACCAGCCACGGTTGTTTCATCAAACTGTCGGCTTCGGCGAACAGTGCTGCGCGACCGTTGGCCAGGCGATATTCAGCGCCACCGGCCCGCCGCTGTTGGGCGACCCGATCGGGATAAGCCAATGCCAGCAGCGCACCGAGCCAACGCGGATGTTCGGGATCGTTGACCGGCTCCGACGCTTTGCCGCGCAAATAACCGCGATACTGCCGCGCCAGTTGCCGGGCCCGTTGAACACCGCCCTGCGCACCGCGAGCGGCTCGCTCTTCACCGGATAACAGCACCAGTCGGCTGTGCAGGTCCGCGCCAGCACCACGCAAGATATCGCGCTCACCAAGCAGTGCCGCGACATCACAGGCCATGTCGGCCAGACCGAGCGCCTGGCCACGCAACAGCAAATGGGCGATCCGTGGATGGGCCGGCAGTTCGGCCATGGCCTGACCATGACGGGTCAGCGCTTCGCCCTCCAGCGCACCCAAACGCTCAAGCAGATCCTGGGCCTGTGCATAAGCCGCTGCCGGAGGCACATCGAGCCAAACCAACTGCCCCGGCGTCACGCCCCAACGACCGAGTTGCAAGGCCAGCCCGGCAAGGTCCGCCGAGAGTATTTCCGCACTGGCGTAAGCCGCCAGTTGCTCGTGCTGATCCTGCGACCACAAGCGATAACACACGCCGGGCTCCAAACGCCCGGCCCGGCCCGCGCGCTGCGTGGCACTGGCTTTGGAAATGCGTTGGGTATCCAGGCGAGTCATGCCGCTGCCGGGGTCGAAACGCGGCACGCGCGCCAACCCGGCATCGATCACCACGCGCACGCCATTGATGGTCAGGCTGGTTTCGGCGATGTTGGTGGCCAGCACCACTTTGCGCTTGCCCGCAGGCGCCGGATCAATCGCCGCCCGCTGCGCCGCCAGGTCCAGCTCGCCGTGCAGCGGGCACAGCAACACCGGCGTGCCCTCGCCCAAGGCATCGGCCAATTGTTGATGCACCCGCCGAATTTCCGCCTGCCCCGGCAGGAACACCAGCAGGCTGCCGGTTTCATCGTTCAGCGCGTCGAGGATGGTCTGCACCACCTTTGGCTCGATGAACTCACCGGGCTGAAACGGCCGGCCCCAGCGCATCGTCACCGGGTACATGCGACCTTCGCTGCGCAGGATTGGCGCGTCATCCAGCAACCCGGCCAGGCGTTCGCCTTCCAGGGTTGCCGACATCAAGAGGATTTTCAGCGGTTGATCGTCGCGGAACAGTTCCCGGCCATTCAGGCTCAGGGCCAGCGCCAGGTCGGCATCGAGGCTGCGCTCGTGGAATTCATCGAAAATCAGCAAGCCCACGCCTTCCAGCGCCGGGTCATCCTGCAGGCGCCGGGTGAGGATGCCTTCGGTGACCACTTCGATGCGGGTATTGGGGCCGACCTTGCTGTCGAGACGAATGCGATAGCCCACGGTTTCGCCGACCTTCTCCCCCAATTCACTGGCCAAGCGCTCCGCCGCCGCCCGCGCTGCCAATCGGCGCGGTTCGAGCATTAGAATGGTCTGCCCGGCCAGCCACGGCTCATCAAGCAAGGCCAACGGTACCCGGGTGGTTTTACCGGCACCGGGCGGTGCTTCGAGCACAGCTTCGTGGCGTGTAGCGAGGGCTTCACGCAGGGCGGGTAAAACTTCATCAATCGGCAAAGAAATCATGCTGGCTCCCAAACAGAGCGGCGAGTATAACGGCGTTCAGCGCGGTCCTAATTCATATCGACGATGCTTCGTTCCTAGATAACCCAGGAGATTTCAAATGCGTGCTCCCTTTCGCTTGATCGGCGGTGTATTGATCGCGTCCTTGCTGACCCAAATGACTGCCTGCGGCTCGATTTTTTACCCGGATCGTCGCGGCCAGATTGACGGCAAGATCGACCCGGCCATCGCCGCTCTGGATGCCGTGGGCCTGCTGTTCTATATCATCCCCGGCCTGATTGCCTTTGCAGTGGACTTCGCCACGGGTGCCATTTACTTCGAGCCCGGCCGGACCGCTCAGGTGGCCCCGGAAAAACTCAAGGAAGCGATCGGCGCCGACGGCAAGGTCGATAACCACAAGTTGCAGACTATTCTCGAAAGTGAACTGGGCCGCAGCTTCCCGCTGGACGATCCGCGCCTGATCCAGCACAAGGGCAGCGCCCAGCAACTGGCTATGTTCGGCCTGCAACCGGCTGCATAATTCGTGCATTTGAAGGAACCACAGCACTGATGACTACCCCTACCGACCACGCCCGCCTGCTGCGGCTGGCGACGCGCGCCTCGGTGGCGGTCGCGTGCATATTGATCATCGCCAAAGCCATCGCCTGGTGGCTGAGCGGCTCGGTGAGCATGCTCGCCGGGTTGACCGACTCGGCGCTCGACGGCGTCAGCTCGCTGCTCAATCTGATGGCCGTGCATTACGCCTTGCGCCCGGCCGATGACGATCATCGTTATGGGCACGGCAAGGCCGAATCATTGGCGGGCATGGCTCAGGCGCTGTTCATTGGTGGCAGTGCCGTGCTGATTGCCCTGCAGGCGATCGAACGGTTAAAACATCCGGAACCGATAGGCGCGGCGTGGCTCAGCATCGGGGTGATTGTGTTCTCCCTCGTCCTGACCGTGGCCCTGCTGATGTTGCAGCACCGGGTAATCAAGGCGACCGGCTCCAACGCGGTGAATGCCGACTCCTTGCATTACCGCTCGGACCTGCTGCTCAACGGCGGCATTCTCGTAGCGCTGGTGCTGGCAGGGTTTGGCTGGCAGCAAGTCGACCCGTGGTTCGGCCTGGGGATCGCTGCTTATATCCTCTGGAGCGCGATTCAAATCGCCCGGGAAAGTTTTGCAGTGCTTATGGATGAAGAGTTGCCGACCGATGTCAGTCAGCACATGCTCGAACTGGCCTGCAGCGTACCCGGCGTTCTGGGTGCCCACGACTTGCGCACACGGATTTCCGGCAACCAGTGGTTCGTGCAATTGCATCTGGAATTGCCGGGAGACTTGACCCTGTCAGTCGCCCACGGCATCAGCGATCAAGCCGCCGATGCGATTCATGCCGTCTACCCGCGAGCCGAAGTGCTGGTGCACGCCGACCCGCAGGAAGTGGTGAAGGCCGCCAGGGCTCAGTAACTCACCTGATAACCGCGACTGCTCAGGCAGTTGCCCTGAGCCTGTCGGTAAGCTTGCACCACCGACGGATCCGGTTGGTAGGTGGCGGTACGTGGATCGAAACCGCTCTGTTGCACGGCCCAGCGATAACATTCATAAGCGTCCCGGCTGACTTCCTCCGGCGACTGGCCGTTGGCCGGGTACGCCACCACGTCATAACCATTGCTCACCGGTTGCGGCTGCACGGGCGGTTCGACCACGACGTAATCTTGAGTGCTCTCCTGGTAGGCGTAATACGCGCCGGCCGCCAGGAACAGCAGCGTGCCGCCGATCCACACTTCACGGGCGTAATCGGGCAAGTAGCTGACACGAATCCCGCGAGGCGGCTGAACCACCACATAACGCGGGCCTTGCGGGCGATACCAGTAACCACCGGAATAGAAATAATCCTGGCCACGATACGGCACACGGAAGTGACGCTCCTCCGGGAAGCGGTCGATCACGTACCCAGGACGATACTGCGGACCGGGGCCCCAGCCTGTGCCGTGCCCCTCCGGGCGACCGGGCCAGCGACGGTCATCGTGACGCGGCTCCCGCCCCCCGGTCTGCCATGGCTGGTTGCGATTGTTACGCCACGGTTCGTCCTGATAGTAGCCACGCCGCGGTTCCTGGGTCTGGCGCACGGTATCGGGCCGACTCTGGATTGGCAGATTATTACTCGGTTGTTGCGGCGCTCGCTCCTGAACGTTGGAGTCGTGCAGTGTACGGTTCTGCCACTGGCCACCCTGAACGTTTGGATCGTGTAGCGGACGGTTCTGCCACTGGCCGCCCTGAACGCTGGAGTCGTGCGGCGTACGGTTCTGCCACTGACCGCCCTGATTGTTGGACTCGTGCGGCGCCCGGTTCTGCCACTGGCCGCCCTGATTCTGGTCGTGGAGTTCAAACTTGCGGCTGTTGTCGCCACGAATGATTTCGTTGTTCTGCGGGCGTGGCTGATTGCTGCCGCCACGGCCCTGGCCCTGGTCATTGCCACGATGATCAGGCCCATGTTGCCCGCCATCGGGGCCGCGGTTCTGCGGTTCATCGGCAAGCGATTGTGCAGTGACACTCACACACAGCAAACCAACACCGGCCAAACGCCAGATGCGCGATTTCATTCTTTTCCTCACGGCGGGTTAGGGCCTGTACGTAAGACTGGGAAAGCGCAGGCCGGTTCTGCAACAGGTTATCAGTCACGTAACTTTTTTATTGAGCGGCTCTTTATTAAGGGCATGCCAAATTGCGGGCAAGAAAAAAGGGAGACCCGTCGGCCTCCCTTTGAGAACTTCGTCCGTGCTCGACGCTTATGACGTCGGCTCACCTCACGCCGTCTTCTGGACAGTGTGTAGCTCGGGGGCCGACGCATCCCCGGTGGGGGTGGCGACCGCAGCTGACCTGATTGGGCGAGCCGCACTGGACTGTTTGTCCGAGCAGTGATTCTGGTGATAAGAATAGGCCTGGAGCGCCGGCAGAGGATTGCGAAGATTGCTCAAATAAACATCACTTGCGCAATTTTTAACTCAGGATAGATAATCTGTCGCAATAGTTATGACAAAGGCCTGATTGATGAGCAAACTCGACCGATACGACTTGAGCATTTTGGCGGAATTGCAGCGCGACGCACGCATCTCCAATCAGGAGCTGGCCGAACGCATCGGCCTGTCGCCTTCGCCTTGCTCGCGGCGGGTCAAGCAACTGGAAGACGACGGCTATATCTCCCGCCAGGTCGCCTTGCTGGACCGCAAGATGCTCGGCCTGAGCCTGACTGCCTACGTGTTGATCGGCATGGACCGCCATACTCCCGAGCGTTTCGAGAACTTCGAAGCCGCCATTCGCACATTACCGCAAGTGCTGGAATGCAGCCTGGTGACGGGGATGGATGCAGATTATCAGCTCAAGGTGGTGGTGCCGGACATGGATCACTATCAGAAATTGCTGCTGGGGCATCTGACCCGGATTGAAGGGGTGACGAGTGTACGGTCGAGTTTTGTGTTGAACCAGGTGCTCAACAGCACTGAACTGCCTCTAACCCATCTGCGCAGCTGAAGACGTCATCGCGGGCAAGCCCGCTCCCACAGGCCAGGCGTCGTGCCTGAACCTTAAGGCCGACACAAAATCAGTGGGAGCGAGCTCGCGATGGGGCCGGCACAGGCGACGAATGACTGCGACACACCGACGCAGGTCAATGCTCCATCAAACTGCCATCGCGTATACTCCCACCGCCCTTTTAGCCCCGCCCGCGCTGGAGATGTTCGATGGATCCTGCAGTTTTCGAAGAGTGGATGATGACTGGCCTGGTCAGCATCCTGATCATTTTCATGGGTTTCATCGTCTGGGATCTGGCAAAAAAATCCAAGGCCGGGCGCTTCGGCTCGTTCATCTTGTTCTTTGTATTGGGACTCGGCGTGGCCGCATTCGTGATCAAAAGCGTGGTCATCGGCCTGATCGAATCCGGCACGCTATAAACGCGCCGACACTTCCTTCCACTGGCCCTGATCGAGCCCTTCGATCGACCAGTCACCGATTTTGACCCGCACCAGGCGCAACGTCGGCAAGCCGACCGCCGCGGTCATGCGCCGCACCTGACGGTTGCGCCCCTCGCGAATCACCAACTCCAGCCAACTGGTGGGCACGCTTTTGCGAAAACGCACAGGCGGATTGCGCGGCCACAGCTCAGGCTCATCAAGCTGCCGCGCCTCGGCGGGCAAGGTCATACCGTCGTTCAGCTCGACGCCCTCGCGCAACCGCTGCAACTGCTCGGCGGTTGGCTCGCCTTCCACTTGCACCCAGTAAGTCTTGGCCAGTTTGTGTTTCGGGTCGGCAATCCGCGCCTGAAGCTGGCCGTCGTTGGTCAGCAGCAACAAGCCTTCGCTGTCACGGTCCAGCCGTCCTGCCGGGTAAATCCCCGGGATCTCGATAAAGTCCTTGAGCGTCGCCCGCCCTTCGCCGTCGCTGAATTGCGTCAGCACATCGAAAGGTTTGTTGAACAGAATCAGCCTCGGCTCGGCCGGTGGCGCTTTGGCGACACGGCGTGGGGCGGCAGGAGATGGCTTCGCACCAGGACGGCGGGAAACAGGACGTGAAGGACGGGACATGGCAAGAAGAACATCTAACGGTCAGGGCTGCTAATGCTAGTGCCCTGACCGCCAAATGACCATGAGAACAATCAGCGGAACGGCGGCTCGTCGAAGCTGCGCAGCTTGCGCGAGTGCAACGAGTTGAGCTCGGTGCGCAGCAAATCCACCGCCTCGATACCGATCTTCAGGTGCTGGCTGACCGCGCGCTCATAGAACGCGTTGGCCGACCCCGGCAGTTTGATTTCGCTGTGCAGCGGTTTATCCGACACACAGAGCAACGTGCCATAGGGCACCCGCAAGCGATAACCCTGGGCCGCAATCGTACCGCTTTCCATGTCCACCGCCACGGCGCGGGACAGGTTGATCAGCGGACGTTCCTGCGCCCAGCGCAGTTCCCAGTTACGGTCGTCGTAGGTCAACACGGTGCCGGTACGCAGGCGTTTCTTCAGTTCGTCGCCCTTCTCACCGGTGATGTTGGCCGCTGCTTGCTGCAACGCCAACTGCACTTCGGCCAGGGCCGGAATCGGAATGTTCGGCGGCACCACCCGGTCGAGAATCCCATCGCGGCGCATGTAAGCGTGGGCCAGCACGTAATCGCCAATGGTCTGCGACTGACGCAAGCCGCCGCAGTGGCCGATCATCAGCCAGCAGTGCGGCCGCAACACGGCCAAATGATCGGTGATGTTCTTGGCGTTGGACGGGCCGACGCCGATGTTCACCAGGGTTACGCCATGGCCGTCGCTGGCGATCAGGTGATAGGCCGGCATCTGGTAACGATGCCAGACCACGCCCGCCGCAATCGCCGAGGCTTCGCCATGGTCCATGGACTTTTCAATGATCACGTTGCCCGGCAACACCATGCGCACAAAACGCGGGTCTTTGCGCAGTTGCTCCAGGCCATGAACGATGAACTGGTCGACGTAACGGTGGTAGTTGGTCAGCAGAATCCACGGCTGCACATGCCGCCAGTCGCTGCCGGTGTAGTGCACCAGGCGCCGCAGGGAGAAGTCCACCCGCGCGGCATCGAACAGGGCCAGTGGCAGCGGGTCGGTGTTTTCCCAATCGTACAAGCCATCGGCGATGCCATCGGTGGCGGCCGACAGATCCGTACTCGGGAACACCCGCGCCAGTACCGCCGCCGTAACGCCAGAGCCGGCCAGTTCATCGCCCTGCTCGACCACGTAGGGATAAGGAATGTTTTGCTGGCTGACACCGACTTCCACAGTCACGGTGAAGTCGTGCATCAACGGAACGAGTTGTTCCAGCAGGTATTTGCGAAAGGCTGCCGGATGAGTGACGGTGACGCTGTAGGTCCCCGGCAATTGAACCTTGGCATAAGCGCGAGTGGTCTGTGGGACTTCGCCCTGGCAAAGGTAGGTCAGACGCAACTCGGGGTAACGGAACAGGGCACGCTGTTCAGCGTCCGGCTCGACGCGATCCTTGAGATAACGCTTGAGCGCCTGATTCAGCGCTGTGGTTGCACGCTCGTGCAAGACAGCAAGCCGGTCCACGGCTTGCTCGGCGGTTTGAACGACAATAAACGCTTCGGTCACGATCAGCCTCCTGTGTTCTGACTTGCAGACCTTCATCTTGCCTGCATCGTCGCTTCACGGGAACAGTGGCGTGTTGGCTATACATCAAGATGTGCTGCGCAGACAGCCCGCTCCCACAGGTTTTGTGGTGTTTATTCGATTGTGGTCAAAAGCCCTGCGGGGTCGACCGAGCCACAATCGCTTCCACATCCAGCCCACGTGGCAACGTTCCATACACCCGACCGGCCGAACCGAGGCGGCTGGCGATAAACGCATCACTGACCGCCGCATTGCCCGCCTCCAGCAACAGCCTGGCCTGAAGCCCCAAGGCGATGTCTTCGGTGAGCTGGCGGGCGCGGTATTGAATGTCGTCGGTGTCCTTGAACGCCTTTTGCAACTGGCCGATGTGTGTGGCCAGGCGTTTGTCGCCATGGCCATCGCCCAACTCGTTGAACAGCACATCGAGCACACCCGGTTCTTTCGACAACGCGCGCAACACGTCGAGGCATTGCACGTTGCCGGAACCTTCCCACGTCGAGTTGACCGGCGCCTCACGGTACAGCCGCGGCAAGATGCTTTCTTCGACATAACCGGCGCCGCCCATGCATTCGGCCGCTTCGTTGATCATCGCGGGCGCGCGTTTGCAGATCCAGTACTTGCCTACCGCCGTCACCAATCGGGCGAACTTCGCTTCGTGCTCGTTATCCAGATGATCCAGAGCCCGGCCCATGCGCAGGCTCAACGCCAGGGCGGCTTCGCTTTCCAGGGCCAGGTCGGCCAGCACGTTTTGCATCAAGGGTTGTTCGCGAAGCAACTTGCCACCGACCTTGCGGTGGGCGCAGTGATGGCTGGCTTGGGTCAGGGCTTGGCGCATCAGCGCGCTGGAGCCGACCATGCAATCGAAACGGGTCATGGCAACCATTTCGATGATGGTCGGAACGCCCCGACCCTCTTCGCCGACCATCCAGGCCAGGGCGCCACGGAACTCCACCTCGCTGGAGGCATTGGACCAGTTGCCGAGTTTGTTCTTCAGCCGCTGTATGTAGAACTGATTGCGGGTGTCATCCGGGCGATGACGTGGCAGCAGGAAACAGGTCAAGCCTTTGTCGGTCTGGGCCAGGGTCAGGAAGGCGTCGCACATCGGCGCCGAACAGAACCACTTGTGGCCCACCAGCTCATACGCCTGGCCGGGGCCACTGGCGCCGACCGGATACGCCTTGGTGGTGTTGGCCCGCACATCGGTGCCGCCCTGTTTCTCGGTCATGGCCATGCCGATGGTGACTCCGGCCTTGTGGGCTATGCCGACATTGCGCGGGTCGTATTCGGTGGCGAGGATTTTCGGCAGCCATTGTTTGGCCAGATCCGCTTGCAGGCGCATCGCCGGGACGCTGGCGAAGGTCATGGTCAACGGACAACCGCTACCGGCCTCAGCCTGACTGTGTAAATACGTCATGGACGCGCGGGCAACGTGGGCGCCCGGTTGCGGATCGGTCCAGGGCAACCCTGTCAGGCCATGCTCCACCGCCGTGCGCATCAACTGGTGATAAGCCGGATGAAATTCCACCAGGTCGATGCGATGGCCGTAACGGTCATGGCTGACGAACACCGGTTTGTTTTGATTGGCCGCAAACCCGGCCTCCATCAGCGGCCCGCCGGCCAATGCGCCGTAAGCGTCGATCCGCGACTCGGCCCAACCGGCATCGAACCGTCGCGACCATTCCTGCAAAGGCAGGTCGATGCGATAGAGGTTGGTGCCGTCCAACGACGGTGGCTGGTTGGTGACTTCGTGGGTTTCGGCGAACTGATGCAGGTTCATGACGGGGCTCCTTTGGTCAGCCAAGGGACTTTCAGTTAAGCACCGCCCCGAGGCTGAACAAAGTGGCATATCTGCCTAACTGTCGGCGCTTTCGCCATGGCCCGAACAGAGCACCCGTCGATACAGCGCTGCCTGCAAGTCCTCGAATTTAACTGGCTTGTTCAGGTAGTCGACCAAGGTATCGCTTGGACGGTGCACCCGCTCCGCGCTCAGGGCAATCATGAACACAGGCAAGTCAGAACAACCCGGCAACGCGCGGATCCGATAGCAGATGGAGGCACCCTCCTCTGGCGGCAACTGGCAATCGAGCAGCACCGCGTCAACGGCTTCACACTGCAATTGATCGAGCGCAGCAGTGCCACTGTCAGCGGTGCGTACCCGGAACCCAAGCTTGAGCAACATGCCGCGCATCACCAATTGATTGATGCTGTTGTCATCGACCAGCAATACCGTGCACTCCTGCGGCAAGCGCAGGCCTGTGGTCTGCCGGGTGATCGAGGGAGCAGGCTCCACCACCGCCAGCTCGAACTCGACATCCAGCTGGAAGCGGCTTCCACGGCCTGGTTCGGAACGGTGGCTCAGGCGGCCCCCGAGCAATTCAACCAACTGCCGACAGATCGCCAGGCCAACGCCCAGACCGCCATACTCACGTGTCATCGAACCGTCGAGCTGGAAGAACCGCTGGTACAGCGTCGCCTCTCCCAAATCGGTAAAACCGATGCCGGTGTCGATCACTGCGAAAGACAGCGCCAGCCGACCCGGTTCCGCCGGTTTACCCGTCACCCGCAGCGCCAGCCCGCCGACGCGGGTGAATTTGATGGCGTTGTCCAACAGGCATTCCAGGCATTGCGCCAGCTTGCCGCTGTCGCCGAACAAACGATCCGGTAACCCGGGCGCCACCTCGACCTTGAAGTCCAGCGACTTGCCCGACGCATTGCCATCGAACTGCCCGCGCAAGGACTCGACAATACCGCGCAAGCTGAACGTGTCCGGATAGACCTTGAGCTTGCCGGCCTGCAACTCGGTCAAGGTGAGGATGCTATTGACCATGCGCATCATGTCCCGCGCCGAACCTGCGGCCGTTTGCTGATACTGCTCCAGCTCAGGGTTCATCTCGACGGTGTGCATCAGCTCCAGCGACCCGATCACACCGTTCATGGGCGTGCGCAGTTCATGGGTCAGGGTGGCGAGGAATTCGTCTTTGAGCCTGTTGCTGTGAGCCAGTTGCTGGTTCAGTACTTCGAGTTTCTGACCGGCATCGAACAACGTCTGCGCCTGTTGTTCGCGCATGGCGTTGATGCGATCAGCCAGGGCCAGGGACAGCAGCGCCACTTCGATCGCCGAGCCGATCTGGCTGGCGTACATGGTGAGGAACACGTTGGGCAAATAACCCAGCACCATCATCGTGTTGACGACACCACCGAGCAAAAATGCTGACCAGGCAATGATGAAGTAACGCGCCACCCTCAAGCCACGCCACCAGGCGAAAACCCCGGCAGCGAAAATCACCACGGTAAAGACCAGCGCCAACGCCGTCGCCAGACGCAGGGCCAGGGCGTAACTGGTCATCAAAGATAACCCGACCACCAGCGCACTGAACGCGATCAGCGCCAATAGCACACGGTCCAGCCAGCGGCTGTGGGTGGCCGTCCGCAGGAAGCTGCGGGCAAACTGGCTGCCGAACAACCCCGAACAGCCGATGAAGAACGGCGTGGCGGCGTTGGCCCACCACGGATTGTTCGGCCAGAAATACTCCACGGCCGCGCCGTTCACCGACAGCTGATACAAGCCGAACGAGGCGATGTAAAAGATGTAATAGAGGTAACTGGTATCGCGCACGCTGAGAAAGATGAACAGGTTGTAGACCAGCATCCCCAGCAACACGCCGTAGATCAGCCCCAGCACGTAGAGCCGCACCGGCTGTTCTTCAAGGTAAGCAGTGCTCGACCACAAGGTGACGGGCGCCTGAATCGAGCCTTCGCTTTGCAGACGCAGGTACACGGTTTGCGCCTGCCCGGGCGCAAAGTTCAGATCGAACAGATAGTTGTTCTGACGAATCTCTCGAGTGGCGAACGGCAGTGCATCGCCCGTCTGTCGGGCCAATTGATAGTCACCGCCAGCATCGGGCAAGTACAAATCAAGGTGATCGAGGGGCGGATAGGCCAGTTCCAGCAGCCAGGTCCGTCGCGCCGAAGGATTGGTCGGACGGTATTGCAAGTCGATTTTCAGCCAGAACGCCGAACGCGAATAGCCGGCATTGAGGGTGGCTTTATCGTGGAGTTTGAAGTGCCCGGCCGCGGCTTGCGCACGGACATCGGCAATGGTCGCCTGACCACCCGCGTCTTCATAAACCTGCATCGTTTGGCCCAAGGGAAGGCTCTGGGTGAACTCGTCGAATTCGACGGCGCTCGCCAGGAGGGGCAAGCACAACAGCAACATCAGCAAATAGCGCATTTAAGCCCCAGCGTGGCCTGTCCGGTTCTGTCAGGAAGCCCCCCATTCCTTTTGAGTAGACGTAAAACCGGTATTACCTGTTATTGGTTTGGATCCACTCTAGCATAGCCGTTGCTGGCCATTGAACACCATTGAATTTTTTCCTACAAAGGCTCTAGAACGGGCGTTCCAGCGCCACGCATTGAGTTAGAGCGGTTGGCTTGATCAGGCCGCGACATTGTCCCGCCGAGTAGTGAACAACTGTGGCGAGGGGGCTTGCCCCCGTTGGACTGCGTAGCGGCCCCTTTACCTTCTGTCTGGAACACCGCGTCGGCAGGTTTACGACCGCTTCGCAGCCGAACGGGAGCAAGCTCCCTCGCCACAATGTATCGGCCGGACTGGACGTCGCAACACCCGAAAAACATGTTTGGTGGTAAGCTCGCGCACCATGAATATCTACAGCTCTCGCCCCGTTGTCCTCTGTCTCTCCGGCCACGACCCAAGTGGTGGCGCCGGCTTGCAGGCAGATATCGAAGCCCTGCTCGCCCAGGGTTGCCATGCGGCTCCGGCCGTCACCGCCCTGACCGTGCAAGACACAGTCAACGTCACTGACTTCCGCGTACTCGATCGTGAGTGGGTGCTGGCCCAGGCCAATGCCGTGCTCAACGACTCCGAAGTCGCCGCCGTCAAACTGGGCATGCTCGGTTCCCTGGAAATGGTCGACACCGTGGTCGAACTGCTTTCAGCGCACCCGCATTTGCCAGTGGTCTGCGACCCGGTGCTGCGTGCCGGCGGTGGCGGACGACTGGGCAAGGACGAAGTCGGCTACGCCATGCGCGAACGCTTGCTGCCGTTGTCGATCATCGCCACCCCTAACCTTCCCGAAGCCCGCATCCTCGCCGAACTGCCCGAAGGCACCGCCGACGAGTGCGCGGAAAAACTCCTGCCATTCGTCAAACACCTGCTGATCACCGGCGGCCATGGCGACGAACACGAAATCCACAATCGCCTGTACAGCCGCGACGGTCGCCGCGAAACCTTTACCTGCCAGCGCCTGCCCGGCAGTTATCACGGTTCCGGTTGCACGCTGGCCAGCGCCCTCGCCGGTCGCCTGGCCCAGGGTGAACACCTCGCCAGTGCCGTACAGAGCGCGCTTGACTACACTTGGCGCACCCTGCGAGATGCGGAACAGCTGGGCAAAGGCCAGTTCGTGCCCCGCCGCCTGCCGCTGGATTTCTGTTCGTAACTTTCGATGCGTAAAGCGCAGAGGCTTGTCCGATGAAACTACGTGGCCTGTACGCCATTACCGACAGCCAGCTACTGGCCGGTAAATTTCTTTCGTACGTGGAGGCGGCGCTCGAAGGCGGCGTCACCCTGCTGCAATACCGCGACAAAAGCAGCGACGAGGCCCGCCGCCTGCGCGAGGCCGAAGCCCTGCGCGATCTGTGCGATCGCTACAAGACCCAGCTGATCATCAACGACGACGCCGAACTGGCCGCGCGACTGAATGTCGGCGTGCACCTGGGCCAGACTGATGGCCCACTGATGCCGGTGCGAGCACTGCTCGGGCGTCAGGCGATCATCGGCTCGACCTGCCACGCGCAACTCGAACTCGCCGAACAAGCCGCCAAAGAAGGCGCCAGTTACGTCGCCTTCGGCCGATTCTTCAATTCCAACACCAAGCCTGGCGCCCCGACATGCAGCCTCGACTTGCTTGATCAGGCCCGCAGCAAACTGCACCTGCCGATCTGTGCGATCGGCGGCATCACCCTGGACAACGCCACCCCGCTGGTGGCCCACGGGGTCGATCTGCTGGCGGTGGTGCATGGCCTGTTCGGCGCCGAGAGCACGGCTGAAGTGACGCGTCGCGCCCGCGCCTTTAACGAATTGTTCAAATCCTGATTTTGAGAGCCAAATAATGTCTCGTTCCGAAACCCTGTTTGCCAATGCCCAGAAACACATCCCCGGAGGCGTGAACTCGCCTGTTCGTGCGTTCAAGAGCGTTGGCGGCACGCCGTTGTTCTTCAAACACGCCGAAGGCGCCTACGTCACCGACGAAGACGACAAGCGCTATGTGGATTACGTCGGCTCCTGGGGGCCGATGATTCTTGGCCACAGCCATCCGGACGTGCTGGACGCGGTGCGCAAACAGCTTGAGCACGGATTGTCCTACGGCGCCCCGACCGCGATGGAAACCGAGATGGCCGATCTGGTCTGCTCGATCGTGCCATCGATGGAAATGGTGCGCATGGTCAGCTCCGGCACCGAAGCGACCATGAGCGCGATCCGTCTGGCCCGTGGTTTCACCGGTCGCGACAGCATCATCAAATTCGAAGGCTGTTACCACGGTCACTCCGACAGCCTGCTGGTCAAGGCCGGTTCCGGCGCCCTGACCCAAGGCGTACCTAGCTCGGCCGGTGTACCGGCGGCGTTCGCCAAGCACACCCTGACCCTGCCGTTCAACGACATCGACGCGGTCGAAACCATGCTCGCCGAAGTCGGCCAGGACGTGGCGTGCATCATCGTCGAACCGGTGGCCGGCAACATGAACTGCGTACCGCCGGCACCGAGCTTCCTCGAAGGCCTGCGGACCCTGTGCGACAAGCACGGCGTGGTGCTGATTTTCGACGAAGTGATGACCGGTTTCCGTGTCGCCCTCGGCGGCGCCCAAGCCTATTACGGCGTAACGCCGGACCTGAGCACCTTCGGCAAGATCATCGGTGGCGGCATGCCGGTGGGCTGCTTCGGCGGCAAACGCAAAATCATGGAACACATCGCGCCACTGGGCCCGGTCTACCAGGCCGGTACGTTGTCGGGTAACCCGCTGGCGATGGCGGCTGGCCTGACCACGCTACGCCTGATCAGTCGTCCGGGTTTCCACGCCGAACTGAGCGACTACACCAGTCGCCTGCTCGATGGCCTGCAACAGCGCGCCGATGCCGCCGGCATTCCGTTCGTGACCACTCAGGCCGGTGGCATGTTCGGTCTGTACTTCAGCGGTGCCGACGATATCGTCACCTTCGATGACGTGATGGCCAGCGATGCAAACCTGTTCGGACGCTTCTTCCACCTGATGCTCGAAGGTGGTGTGTACTTGGCGCCGAGCGCCTTCGAAGCTGGCTTCACCTCGATCGCCCATGGCGAAACCGAGTTGAAACTGACGCTGGATGCTGCCGAGCGTGCCTTCGCCGCCCTGAAGTAAATCTGCGACGCTGACGTTGGCGATTGCCAGCGTCAGCTTTTACCTACATCCGCACCCTTTTTCCTACTCAGCTGCCAATAATCCCCCGCAAAGTGGGTGATATAGTCCCCGCGCAGCAGAAAAACGAGTAAAGACTTTGTAAGGTTGGCCCTGCTTATTTCATAATGCGCGCTTATTGGATCCCTCGACGGGTCCGCGCGCCCCTCAGAGGTAAGTCGATTCCCATGAACCGCACCGGCCGCACCCTTGCATTGGGCTGCCTGTTGCTCCTTCAGCCCCTGCTCGCGTTCGCACAAGCAGGCGGCAACTCGTTGTTGATCCCGGCGATGGGTCGCTGCACCCTCAATACTCAGCCGCAAGACCTGACGCAAGCGCTCGCCGCCTGCCAGAAAGCGTCGGATGAAGGGGATGCGCAAGCGCAATACGAGTTGGGTGAGTTCTACTACGAAGGCAAGAACGTGCCGCGCGACCTCAATAAAGCCCTGAGCTACTTCGAAAAGGCCTCGCTGCAAGGTCATGCCCAGGCGCAATTCAAACTCGGCACCATGTTCTTCCATGGCGAAGGTGTACCGGCCAATAACATTCAGGCGTATATCGTGCTGAAAATGGCTGCGGTCAACGGCGCCGAAGACGCGCTGGACACCGCCGACGAAGTCGCCGAAAAAATGCCCCGCGAAGACCTGGAAGTTGCTACCCAGGTGCTGGGGCAAATTTTCCGTAAATACCTGATGGAATTGCAGAGCGCCGACGGGCGTACGCCGTTTTCGCCACTTCCCTGAATTGAACACGCCCCCCTGTGGCGAGGGAGCTTGCTCCCGCTCGGCTGCGCAGCAGTCGTAAAACCCAAGAACGCGGTGTGCCAGACTTATCGTGATTGCAGATCTCGGGGCCGCTTCGCGCCCCGGCGGGAGCAAGCTCCCTCGCCACAAAAAGCCATTCTCACCTTAGAAAAACCTGCTGCTTACTTCTCAGGCATCGGCATCGGAAACGGCATGACATTGCCGACCGCGCCGCGGGCTTCACTGATTTTCGGCGTGCCAAGGCGTTCGACCTCGTCGATGCGCACGATCGAATGCATCGGCACAAAACTGCGCACAACACCTTCGAACTGAGCCTTGAGCTTTTCTTCGCTCGGATCGACGACCACTTGTGTGCGCTCGCCAAAGACGAACTCTTCCACTTCCAGAAAGCCCCACAGATCACTTTGATAGATCTGCTTGGCGTACATTTCGAACACCTGGCCCTGATTGAGGAAAATCACCTTGTAGATTGGAGCTTCACGTTTGGTCATGGTGGGCGGGTAACACATCGGGGATAAAAATGAGGGCGCGAACTATAGCATAGCCACCAGACGCGCAGCGGTAGGAACCTTGGGACATGTTCCCTATAATGCGCGGTTCTTTGAATCACGTGATGAATCTTTCCATGGCCAAGAAGCTTTACATCGAAACCCACGGTTGCCAGATGAACGAGTACGACAGCTCGCGCATGGTCGATCTGTTGGGTGAACATCAGGCCCTGGAAGTCACCGCCCGCGCTGAAGACGCCGATGTGATCCTGCTCAACACCTGCTCGATCCGCGAACGCGCCCAGGACCGGGTGTATTCCCAGCTCGGCCGCTGGCGCGAACTGAAACTGGCCAATCCGGAAATGGTCATCGCCGTCGGCGGTTGCGTGGCCAGTCAGGAAGGCGCGGCCATCCGTGATCGCGCTCCGTATGTCGACGTGGTGTTCGGCCCGCAGACCCTGCACCGCCTGCCGGAAATGATCGACGCCGCGCGCGCTACCAAACTGCCGCAAGTCGACGTCTCGTTCCCGGAAATCGAAAAATTCGACCACTTGCCCGAACCGCGCATCGACGGGCCAAGCGCTTACGTGTCGGTCATGGAAGGCTGCAGCAAGTACTGCACCTTCTGCGTGGTGCCTTATACCCGCGGCGAAGAAGTCAGTCGGCCGTTCGACGACGTGATTGCCGAGATCATCCACCTGGCCGAAAACGGCGTTCGCGAAGTGACCCTGCTGGGGCAGAACGTCAACGGCTATCGCGGGACCACTCACGATGGTCGCCTGGCCGACCTGGCGGAATTGATCCGGGTGGTCGCAGCTGTCGATGGCATCGACCGGATTCGCTACACCACCTCGCACCCGCTGGAGTTCTCCGACAGCCTGATCCAGGCCCACGCCGACGTGCCGGAACTGGTGAAACACCTGCACTTGCCGGTGCAATCAGGCTCCGACCGGATCCTCGCGGCGATGAAGCGCAACCACACCGCGCTGGAGTACAAGTCCAAACTGCGCAAACTGCGGGCCGCCGTGCCGGGGATCTGCATCAGTTCGGACTTCATCGTCGGTTTCCCGGGTGAGACCGAAAAAGACTTTGAACAGACCATGAAGCTGATCGAAGACGTCGGTTTCGACTTCTCCTACTCGTTCGTCTACAGCCAGCGCCCGGGCACCCCGGCCGCCGACCTGGCCGACGAAACGCCGGAAGAACTGAAAAAAGAACGCCTGAACGCCCTGCAACATCGCCTGAACCAGCAAGGGTTCGAGATCAGCCGACAAATGGTAGGCTCCGTTCAGCGGATTCTGGTCACCGATTATTCGAAGAAAGACCCCGGAGAACTGCAGGGTCGCACCGAGAATAACCGTATCGTCAACTTCCGCTGCGACAATCCGACCTTGATCGGCCAGTTCGCCGACGTGCATATCGACGCCGCGCAACCTCACTCGCTACGGGGTTCGTTGATCCAATAACACCGCATAAC
>NZ_JBYVYM010000013.1:0-167368 GCF_058148225.1 Pseudomonas sp. DF5
GTCGACTGCCCCACCGCCATCGCGAGCAGGCTCGCTCCCACAGGGCTATGTAGCCACCTCGACGTTATCCAACGCCTGATTCACCGCCAACTCTCCCAACATCACCACTTGCGCAATACCCAACAGAGTCTTGCGATGGGTGCCTTCCAGCAGCGCGGCGAAGTCACCGAGCATGACCGTGGCCGAGGACAATGATTCGCTGGCATTGGCCAGCAGGGATTCGGTATCGGCTTTGGGATTGGCGAAATACATCTGGTTGGGGGTGTAGGGCGTGGCCATGACGTGGGCGGTCGGATTCAGGTAGTAATCGAGCGCACGCTCGGCAGCTTCGTGGAGTTTTTTGGAGTCGATGGAGGCGTAGGGGGATGTTGTGTCGGTGTCCGTAGCTGTGTTTGCTTCGGGAGGGTTTGGTGTTGGTTTTTTCATGATGTTTCTCTCTCTTTGATAGTTGCAGCTGGCCCATTCGGTTTCCAAGCGAATGGGTGGCAGCTGTACGCAGGTTGGAAACCCGGGAGAGAGCAACCCGGCAGACACGAAGGTCTCCCGCGTACAGCCGCCATAACAGAGTGCACACCATGAAGGTGCGCAAGCATACGTTATGAAAGGCGCTTTTGTGCTCTCTTACCTCCGGGGTTTCCAAGCCCGGTCGCTGAATTTTCAGCGACGAACACAGGCTAGAGACCGGACGTCCGACGGACAACCTGAAAACATTGTGGGAAGCGTCTGTACTTGCGCCACATCCATTAAACATCCCGAATTGAAATACTCAACGTAGGTTGGAAACTCTCTGCGCCCTCACCCGCCCTGTCGGCGGCAATCGCCAGCCACGGTGTATTTGATGGTGTTGATTTGGCCCTTTGAATCTTCGTAGGTCATTGCGGTGGGCACCACGGCACAAGCAACTTGCGGTCGCACAACGCTCACCACTTTCACCACATCCAGCTTCATTCCGTATTCGTAGTCCTTCACCACCGGCGCAGGTTTGCCTTGGTTGGCCGCGTACTGTTCCATGGCTTTGGCGTTGGCACTGAACGCCCTCTCAAACGTCCTGTCACCGCCGCCTTCTGCCAGCGCATTCAACGACATCGCCAGCGCCCCGGCGAACGCCATCCACTTAAAAACTGTCATACCCAGTACCTTCAAATCCAGGCTCAAAAAAAGCCCGGCATCGGCAATCGATGACGGGCCAGTTCAGGTGCGACACGCTTACAAGTCTTTGGTCTTGTCGTCCTTTTTTTCATTCAACACGATGGGGTTGCGCGCCTGTTCCTTGGCGACAAACGCCTCCACCGAGCGGTCATTGGCCGCCATCATTTTTTCAAAGGTTCTGTCGCCGCCACCTTCAGCCAAAACAACGGAAGACATCACCAACGCCGCTGCAAACGCACTCAGTTGTACAAGTTTCATGTTTGATTCCTCGTTTAATTAACTAACGAGGTCAAGGTAACAATCCGAACCTTTCATGACGGTGGCGCGCAAATTACATATCCGTTATGTAACCTGAAAGGCACCTGTGGCGAGGGAGCTTGCTCCCGCTGGGGCGCGAAGCGGCCCTTGCTCTTCATCTGAAAAGCGGGGCCTGCTGCGCAGCCCAGCGGGAGCTTGCTCCCTCGCCACAGGGGTTGTATTCACAGAGTTGGTTTAGGGGGTGGGAGTTGCTTCCTCATCCCGCCGATGCGCCAACTGATACAGCGCCGGCAAGATCAGCAACGTCAGGATGGTCGAAGACAGAATCCCACCGATCACCACCGTCGCCAACGGTCGCTGCACCTCGGCACCCGTGCCGGTCGCCAAAGCCATGGGAATGAAGCCCAGGGACGCCACCAGCGCCGTCATCAACACCGGGCGCAGACGTGTGAGCGCACCCTCATTGATTGCATCAGCGAGCGAACGCCCCTCCTCCCGCAAATTGCGGATAAACGCGATCATCACCAACCCGTTGAGCACCGCCACCCCCGACAGCGCAATGAAACCGACGCCTGCCGAGATCGACAGTGGAATGTCCCGCAGCCACAGCGCCATGACGCCCCCGGTCAACGCAAACGGAATTCCGGTGAACACCAGCAAGCCATCCTTGAGGTTGTTGAACATCATGAACAGCAGCCCGAACACCAACAGTAAAGCCACCGGCACCACGATCTGCAAGCGCTTGGCCGCCGATTGCAGTTGCTCGAACTGACCGCCCCACGTGGTCCAGTAACCCGCCGGCACCTGCACATCGCGCTCGATCACCTCGCCGGCCTCTTTAACGAAGGAGCCAATATCGCGCCCACGCACGTTGGCGCTGACGATCACCAACCGCTTGCCGTTTTCGCGGCTGACTTGATTCGGCCCGAGCACCAGATCAAGGCTGGCGACGTCCTTGAGGGCGATGAAGCCAATCTGATCAGCCGCGCCATTCGGGGGCGCCGGCACCGGAATCAACAGTGCCGACAAACCGTCGATGTCCTTGCGCATGGCATCAGACAGGCGCACCACCATGTCGAAACGCCGATCGCCTTCATACAGTGTCCCGGCCTGACGCCCGCCGACCGCCACCGCAATGGTGTCTTGCACGTCACCGACGTTGAGCCCGTAACGCGCCGCCTTGTCGCGGTCGATGTTGATGGTCAGCACCGGCAGGCCGGTGGTTTGCTCGACCTTGACCTCGGATGCGCCATTGACCTTCTGCATGGCGGCAGCGACCTTCGCCGCCGTGGCGTTGAGCACGTCCATGTCATCCCCGAACACCTTGACCGCCACATCACTGCGCACGCCGGAGATCAGTTCATTGAAGCGTAACTGGATCGGCTGCGACAGTTCATAGTTGCTGCCCGGCAGCGTCGCGGCGGCTTGTTGCAGTTCCGCCACCAGGGTCTCGCGGGACTTGCCCGGATCCGGCCACTGCGCCTTCGGCTTGAGCATCACGTAGCTGTCGGAGATGTTCGGCGGCATCGGGTCGGAGGCGATTTCGGCGGTACCGGTACGGGCGAACACACGCTCGACTTCGGGCACCTTGTTGAGGATCAAGGTCTCCAGACGCTGCTGCATATCCACCGATTGCGTGAGGCTGGTGCCCGGTACGCGTAAGGCTTGCAGGGCAAAATCGCCCTCACTGAGGCTCGGCACAAACTCGCTGCCCATGCGGCTGGTAAGCACGCCGCTGAGCACAATCACAGCCAGCGCCGCCCCCACCGCCATGGCGCGATGGGACATCACCCACGCCAGCGCCGGCGCATAAACGCGACGCGCGCCGCGCATGACCACGCCCTCTTCTTCCTTGACCTTGCCGGTGACAAACAACGCGATGGCCGCCGGCACAAAGGTCACCGACAACAGCATGGCGCCCAACAGCGCGATGACCACCGTAAAGGCCATCGGGTGGAACATTTTTCCTTCGACACCGCTCAGGGCGAAGATCGGCAGGTACACGACCATGATGATCAACTGGCCAAAAATCAGCGGCCGCCGCGCTTCTTTGGCCGCCGCGAATACTTCGTGGAAACGCTCGGAACGGCTCAGCAAACGCCCGTGATGCTGCTGCGCATGGGCCAGCCGTCGCAGGGTGTTTTCGACGATCACCACCGCGCCGTCGACGATGATGCCGAAGTCGAGGGCGCCGAGGCTCATCAGGTTGGCACTGACTTTGTTGGTGAACATGCCGGTGAAGGTGAACAGCATCGACAGCGGAATGACCATCGCGGTGATCAACGCCGCGCGGATGTTGCCCAGGAACAGGAACAGAATCGCGATGACCAGAATCGCCCCTTCCACCAGGTTCTTTTTCACCGTGGCGATGGCCTTGTCCACCAGGTGCGTGCGGTCATACACCGGCACCGCGATCACGCCTTTGGGCAGGGAACGATTGATCTGCTCAAGCCTGGTCGCCACTGCCTGGGAGACCGTTCGGCTGTTTTCGCCGATCAGCATGAACACCGTGCCCAGTACCACTTCGCGACCGTTTTCGGTGGCGGCACCGGTACGCAGTTCGCGACCGATGTCTACCGTCGCGACGTTCTTGATCCGGATCGGCGTCCCGTCGACATTGGCCATCACGATATTGGCGATGTCATCGGTGCTCGCCACTTGCCCAGGCGCGCGAATCAGCAACTGCTCGCCGCTGCGCTCGATGTAACCGGCGCCGACGTTGGCGTTGTTGCGCTCCAGCGCCGTGACCAGATCGGTGAGGGTCAATTTGTAAGCCGCCAGCCGCTTCGGGTCGGGGGCGATCTGGTATTCCTTGGCGAACCCGCCGATGGTGTTGATCTCGGCCACACCGGGCACGTTGCGCAATTGCGGCTTGATGATCCAGTCCTGAATCACCCGCAAATCGGTTGGCGTGTAGGCGGTTCCGTCGTCCTTGAGCGCACCTTCCTGCGCCTCCACCGTCCACAGGAAAATCTCGCCAAGCCCGGTGGAAATCGGCCCCATCAGCGCTTCCGCGCCCTCGGGCAATTGCTCCCTGGCGATCTGCAAGCGCTCGTTGACTAATTGCCGGGCGAAGAACAGATCGGTGCCGTCCTTAAAGATCACCGTGACCTGCGACAGCCCCGAACGCGACAGCGAGCGGGTCTGCTCCAGCGCCGGCAAACCGGCCATGGCGGTTTCAATCGGGAAGGTGATGCGCTGCTCGGTTTCCAGCGGCGAGAACCCGGCCGCGCCGGTGTTGATTTGCACCTGGACGTTGGTGATGTCGGGCACGGCGTCGATCGGCAGCTTTTGATAACTGGCGATGCCGAGGCCGGCCATGAGGAGAACAGCGAGCAGCACGATGATGCGCTGCTCGATGGCAAACTGGATCAGGCGTTCGAACATGAGAACCTTCTCGTCGAGGGGGCGGATCGGTGGGAGCCTTCAGTGAGCGTCTTCAGTGAGAATGCTCGGCCGAGGCTTTGCCCAATTCCGATTTGAGGACGAAGCTGCCGGCACTGGCGACTTGCACGCCCGGCTCCAGCCCTTGGGTGACTTCCACCAGACCGGCCGCGCGACTGCCCAGCTCCACCGCTTGCGCCTTGAAGCCGTCGTCGGTGCGCACGAACACCGTGGGTTTGTCCTCGACGGTCTGGATCGCGGTTTCAGGTACGGCGACCCTGGCTTGGCGACTGTCGGTCGCCACCAGCGCGGTGACGAACAGGCCGGGGCGCCACGAGCCTTGCGGATTTTCCAAGGTCACGCGGACCGTTGCAGTGCGGGTCTGTTCACCGAGCAAACTGCCGACGTAGGCCACGGTGCCGGCGACTTCGGCATTGAGTTCCGGGGCGCTGACGGTGACCGGTTTGCCCACTTGCACCTTGGTCAGATCCTTGGGCGAAACGCCGAACGTCACCCACACCCGCGACAGGTCGGAGAGGGTAAAAGCCGCTGTGGATTCATCGACCACCTCCCCCGGCGTCAGGTGTTTTTCCACCACCACACCGTCGAACGGCGCGCGCAGTTCATAGCGATTGCCGCCGGTGGCGACCACGCTGCCACTGAGCACGCTGATTTTTTGCCGGGCATTGGTCAGGGCAATTTCGGCTTCTTCCAATGCCTGGCGTGCCTGAAGGAAATCCTGCTCGGCGGAGATCTTGTCCTGCCACAGTTTTTTCTCGCGTTCGTAGGTGGTGCGCGCCAAGGTCAGGCGACGCTGCGCGGCAGCCTGTTCGCTGCGCTGATCAGAGATCTGCTGACTGGCGATCACCGCCAGCAACTGGCCCTTCTTCACCGACTGCCCGAGATTGACCGACACCGACTCGACCACCCCGGGCACCCGAGGCACTACGTGCGCAGTGCGGTCTTCGTCAAAGCGCACTTCGCCGGGGAACGGCAAGCCGAGGCTGATGTACTGCGCCCGCGCTTCGGCCAGTTGAATGCCCGCCGCGGTGATCTGTTCAGCGCTCAGCTCCAGGTGCCCTTCTTCTGCATGTTCGCCGTCGGCTGCTGCGCCTTCTTCAGCGTGATCGGCGTGCTCCGCCGCTTCATCGGCGTGCGCGTCGATGGACGCATTGCCCGGCCACATCGAGCCAATACCAATGCCCAGCGCCAACGTCGCCGCAGCCACCACGATCAGTTTTTTTTCCATGGAAACTCCTCTGCGCCATGCCATCGCGCAGTGATTTGAAAGATGAAATTCAAGGGCTGACGGTGAGGTCGCCGAAGATGCGTTCGATGCGTACTCGCGCGTCCGTCGCCTCGCTGACGGCCTGGATGTATTGGCTACGTGCGCTGATCAGGGTGCGCTGGGCGTCGAGCACATCGAGGAAGCCGAACTTGCCCATTTCGAAGCCGCGCGTGGCGCTGTCGACCGCACTTTGCGCAGCGGGCAGGATGGTCTGGTTGAACGCCTCGACTTCGCCGTTGGCGGTCTGCCATTGCTCAAGGCTGGTCTGGATTTCCGTGCGCAAACGCAGCTCGGTGGCATTGCGCAGATCCCGCGCCTGATCGCTGCGCCGGGCTGCTGCCAGCACGTTGCCCTGATTGCGGTTGAACAGCGGAATCGGCAGCGACAGCCCGACCACGTTGACCCGCTCGCGCTCGGTTTCGCTGTATTGGCTGCCAATGCTCACGGTCAGGTCGGGAATGCGTTGCGACTTTTCCAGACCCAGTGAGGCTTCGCGCTGATCGATCTGCAATTTGGCCAGACGCAGCTCCGCGGTCTCGTTCAGGCGCTCCAGCAATCGGCTCGCCGGTGGCACGGTGGGCATGCTTTGCGTGGCCGCTTGCACGGTGGTCGAGGCTGGCAACGGTGCGCCCATGACCTGCGCCAATTGCTGATAGGCGTTGGCCTGATCGCGCTCGGCGCGGCTCAGTTCCAGGCGTACTTCTAAGAGTTGCACGTGCGCCCGGGTGCCTTCGACCGGCGATGATTTGCCGGCCTCGATGCGTCCTTGGGCGACGCGCAAACCGTGTTCGGCGAGTTGCAGCGACTGACGAGACAACTGCAAGCGCTGTTGCGCGGTCCGGGCGCTGTTGAACGCCTGAATCACATCGGCGCGCAAGGCATTGCGCTTGCGCTCCCACTCTATCCCGGCGGCGTCCTGCGCGCGGCTGGCGACGTCGATCCGTGCGCCACGTTTGCCGCCCAGTTCGATCGGTTGGCTGAGCATCACCGTGGTGGTTCGCGAATCGCGCCGGGTGTCTTCGGCCTCCCACGACACTTCGGGGTTGGGGATCAGGCCGGCCTGTTTGCGCTCACCCTCGGCGATGCCGATTTCCCACTGCGCAGCCGCCAGATCCGGGTTACCGGCGAATGCCGTTTGCAGGGCTTGATCGAGGGTCAGGGTCGATGCATGCACAAGCCCCGTGCCGGCCAGCAACACAACGCTGGCCGTCACTGTCCTCGCTGTTTTTTTCAGGCGTGCTCGCGCCGTCCGTTCTTTTAAACCGGGCAATGGAAGACTTCCTTTATTCAAGAATCTTTGATGCCGCCACGGTAGGGTTTTGAACTTATCGGCAAGGTGACTGGAACATTACAAATCCGTCATCCACGGTTTATGGAAGTTGTTTTGATCTAGGATGCGAAGTGCGAAAGGCGACATAGCAATACATGGAAACAAATACACGGTAGTTATCTGCCAAACAGCACTTGCCTGAATGTGGCGCATGGGCATTCGGGCTTGCCTGCTGCGACAGGCTGTCGCAGATCGCCATTTTCAGGGCTCAAGACCCAGCATTTCAGTTGACCCTGTAGCCACTACAGCCTTTACCTTGCACGCCATCACACAGGGAAACCGCTGTAGAAAACCAGCAACTCACAACCTCTAGTCGTTATTCAAAACCGTCCGGAAGCCCCTACAAAAACAACAACTTTCCCGGCCACCTTAATTAAATATCCATTAAATAAAAGTGGTGATAGATCATGCGAATCCTTGTCGTCGAGGACGAGCTTAAAGCTGCCGAATACTTGCATCAGGGACTGACGGAAAGTGGTTATATCGTTGACCACGCGGCCACTGGCGCCGACGGACTGCATCTGGCGCAACAGCAGGCATACGACCTGGTGATCCTGGATGTGAACCTGCCGGAACTCGATGGCTGGGGCGTGCTGGAACAATTACGTCGCACCCATTCCACCCGAGTAATGATGCTCACCGCCCGCGGGCGTCTGGCCGACAAGATTCGTGGTCTGGATCTGGGTGCCGACGATTATCTGGTCAAGCCATTCGAGTTTCCGGAATTGCTGGCGCGAGTGCGCACGCTGATGCGCCGCAGCGAAAACATCCCGGTGCCGCAGGTGCTCAAAGTCGCCGACCTGGAACTTGATCCGGGCCGTCACCGCGCCTTTCGCGGCGAGCAGCGCATCGACCTGACCACCAAGGAGTTCGCCCTGCTGCATCTGCTGATGCGCCAGTCCGGGGAAGTGCTCACCCGCACCCAGATCATTTCGCTGGTGTGGGACATGAATTTCGACTGCGACACCAATGTGGTCGAAGTGTCGATCCGGCGTTTGCGGGCGAAGATCGACGACCCGTTCGACAGCAAACTGATCCACACCCTGCGCGGTGTCGGCTATGTCCTGGAGGCGCGGGAATGAAGCCGGCCAGCCTGTCGATGCGCCTGGGCCTGACGGTGAGTATTCTCGGCGCGCTACTGGTGGTGTTCCTGGCGATCCTTGCCTACTTTGCCCTGACCCATGAGTTGAACGCGTTATCCAGGGACAGCCTGGCCCAGAAGATGGAACAGGTGGAACACAGCCTGTCGCTGTACGCCGATGCCGCAGAAATTCGTTCGGCGCCGCACATTCTGCTCGATCAGGTCATGGGCCATGACAACCTCACCCTGACGATTTATGACCGCAGTAACTTGCGCACGCCTCTGTTGAAATCCGGCTCCGGCATGGCCGACCCGCGCCTTGAACGCAAGGCAGTACTGGCCGCCGACGAACCACTGGCGTTCTCCGACGGCACCGACGATCAAGGCAAGCACTACCTGACCGCCTCTCGGTTGGTCCGCATCAAGGACGGCACCCGCGTCCCGGTGCTGCTGTCGATGGACGATGCCCACAATCAGGCGTTGCTCAGCGCCTATCTGCGCTCGACGCTGATTGCGTTGCCATTGCTGCTGATCTTCATCGGCCTCAGTGCCTGGGCCGCCGTACAGCGGGGGCTGATGCCGTTGCGCGAGTTTCGCAAAGTGGCGGCGATGGTCTCGACGCAAGACCTCGGCCATCGGCTGTCGGTGCTCGACATGCCCCAGGAACTCAGTGAACTGGCCCAGGGGATCAACTTCATGCTGGATCGCCTCGACAATGGTGTGCAGCAGTTGTCGCAGTTCTCCGATGACCTGGCGCATGAACTGCGCACGCCGATCAACAATCTGATGGGCAAGGCACAGGTGACGCTGTCCCGGGAACGCACGGCCGAGGCGTACAAAAACGTCTTGGTGTCCTGTACTGAAGAGCTGGAGCGTGTTGCGCGGATTGTCTCGGACATGCTGTTTCTGGCGCAGGCCAGCAATCCGGCAGCGCTCACGTCCTTCGAATCAGTCGCCCTGGAAGAAGAAGTCGAGAAAGTGGCCGACCTGTTTTCCTTGTCGGCGCAAGACAAGCGCATCAGCCTGCGCGTGACAGGCGCCAGCGCACGGGTACTGGGCGACCGTCTGATGATTCAACGGGCGATCTCGAACCTGCTGTCCAACGCCCTGCGCCACTGCCCGGCCGGGCAAACGGTTTCGCTGCACATTGAGCAAGAGCCGACTCAGGTTTCGCTGCGGGTCAGCAACCCCGGCGCGGGCATCGAAGCGCAGCATCTTCCGCACCTGTTCGACCGCTTTTACCGGGTCGACAGCAGCCGCTCCCGCTCGCAAGGCAGCACCGGACTGGGTCTGGCCATCGTGCGCTCAATCATGAGCGTGCATCAGGGAGTGGCCGAGGTTGAAAGTCCGCCCGGTGCGATGACCGTGTTCAGACTGGTTTTCCCCAAAAACGAAAATGCAATGTAGGTCACCGCAATACCTGGCGGTGGAACAGTCACAAAGTAAAACGGCACCTTTCGGTGCCGTTCGCGCTTCACATTACAGACAATTACTTACGCGCATCCGCCCACGATTTCAGCAGTTCGTTGTAGCTCACGGTTTCACCTTTAGGCTTCTCGTTGGCCAGTTTCGGCTTCGGTGCGCCCGGTTGGTCGAACCAGTATTGCGCGTCGCGTTCCGGGTTCATTTTCGGCGCGCAAGTGGCCTGGGCCTTGGAGCGTTCCAGACGGGTCATGATCGCGTCCTGATCCTTGGCCAGACCATCGAGCGCCTGTTGCGGGGTTTTCTCGCCGCTGGCGGCTTCGGCGATGTGGCTCCACCACAACTGTGCCAGACGCGGATAGTCCGGCACGTTGGTGCCGGTCGGGGTCCATTGCACGCGGGCCGGGCTACGGTAGAACTCCACCAGGCCACCGAGCTTCGGTGCCAGGTCGGTCATCGCTTGCGAGTTGATGTCCGACTCGCGGATTGGTGTCAGGCCGACGATGGTTTTCTTCAACGATACGGTTTTCGAGGTCACGAACTGCGCGTACAGCCAGGCCGCCAGTTTCTGTTTCTCAGGCGTGGACTTCATGAATGTCCAGGAACCCACGTCCTGATACCCAAGCTTCATGCCCTCTTCCCAATACGGTCCGCGTGGCGATGGCGCCATGCGCCATTTTGGCGTGCCGTCGGCATTCACCACCGGCAGGCCCGGTTTGGTCATGTCTGCGGTAAACGCGGTGTACCAGAAAATTTGCTGGGCGATGTTGCCCTGGGACGGCACCGGGCCGGATTCGGAGAAGGTCATGCCCGCCGCTTCTGGTGGCGCGTATTTCTTCATCCAGTCGACGTATTTGGTGGTGGCAAACACCGCTGCCGGGCCGTTGGTATCGCCCCCGCGGGTCACGCTGGAGCCAACCGGGTGGCAGTCTTCAACACGAATGCCCCACTCATCCACCGGCAAACCGTTGGGCAAGCCCTTGTCACCGCCGCCGGCCATGGAGAACCAGGCATCGGTAAAGCGCCAGCCCAGGGACGGGTCTTTCTTGCCGTAGTCCATGTGCCCGTAGACCCGCTTGCCGTCGATTTCCTTGACGTCTTCGCTAAAGAATTTGGCGATGTCTTCATAGGCAGACCAGTTCACCGGCACGCCCAGTTCATAGCCATACTTTTCCTTGAACTTGGCTTTCAGCTCCGGCCGCTCGAACCAGTCGGCGCGGAACCAGTAGAGGTTAGCGAACTGTTGATCGGGCAATTGATAGAGCTTGCCATCGGGCGCGGTGGTGAAGGACGTGCCGATGAAGTCCTTGATGTCGAGGGTCGGCGAGGTGAAGTTTTTACCTTCGTTGGCCATCAGGTCGGTGATCGCCTCGGTCTTGCCATAGCGAAAGTGCGTACCGATCAGATCCGAGTCGTTGACCCAGCCGTCATAGATGCTCTTGTCTGACTGCATCACGGTCTGCAGCTTTTCCACCACATCGCCTTCTTGCAGCAGGTCGTGGGTCACTTTGATCCCGGTGATCTCGGTGAAGGCCTTGGCCAGCACCTTGGACTCGTATTCATGGGTGGTCAGGGTTTCCGAGACAACCTTGATGTCCATCCCGCGAAACGGCTCGGCCGCCTTGATGAACCACTTCAATTCCGCGAGTTGCTGATCGGCCGTCAGGGTGGACGGTTTGAATTCGCCGCCGATCCACTTTTTCGCAGCGTCTTCGTAGGCATCAGCCCAGGCCGATGCGCTCAATCCGCTGAGTGCCAGCATGGCTGCCAGTGAAATGCTATGTCGCAGCTTATTGTTTTTATCGAACATAAGACCTCCTTTATGGGTTTCGGAGCAACATTGCCGAGCGATTCGACTAGCCCCAACGCATCACAGCCAACAGCCACACCAGGGACAACGCGAACGCTATCCAGATGCTCCAGTCGGTGACGCCGATTACCAGCAAATGCAGGTAGGCGCTGCCGAGAAGACCGATAAACAGCCGATCGCCACGGGTGGTGGTAATCGGCAGAAAACCTTTTCGAAGAATGCTTGGCGAACGCAACTCCCAAGTCGTCATGCCCACCAGGATCAAGGCAATGACACCGAAGAACGCCGCCGTCGGGCCAGTCCAACTCATCCATTCCATCATCAGTTCCTCATACCCGGCCCAGGGCAAAGCCCTTGGCCACGTGGTTGCGAACAAACCAGATCACCAGCATGCCCGGCAGGATGGTCAACACCCCCGCCGCCGCCAGCACGCCCCAGTCAATACCGGACGCCGAGACCGTGCGGGTCATCACCGCGGCGATGGGTTTGGCGTTCACCGACGTCAGGGTTCGTGCCAGCAACAGTTCGACCCAGGAAAACATGAAGCAGAAAAACGCCGTGACACCGATCCCGGAGCCGATCAGCGGAACGAAAATCTTCACGAAGAACTTGGGAAAGCTGTAGCCATCGATGTAGGCGGTTTCGTCGATTTCCTTGGGAACGCCAGACATGAAGCCCTCAAGAATCCACACCGCCAGCGGCACGTTAAACAGACAGTGAGCCAACGCCACCGCGATGTGCGTGTCGAACAACCCGATCGAGGAATACAGCTGGAAGAACGGCAGCAGGAACACCGCCGGTGGTGCCATGCGGTTGGTCAGCAGCCAGAAGAACAGGTGCTTGTCACCGAGGAAGCGATAACGCGAAAAAGCATACGCCGCCGGCAACGCCACGATCAGGGAAATGATTGTGTTCATGCTGACGTAGTACGCCGAGTTGAGGTAGCCGGTGTACCAGCTCGGGTCGGTGAAGATCACCTTGTAGTTGGCGAAGGTGAAATCCTGGGGAAACAGCGTCAGGCCGCCGAGGATTTCGGTGTTGCTTTTGAAGGACATGTTCAGCAGCCAGTAGATCGGCACCAGCAGGAACAGGATGTAGACCAGCAGTGGAATCAGCTTTCTCTTGCTCATGGCGGGCCTCACCGATTGGCGTCAGAGTGAGTCATGGCGGTGTAGAACAGCCACGACACCAACAGGATGATCAGGAAGTACACCAGCGAGAAAGCCGCCGCCGGGCCGAGGTCGAATTGCCCTACGGCCATTTGGGTCAAGGTCTGACTCAAGAAGGTCGTGGCATTGCCCGGACCACCACCGGTCAGCACGAACGGTTCGGTGTAGATCATGAAACTGTCCATGAACCGCAGCATCACCGCGATCAGCAGTACGCTCTTGAGCTTGGGCAACTGGATGTGCCGGAACACCGCCCAGGCCGACGCCCGATCGATCCGCGCCGCCTGGTAATACACGTCCGGAATCGCCCGCAGCCCGGAGAAACACAGCAGCGCCACCAGTGATGTCCAGTGCCAGACGTCCATCACCAACACCGTGACCCAGGCGTCCATGGTGTTGGCCGCATAGTTGTAGCTGATGCCCATGCCGTTGAGGCTGGCCCCGAGCAAGCCGATGTCGGCCCGACCGAAAATCTGCCAGATGGTGCCAACCACGTTCCACGGAATCAGCAGCGGAATCGCCAGGAGAATCAACACCAGCGACGACCAGCGGCCCTTGATCGGCATGGTCAGGGCGATGGCGATGCCCAACGGAATTTCGATCAACAACACACAACCGGAATAGATGAACTGGCGCAGCAGCGAGTCATGCAGCCGTGGGTCGAGCAAGACCTGCTTGTACCAATCGGCGCCGACGAAATAGCGGCTGGACTGGTCGAAGATGTCCTGCACCGAGTAGTTGACCACGGTCATCATCGGGATCACCGCACTGAACGCCACCAGCAGGAACACCGGCAATACCAGCCACCAGGCCTTGTTGTTCTGCACCTTGTTCATGGCTGCACCTCCAGCAAGTAATCATCGGCGTAGACCATCAGCCATTGCCCCGGAAAACTGATGTACGCCGTGCCCTCGGGCACCGGTTTGTCTTCGGCCAGGCGCACTTTCAGCAGCACGCCGTCGAGGTTCAGGGTCATGATTTTGTAGGTGCCCAGGTCCTCGACGTGTACGACCTTTGCCCGCAACGCGTCATCAAAGGCCTCCTCCCACACATGGACGAACTCCGGACGGATGCCGACCTTCAGGCTTTTCCATTCGCCGTCGGCGATCCGCTGTTGCATCGCAGTGGACAATGGCAAGTGAGTCCCGGCAAAACCGACACCGCCGGCCTGCGGCTGGACGTCGATCAGGTTCATTCCCGGGCTGCCGATGAAATAGCCGACAAAGGTGTGGCTCGGCCGTTCGAACAACTCCCGTGGCGTACCGAACTGCACGATCTGCCCGCCGTACATCACCGCGATCTTGTCCGCGAAAGTGGAAGCTTCGAGCTGATCGTGGGTGACGTAGACCATGGTGATGTTGAACTGCTCGTGGATCTGCTTGAGCTTGCGCCGCAGCTTCCACTTCAGGTGCGGGTCGATCACCGTCAGCGGTTCATCGAAGAGGATTGCCGACACGTCATCGCGCACCAGCCCACGGCCCATGGAGACTTTCTGTTTTTCATCGGCGGTGAGGTTGCGGGCCTTCTTGTGCAGCAATGCCTGAAGGTCGAGGACTTCGGCGATCTCATGCACCTTGCTGAAAATCTTCGCTTCGACCATGCCCTGATTGCGCAGCGGGAAGGCCAGGTTATCGAACACCGTCATGGTGTCGTAGACCACCGGGAACTGGAAAACCTGAGCGATGTTGCGCTTTTCCGGGGTCAGTTCGTTGACCACTCTGCTGTCGAACAGCACTTGACCCTGGGACGGGCTGAGCAACCCGGAAATGATGTTGAGCAAGGTCGACTTACCGCACCCCGAGGGGCCGAGCAGCGCATAAGCGCCACCCTGCTCCCAGACGTGGTCCATTTCGCGAATCGCGTAATCCTCGGGGCCGGTCGGCGTAGGGGTGTAGCTGTGGGCAAGGCTCTGCAAACGGATTTCGGCCATCAGGCAACCCTCGCAATGCGGCGACCGGGCGCCTGGACCAGCCGCCCCTGCATATCGAACACAAACAGTTTATGGGTCGGTATATAGATGCGAATCGGCGCATCGACGTCGTATTCATGCACCCCCGGCAGGTGCAGCACCAACAGGAAATACTCGTTGCGCACGTGCAGGAAGGTTTCCGAACCGCTGATCTCGGCCACCTCGACAGTCACCGCCAGTTCCAGGTCATCGTCGTTGCTCGGCACCAGCGAGATATGGCTGGGGCGCACGCCGAAACGGAACTCGCCCTCGCCCACCGGGCGCAGATCGACGTTCAACGGAAAGTGCACGAAATTGGCGAAACTGACTTCGTTGCCGGCAATGCGCCCCGGCATCAGGTTGATCGGTGGCTCGGAGAACAGCTCCGCCGCCAGCACGGTTTGTGGCTGGTGATAGACCTCGGAGGACTTGCCGCTCTGAATCACCCGACCTTCGTGAAGAATCGTCGTGGTGCCGCCCAGCGCCAGGGCTTCGTTGGGTTCGGTGGTGGCGTAAATCGCGATGGTGTTGCGCGCCTTGAACAGTTCGCGCATTTCCTGGCGCAGCTCCTCGCGCAGCTTGTAGTCGAGGTTGACCAGCGGCTCGTCGAACAGAATCAGCTCGGCGTCCTTGACCAGCGCCCGGGCCATGGCCGTGCGCTGTTGCTGGCCACCGGAGAGTTCCAGCGGATGGCGCTGGAGGAATTTCTCGATGCGCAGCATCTTCGCGGTTTCCAGCACTTTGCGCTGGATCAGCTCGTTGGAAACGCCGCCCTGACGCAATGGGGAAGCGATGTTCTCGAACACCGTCATGGTCGGGTAATTGATGAACTGCTGATACACCATCGACACGTTGCGCAAACGCACCGGGCGTTGGGTGACGTCGACACCGTTCATCAGGACGCGGCCGCTGTCGGGCTTGTCCAGACCGGCCATCAGGCGCATGAGGCTGGTTTTGCCGGACAGCGTGCGACCGAGCAAAACGTTGAACGATCCGGGTTCGAAATTAAGGCACGCATCGTCGATCCAGGTCTGGCCTTCGACGGTGCGGCTGACGTGCTCCAGGATGAGTGACATGGCTCGGCCTTTTTTTATTTTTTGAGTCAAGCGACCGGAGCTACGTAGCGACATCCGTGCCAAAAATCTCAAGCGTTTGATTTGGCTGGAAATCCCTTCAATCAACATAAAAATCGCATTCGTTGCTGAACAGAAATGAACAACCACGAATGAACAACTGAACAACTCAACGATTGACAATGAACAAATGTGAACAACACTCTACGGATGTTTTTTGCGTGGCCCTCACGTGATGCAAAACCCATAAAAACAATAAAAGCTTGCCCAGAGATCGACCACCATGGCCGTACCTGTCTCAAAGCGCTCCCACGACGCCATCATCCAGGACTCCTGGTCCCGCTGCCGCGCGTTCGGGCTCGATCATCAGAGCGCTCCGGCGTTCGATCAGTTACCGGCAGACGGCATCGCCCACTTGCTGGAGAGCCAGCATTCCCTGGTGCAGACCACCCATCAGGAAGTGCTGCCGTATTACGAAAATATCCTCAGCAACTCCAATTGCCTGATCATGCTCGCCGACAATCACGGCCAGGTGCTGACGTCGTGGGGCACCCAGCGTTTCATCGAGCCGAGCCTGACCCGCGGTTTCAGCGTCGGCGCCAGCTGGATGGAGCATTGCAGCGGGACCAATGCGATCGGCACCGCGCTGGCCTGCGAGCAGGCCGTGCACATCGAACACGATGAACATTTCCTCAAGGCCAACCGCTTCATGACCGGTTCCGCCGCGCCGATTTTCGATGCCGAGCGCAAGGTGATCGCGGTGCTGGACGTGTCCAGCGACAGCTACTTGCCGCCCTCCCACACCCTGGGCATGGTCAAGATGATGAGCCAGACCGTGGAGAACCGGCTGATCCTCAACCTGTTCCACGGCCAGCATTTCCAACTGACCTTCAACACCGGGTTGAACAACCTCGACAGCCAATGGGCCGGGATGCTGATCTTCGATGAAACCGGTCAGGTACTGTCGGCCAACCGCCGGGCCGACAATCTGCTGGGCATCAGCTTGTCGCGGGTCAGCGTCGAAAGCCTGTTCAAAGTCTCGTTGATGGAGCTGCTGAATCAGCCGGACGGCCTGCCGTTTTCCCTGCAAGCCTCAGGAAACAACCGTTTCCAGTGCGTGCTGAAACGACCGAAGCAGGCGTCGATTCAGGCGCGGCTGTTTGCAGAAAAAAAGAGCACTGAAATAAAGAGTGCTGAAACAAAAAGTGCTGACCCCAAGAGCCCCGAACCCACCCTGGCAGCGCCCGCCGCGATCAGCCTCAACACCCTGCACTTTGGCGACAGCCGCGTGGAAAAAGCCGTGCGCCAGGCCGAGCGTTTGCTGGAGAAGGACATTCCATTGTTGATCCACGGGGAAACCGGGGTCGGCAAGGAAGTCTTCGTCAAAGCCCTGCACCACGCCAGCTCACGCAGCAAACAACCGTTCATTGCCGTCAACTGTGCAGCGATCCCCGCCGAACTGGTGGAGTCCGAGCTGTTTGGCTACGAGAAAGGCGCGTTCACCGGTGCCAACCAGAAAGGCAGCATCGGGCTGATCCGCAAGGCCGACAAAGGCACCCTGTTCCTCGATGAAATCGGCGACATGCCGCTACCGACCCAGGCACGGCTGCTGAGGGTGTTGCAGGAGCGTTGCGTGCAACCGGTAGGCAGCAGCGAGTTGTTCCCGGTGGACATCCGGATCATCTCGGCGACCAACCGCTTGTTGCGCGAGCAGGTGCAGTTGGGGCGGTTTCGTGAGGATTTGTATTACCGCATCGGTGGCTTGACCCTGGAACTGCCACCGCTCAGGGAACGCAGCGACAAGCAGGCACTGTTCAAGCGCTTGTGGGAACAACACCGCGAACCGTCGCAATGGGCCGGGTTGAGCCCCGAGGTGCTGGACCTGTTCAGCCGTCATCCGTGGCCGGGGAATTTGCGTCAGGTCAGCAGCGTGATGCAGGTGGCGTTGGCCATGGCCGAGGAACAGCCGGTGCGACCGGAACATTTACCGGATGATTTTTTTGTCGATCTCGAGATGGAGCCGGTGGATACACCGGAGCAGATAGCCGTTGATTTGAATGATGCCGAGGCATTGAATCGGCAATTGCAGGCGGCTGGGGGAAATATTTCGCACTTGGCGCGACGGTTGGGGGTTAGTCGCAATACCTTGTACAAGCGGTTGCGCCAGGTCGAGTGACAGGACGATCAGTGGCGCAAACAAAAACCCGCACAAGGCGGGTTTTGTTTGTAGCAAACGCAGCGATCAGTCAGCCAGACGCCAGGTCGTGCCGCCCTTGCCGTCTTCCAGCACCACGCCCATGGCGGTGAGCTGGTCGCGGATGCGGTCGGATTCGGCCCAGTCTTTGTTGGCACGGGCAGTCAAGCGCGCCTGGATCAGTGCATCAACCTCAGCCGCATCGACCCGCCCTTCAGCGCCGGCCTGCAGGAAGTCATCGGCTTCAAGCTGCAACACACCCAACACGCTGGCCAGCTCTTTCAAGCGTGCCGCCAGACCGGCCGCCGCATCCAGATCGCTCTCGCGCAGACGGTTGATCTCGCGGACCATCTCGAACAGCACCGCACAGGCTTCCGGCGTGCCGAAGTCGTCGTTCATCACCTGGGTGAAACGCTCGACGAAGGCTTCGCCACCCGCCGGTGCCACTTTCGGCAGGCCTTTCAACGCATGGTAGAAACGCTCGAGGGCGCCCTTCGCGTCCTTGAGGTTGTCTTCCGAATAGTTGATCGCGCTGCGGTAGTGGCTCGACACCAGCAGGTAACGCACGACTTCCGGGTGGTACTTGTCGAGCACGTCGCGAATGGTGAAGAAGTTGTTCAAGGACTTGGACATCTTCTCGCCATTGATGCGAATCATGCCGCAATGCATCCACGCGTTGGCGTAGGTCTTGCCGGTGGCCGCTTCGCTCTGGGCGATTTCGTTTTCGTGGTGCGGGAACTCGAGGTCGCTGCCGCCGCCATGAATATCGAAGGTCTCGCCCAGGCAGCAGGTGGACATCACCGAGCACTCGATGTGCCAGCCCGGACGACCGTCGCCCCACGGCGATGGCCAGCTCGGCTCGCCCGGCTTGGCGCCTTTCCACAGCACGAAGTCCAGCGGGTCCTGTTTCGACTCGTCGACTTCGATTCGTGCGCCGATGCGCAGGTCTTCGATCTTCTTGCGCGACAGCTTGCCGTAGCCCATGAACTTGGCGACGCGGTAGTACACGTCGCCATTGCCCGGTGCGTAGGCGTAGCCCTTGTCGATCAGGGTCTGGATCATCGCGTGCATGCCCGGGATGTGATCCGTGGCACGCGGCTCCATGTCCGGCTTTTTGATGTTCAGGCGCGCTTCATCTTCGTGCATCGCCGCGATCATGCGCTCGGTCAGCGCTTCGAACGACTCGCCGTTCTCGTTGGCACGATTGATGATCTTGTCGTCGATATCGGTGATGTTGCGCACGTAGGTCAGGTCGTAACCGCTGAACCGCAACCAGCGGGTCACCAGGTCGAACGCGACCATGCTGCGGCCGTGGCCCAGGTGGCAGTAGTCGTACACGGTCATCCCGCAGACGTACATGCGCACCTTGTTGCCATCCAGCGGCTTGAAGACTTCTTTGCTCTTGGTGAGCGTGTTGTAGATCGTAAGCACGACAGTTCCTTAAGACTTGATCACTGGCCCCACGAATCACGCAGGGTCACGGTACGGTTGAATACCGGAGCGCCCGGTTTCGAGTCCTTGATATCCGCGACGAAGTAACCTTCGCGCTCGAACTGGAAACGGTCTTCCGGCTGTGCGTTGCCCAACGAGGGTTCAGCACGACAACCGGTGAGGACTTGCAGTGAGTCAGGGTTGATGTTGTCCAGGAAACTGGCGCTGTCTTCGGCCTTCTCCGGGTTCGGAGAACGGAACAGACGATCGTACAGACGCACTTCGCACTCGACGCTGGCCGCAGCCGGCACCCAGTGGATCACGCCTTTGACCTTGCGGCCTTCGGGGTTCTTGCCCAGGGTTTCCGGGTCGTACGAGCAACGCAGTTCGACGATGTTGCCGTCGGCATCCTTGATTGCTTCGTCGGCACGGATCACGTAGCTGCCGCGCAGACGCACTTCGCCGTTCGGCTCCAGGCGCTTGTAGCCTTTTGGCGGCTCTTCCATGAAGTCATCGCGGTCGATGTAGATTTCACGGGCGAACGGCAGCTTGCGCACGCCGAGTTCTTCTTTCTGCGGATGACGTGGCAGTTCGAGATTCTCGACTTGGTCTTCCGGGTAGTTGGTGATCACGACTTTCAACGGACGCAGCACGCACATGGCGCGCGGGGCATTCGCGTCCAGGTCCTGACGGATGCTGAACTCGAGCATGCCGAAGTCGACCACGCCATCGGAACGGTTGGTGCCGATCATGTCGCAGAAGTTGCGGATCGACGCCGGGGTGTAGCCACGGCGGCGGAAGCCCGACAGCGTGGACATGCGCGGATCGTCCCAGCCATTGACGTGCTTTTCATCGACCAGTTGCTTGAGCTTGCGCTTGCTGGTGATGGTGTAGTTCAGGTTCAAACGGCTGAATTCGTACTGACGCGGGTGCGCCGGGACCGGCAGGTTGTCGAGGAACCAGTCGTACAGCGGACGATGGCTTTCGAACTCCAGGGTGCAGATCGAATGGGTGATGCCTTCGATGGCGTCCGACTGACCATGGGTGAAGTCGTAGTTCGGGTAGATGCACCACTTGTCGCCGGTCTGGTGGTGATGCGCATGACGGATGCGATACATGATCGGGTCGCGCAGGTTCATGTTCGGCGAGGCCATGTCAATCTTGGCCCGCAGCACACGTGCGCCGTCCTTGAACTCGCCGGCCTTCATGCGGGCGAACAGGTCGAGGTTTTCCTCAACCGAGCGGTCGCGGAACGGGCTGTTCTTGCCCGGCTCGGTCAGGCTGCCACGGTATTCCTTGGCCTGTTCAGGGGTCAGGTCGTCGACGTAGGCCTTGCCGGCCTTGATCAGCTCTACCGCCCAGTCGTGCAACTGGTCGAAATACTGCGAGGCATAGCGCACTTCACCGGACCATTCGAAGCCCAGCCATTTGACGTCGCTTTCGATCGCGTCGATGTATTCCTGGTCTTCCTTGGCCGGGTTGGTGTCGTCGAAACGCAGGTGGGTGACGCCGCCGAATTCCTGGGCCAGGCCGAAGTTCACGCAGATCGACTTGGCGTGACCAATGTGCAGGTAACCGTTGGGCTCAGGCGGGAAACGGGTAACGATCTGCGTGTGCTTACCCGAGTCCAGGTCCGCCTGGATGATCGGGCGCAGGAAATTGACCGGCACGGCAGGGCCGGTCTTGGAATTCGAGGTAGGGTCGACAGTGGGCTTGCTCATAGGATCCTTGAACGTACAAGTGCGCGGCCAGTTGGCCAAATCAAAGCGGCTGTTATAAATCAAAGGGGCTTATCATAGCCGATGCTGTCAAGTGGCTGACAGAGCAGGCCGGCAATCGGTTGCATTTAATCGGCCGGCAATGAAAAACAGCCTCGAAATTCACGCCCGGCACGCTAAACTGCGCACCTTGGCCGACACTGGCCGGACCGGTTGAGGGCCAAAGCGCCCTGAAACCCACGAATTTCTATAAAGAGTACTGATCATGACTCAAGTCAAACTGTCTACCAACTTCGGCGACATCGTTCTGCAACTGAACGCTGAAAAGGCACCGCTGACCGTTGCCAACTTCATCGAATACGTCAAGGCCGGTCACTACGAAAACACCGTTTTCCACCGCGTCATCGGCAACTTCATGATCCAGGGCGGCGGTTTCGAGCCTGGCATGAAAGAAAAGAAAGACAAGCGCCCAAGCATCCAGAACGAAGCCGACAACGGCCTGCCGAACAAGAAGTACAGCGTTGCCATGGCCCGCACCATGGAGCCGCATTCGGCTTCCGCGCAATTCTTCATCAACGTGGCTGACAACAGCTTCCTGAACCACAGCGCCAAGACCGTTCAGGGCTGGGGCTACGCGGTATTCGGCGAAGTGGTTGAAGGCACCGACGTAGTCGACAAGATCAAAGGCGTGGCCACCACCTCCAAGGCCGGTCATCAGGACGTACCAGCAGACGACGTGATCATCGAGAAAGCCGAGATCATCGAAGCGTGATACTGCTGATTTCAGACTTGCATCTGGAAGAGGAGCGCCCGGACATTACCCGGGCGTTTCTGGATTTGCTCGCTGGACGCGCCCGCTCGGCGAGTGCGTTGTACATTCTGGGCGACTTTTTCGAGGCGTGGATTGGCGACGATGCCATGACAGCCTTCCAGCGTTCCATCTGCCAAGCCCTGCGGAACTTAAGCGACAGCGGCACGGCCATTTTCCTGATGCACGGCAATCGCGACTTCATGCTCGGCAAGGCCTTCTGCAAAGCGGCCGGCTGTACCTTGCTCAAAGATCCGAGTGTCGTGCAGTTTTACGGCGAGCCGGTGCTGTTGATGCACGGCGACAGCCTTTGCACCCGCGACGTAGGTTATATGAAGCTGCGGCGCTACCTGCGTAACCCGATCACCCTGTTCATCCTGCGCCATCTGCCTTTGGGCACCCGGCATAAACTGGCGCGCAAGTTGCGTAGCGAAAGCCGTGCGCAGACGCGGATGAAGGCCAATGACATTGTCGATGTTACGCCTGAGGAAGTGCCGCGGGTCATGCAGGCCTATGGCGTGAAAACCTTGATTCACGGCCACACCCATCGCCCCGCCATCCACAAATTGCAGATTGGCGAGCAGGCGGCCAAGCGCATTGTGCTGGGGGATTGGGACCGTCAAGGCTGGGCGTTGCAGGTGGATGAGCAAGGGTTTGCGTTGGCGCCATTTGATTTCACCCCGCCCCCACAGTTGGCAGCACCCGCGAACTAACTGCCGAACAAAAGAACCTGTGGGAGCGGGCTTGCCCGCGATAGCGGAATCACATTCAACAACTTTGTTGACTGATACACCGTCATCGCGGGCAAGCCCGCTCCCACAGGGACTGTGTTGACTCAATGACCGGCTGCTGCAGGCCCCGCTTTCGCCGCAAACGGCGGTTTCGCCAGCCATACCAGCAGAATCAAGCCCATGAACGCCCACCCCAGCAATGTGAAGTAATCCACGGTGGAGAGCATGTACGCCTGGCTGGTCAGCACATGATCCAGTTGCGCGTAGGCCGGGTTGCCCGCCCCGCCCAGCGTGTTCAACGCCTCCCGGGTCGCCGGCTCATAGGTGGTGATGCTTTCACTCAAATACGCATGGTGCTGATCGGCCCGGCGAATCCAGATCCAGGTGGTCAACGACGCCGCAAAACTACCGCCCAGGGTCCGCAGGAATGTCGCCAGCCCCGCGCCGTCGGCAATCTGGCTCGGCGGCAGGTCCGACATCAAAATGCTCAAGGTCGGCATGAAGAACAGCGCCACGCCAATGCCCATGAACAGCTGCACCAGGGCGATGTGCTGGAAGTCCACTTCGTTGGTAAACCCGGCACGCATGAAGCAACTCAAACCGATGCACAGGAACGCGCCACCGGCCAGCAATCGCAGGTCGAATTTGTGCGCGTACCGACCAACAAACGGCGACAACACCACCGGCAGAATGCCGATCGGCGCCACCGCCAGGCCAGCCCAGGTGGCCGTGTAGCCCATCTGGGTTTGCAGCCATTGCGGCAGGATCAGGTTGATGCCGAAGAACCCGGCGTATCCGCCCACCAGCACGATGGTGCCGATGCGGAAGTTGCGGTAGGCGAACAGCCGCAGATTGACCACCGGGTGTTTGTCGGTCATTTCCCAGATCACGAACACTGCCAGCGCAATCACCGAAATAGCCGCGCCGATGATGATGAAGTTCGACTCGAACCAGTCCAGGTCATTGCCCTTGTCGAGGATCACCTGCAACGCGCCCACCCCAATGATCAAGGTGATCAGACCCACGTAATCCATCGGCTGGTAACTGGTCTCTACCGGACGCGCCTTGAGCTGCTGGCGCACCACCATCACCGCGAAGATCCCGATCGGCACGTTGATGAAGAAGATCCACGGCCAGCTGTAGCTGTCGGTAATCCAGCCACCGAGAATGGGGCCTGCAATCGGCGCCACCACCGTGACCATCGCCAGCAACGCCAGGGCCATGCCGCGCCTGGCGGGCGGATAGACCGCGATCAACAGCGTCTGGGTCATCGGGTACAACGGCCCGGCCACCAAGCCTTGCAGTACCCGAAAACCGATCAGCTCCGGCATCGAGGTCGAGATACCGCACAAAAACGACGCCAGCACGAACAGCATCGTCGCCCAGAGAAACAATTTCACTTCACCAAAGCGCCGGCTGAGCCAACCGGTCAGCGGCAGCGCGATGGCGTTGCTCACGGCAAACGAGGTAATCACCCAGGTGCCCTGCTCCGAACTCACGCCCAGGTTGCCGGAAATCGTCGGCAAGGCCACGTTGGCGATGGTGGTGTCGAGCACCTGCATGAACGTCGCCAGCGACAGGCCGATGGTGCTGAGCACCAGGCTGGGCGGCGAGAAAGAGGCGTTTTTGCTCATCGCGAATCCTTTGGAGCTGAATTTCTTGGAGCGGGGCCGGCGCTGCGCCCGTTACAGGCGCAGCTGACGGATTGGCGAATCAGCGATGCGCGGTTTTGCTGACTGCGGCGCTGTTATCGTGGATCAATTGGGTGATCATCGCGTCGGCCTCGGCCAACTGACGGTCGTAGACGTTGGTGCTGAACGAAGCCTTTTGCGGCGGCTGTTGCGCCAGTACCGGACCGCTCTGGTCACGCAGGTTCACCTCGACCTGAGTCGACAGACCGACCCGCAACGGGTGCTTGGCCAGTTCTTCGGCATTGATGTGAATCCGCACCGGCACCCGCTGCACGATCTTGATCCAGTTACCGGTGGCGTTCTGCGCCGGCAGCAAGGCAAATGCACTGCCGGTCCCGGCGCCGAGGCTGTCGATGGTGCCGCTGTATTTGACGTCGCTGCCGTAGACATCAGCTTCGATGTCCACCGGTTGACCAATGCGCATGTCACGTAATTGGGTTTCCTTGAAGTTCGCGTCAATCCACAGCTGATCCAGCGGGATCACCGCCATCAACGCGGTGCCCGGCTGGACACGCTGACCGAGTTGCACGGTACGTTTGGCGACATAACCGGTGACCGGCGCGATCAAGGTGCTGCGGGCATTGTTCAGGTACGCCTGACGCACTTGCGCAGCGGCGGCCATCACGTCCGGGTGCGACGACACTACGGTGTCATCGACCAGCGCGCTGGTGGTCTTGAGCTGTTGTTGAGCGTTGGCCAGAGCGTTCTGCGCCGAGGTCAGGTCATCACGGGCGTGGGACAGTTCTTCCTGGGAAATCGCCCCACCGGCGGCGAGATTCTTCCGCCGATTAAAGTTTTCCTGAGCCTTTTGCACTTCGGCCTGCTGCGCGTTGACCTGGGCTTTCATGCCATCGACATTGCTGTACAAACCGCGCACCTGACGCACAGTGCGGGCCAGGTTGGCCTGGGCGCTTTGCAGACCGACTTCGGCGTCGTTCGGGTCGAAGTTGATCAGCACCTGGCCTTCGTGGACCAAATCGCCATCATCAGCGCCGATACTGACGACGGTGCCGGTGACCAGCGGCGTGATTTCCACCACGTTGCCGTTCACATAGGCGTCGTCGGTGCTTTCGCTCCAGCGGCCGAAGAATTGGTGATAACCCCAGACGCCGGCTCCGGCGAGGATCACCATGATCGTCAGGACAAACAGCATCACTTTGCGCTTGCGCGGATTGCTTGTGTCTTGACCGTTGTCAGGAGCTGGGGTTGGAGTTGTATCGGCAGTGGCCATGACAAGTACCTTGAATTAGTTGTGCTGCGTGGCTGGGCTTGCGTTGGCGGCGGTCAGGGTTTCGCCCTGAAAACCGCCACCCAGCGCCTGCATCAGTTGGATCGACAGGTCGATCTGCTCGGCATTCAGGTTGGCCAGCTGACGCTGGGCCTGGAGCAATTGCTGCTCGATGCTGAGCACGTCCAGGTAATTCCCGATGCCGGAACCGTAACGCTGGACCACGGTGTTGTAAGAATCCTGAGCAATGTCGGTGGCGTGTTGCTGGGCACCGATTTGCCGGCCGATATCGTGCAACTGGTTGATGGTGTCGCTGACATCGCCTAAAGCTTTCACCAGGCTTTTGTTGTACTGCGCCACCGCGAGGTCGTAATCGGCGTCGCGAGAATCGAGGTCGGCACGCAGGCGGCCGCCGTCGAAAATCGGCACCGAGATCGTCGGCGCGATGCTGAAGAAGCGACTGGCGGAACCGAACATCGCATCCCCCAGCAACGACTCCGCCCCCGCCGCCGCGCTCAGGTTGAGGTTGGGGTAGAACCGGGTCTTGCTCGCCGCGATGTTTTTGCTCGCAGCCTCAACCCGCCAGCGTGCCGCCACCAGGTCCGGGCGACGACCGAGCAATTCCGCTGGCAACACCGATGGCAACGCCACGGCGCTGGCCTGAAGGACTTTCGGCCGGGCGATTTCGCTGCCGCGATCCGGGCCTTTGCCCAGCAGCACCGCCAAGGCGATTTTCGCGCTTTGCAGGCGTTTCTCGGCGTCGATCAGGCTGGCTTCGGCGCTGGCTTCAAGGCTTTCGGTTTGCTGGAACTGGTACTGACTGTCGATCCCCGAACTCAGGCGACGCTGGCTGAGGTCGAGCATTTGTTTGGTGCGTTTGAGGTCTTCGCTGGCCAGGTCATGGATGATGTGCGCCTGCCCCAGATCGCTGTAGGCGCGGGCGACGTCGGCGGACAAGGTCAGTTGCGCGGCCTGCTGATCGACTTCGGCGGCGCGGGTCTGTCCCAATGCGGCTTCCCAGGCATCGCGCTGACCGCCCCAGAGGTCGAAGGTGTAATTGAAGCTGGCGCCGAGGTTACGCACGGTGGAATACGTTCCACCCTGCCCGCTCGGGTCTTTGTCGCGGGCCAGACGCGAACGGCTGACACCGGCGTTGGCATCGAGGGTGGGCATCCGCGCGGCGTCGGCGGCATACGCGGCGGCGCTGGCCTGATGGGCACGGGCGTCGGCGATTTGCATGTCGGGACTGTCGTGCAGGGCTTCGCGGATCAAGCCGTCGAGCTGCGGGTCGCCGAGGCTTTTCCACCAGTCGCTTTTCGGCCATGCGGCGGGTGTCAGGGTCACGCCATTGAGCGACTGCCCGGCCTTGAGGTTCTTCGCATCGAGGCTCACGCCTTCAGTGCTCAGGCCACTGTAACTGGCGCAACCGGCGACGCTCATGGCCAACAACACCAGGCTCAGTCCGGTACGCAGGCGTTTACTGTTCATGGCCACCTACCCGCAGCAAGGTGATTGAGTCACCCGCCGCTACCAGGATTTTCTTCAGGATGTGTTCCAGGGCTTTCAATTCTTCCGGGGTGATGGCCCCGGCCAGTTCATTCATGGCGTCGGCGCCGATTTCCGGCAGACGGTCAGTCAACTGTTGACCTTGTTCAGTCAGCACCAGTTGCACCTGACGGCGATCCGCCTCGGAGCGTTGGCGGGCGAGGAAACCTTTCTGTTCCAGACGATCGAGCATGCGGGTCATCGAACCACTGTCCAGCGACAGGTGACGGCACAGCTCAGCCGGGGTATCGACACCGAACTGGGCCATGATGATCAGCACTTTGAACTGCGCGGCGGTGATGCCGTGGGGTTCCATGTGCGTGTCGATGATCCGGTCCTTGAGCAGCGCGGCGCGTCCGAGCAAGAGGCCGAGATGGCAATTATGGAAATCGTATGAGGAGAAATGTTTCATCTGGCCACCGATTAGCTGCCTAGGCAGTGAATGTATGTCGAGATATTACTGCTTAGGCAGCGAATGTCAACGCAATCGTTAGGATGCTTCGTATTCGACTGATAAAAGGCGCACGACCGACCACCACAAATCTCTGTGGCGAGGGGGCTTGTCGGAACGCCGCACCGCCCCGTTCGGCTGCGAAGCAGTCGTCGCTTTTCGATTTGCAGGGTTTCAGAAGGAATGAAATGGCAAGTTTTGGGGCCGCTGCGCGGCCCAACGGGGGCAAGCCCCCTCGCCACAGGGATCGCGCAGGGGGTTAGAAATCCCGCTTGTAGAAGATGTCCAGCGAACTGGCCACGCCGCTGGCGGCTTCGAGGTAGACTTTTTTGCTCAGCTTGTAACGCAAGGCGATGGTATTGGCCGGTTCAAACACGCCTACGCCATAACGCAGGCTGAGCTTCTCGGAGATGTTGCCGCTGGCCACCACACTGGTGGTGTTGCCGCTGCCCTGGGTATCGAGCTGGAAGTCTTGAATGCCCAGGTCTTTGGCCAACCCACTGGTCACGCCGGAGCTGCCCATCAAACCCAAGCCGAGGGCGGCTTGTGCAAGCATGTTGTTGTCTTCACCGGTGGTACTCAGCGGACGCCCCAGCACCAGGTAGGACAACGCCTGCTCCTGACTCATCGCCGGTTCGGAGAAGATCTGCGTGGTCGGCTGTTCGGCACTGCCGCTCAAGCGAATGCCAGCGATCACGTCGTCGGTCTGGCGAATCGCTTCGATGTCCAGGTACGGCTGATCGATGGGACCGGCAAACAGCAAGCGGGCCCGACGCACCGTCAGCCGCTGGCCGTAGGCGCGATAACGCCCGTCGTTGAGCCAGAGCTCGCCACGGGTGTCCATGTTGTCGCCGATGTGCACATGACCTTGCAGGTTGGCGGTCAGGCCAAATCCGGCAAAGCTTAGTTTGTCGTCCCCGACCACCACGTCGATGTCCATCGCCACGGCCATCGGCGGCTTGCCCTCTTCGGTCTGCTGACCGACGATCACCGTGTCATCGGAGACCTTGACCGTCGACGGCGGCAGCTCGCGCACGGTGATTTCGCCCTTTGGCACCAGCACCTTGCCGACGATCGCCAGTTTGTCGTCCCTCACGGAGATCTTCAGGTCCGGCGCGACTTCCAGCGCGGCGTAGGGTTCGACGGTGACCGGCAACTGCGAGCCCTTGAGCGCCAGATCCACCACCAGCGCCTGGCCCCAGGCGATGTTGCCATTGAGGCTGCCCTGCCCGGCCTTGCCGCTTTTCCAGCCGCCGTTCAGCTGCACGGTTTCGCCGGCAATCACGGCTTGCAGTTGCAGGGCCTGGAGCGCCATCGGCAGCTCCGGCCCGGAGATTTCACCGTCGCGCAGCTCAAGGTTGCCGTTGACCAGCGGCGCCAGCAACCCGCCAGACAGCGTGCCGCTGCCGTTCAAATGCCCGGTGAGTTTCTCGACCATCGGCACAAACGGCCGCGCCACCGACAAATCCAGGCCATTGAGGCGGAATGAGCCGGTCAGCGGTTTGTTCTTCGGCAACGGGTTGATCTGCGCCTGGAGCATCAGCTCACCAAGCTTGCCACCGACGAAGCTGAGGTCGGTATCGATGCGTTTTGGCGTGAGTTTGCTGGTGAGTTTCAGGGTCTGGTACGGGAAGTCCAGCCACTGATCCTTTTCCTTCATGCGCAACGTGCCGCCGCTGGCATCGACGCTGATCTGGCCGTTCGGGCCGCTGGCCGGCAAGTCCAGTTGCAGGTCGGCGTTGAGCCGGCCCTGCCAGGCAAAATCCTTCGGCAGCCATTGCGCCAGGCTGTCGATCGGGAACTGCTTGAGGTGGTAACGCAGCTTCGGCTCGGGCATCAAGCGCTGGTCTTCGCCACACAGGCTGGCCGCGCCGGACATCCAGCAATGGGCACCGAAGTTGATTTGACCGTTCGCCAGTCGCTCAAGCCTGGCCGGATTTTGCAGCTTCCAGTCCTGACCACCGGCCTGGATATCGCCACTGGCCAGACGCCCACGCCAGTTACCTTTATCCAACGCGCCGTCGAGACCGAGCGCCAGTTTCAGCTTCGGCCCTTGCAGGTCGAGGATCAGTTTCTGGTTTTTGATGTCGCCCTGGCCGCTGGCGGTCAAGGTGCCCAGTGACGTGTCGCCGGTCTGGATGCCGCTGCCCTTGAGGTCGATTTTCGCCCGCTGGGCGCTGTCGAGGGTGGCGTCGAGATTGAGACTTTGCAGGCGATTGTCTTCAAAGGCCAATTGCGTGCCTTGCAGATCGAGCTTGCCTTGCGGTGCCTTGAGCGTGCCGGCGACATTGACCCGACCATTGAGCTGGCCGCGCAGTTGCGGCCAGAGTTGGGCCATACGCGGCATTTTGATGTCGATCTGGCCGGCGAGTTTCTGTTGCAGGCTGCCTTGGCCATTGATGCTGTTGTCACCCAGGCGAATCTGCAACGCGCTGAGGTTCCATTGCTCGCCGCCGCCATCGGCCTTGGCTTGCAACACTGCCGGTTGCCCGCGCAGTTTGCCTTTCAGGTCCAGGTCGGCGGTCAGGCTGAGCCTGTCGTTCTTCATCTCGCCCTTGCTGCGTAACGGACCCGCCAAGGTACCCGGCAACTCCGCGAGCCAGTAAGCCGGGTTGATCGCCGAGAGGTCCAGCGCGGTATCCCAGGCGATGCCGTCGGCAAATTGCAGGCTCAGGTGCCCTTCGGCCTTGCCCTGCCCGGCTTCAAGTTTGAATTGTGGCAGATGGATTTGGCTCAGGTCGCCGCTGAACGGGCTGTTCAGGCTGAACGCACCGGCCGGGCCATCCAGTGCGGCCTTGAAGTTACCGATGTAGTTGCCGTCGGTGTAGGAGACTTCACCGTTGAAGCTGCGCAGTGCCACTTGCGGCTCGTCGATCAGCGGATAGAGGCGGTGCCAGGGGAAATCCAGCCAGTCGATTTTCGCTTCGGCACTGAAGCCTTTGCTCCAGTCCAGTTGCCCGGTGAGCTTGAGGCTTTGTTTGTCATTGGCGGTCAGGTCGAGACCAGCGATTTGCGCGCCCTTGGCGTCGACCTTGCCTTGCAGCAACAACGCGACCGGGCCAAGCTCTGCGGGCAACGTGGCTTTGCCGAGCAACTGGTAGCCGTTTTTCAGGTCGCCGTCGCCGGTGAGTTCCAGTTGATTGAGTTGCAGGGTGTCCGGCAGCTCGGCGCTGGCCTTGAAGCCGTCAGCGGTGATGCGTACTTTGGCCGGCAGGTTTTCCACCAGCGGCTGCAATTCACCGGTCAACTGCCCGTTCAGGTAACCGCTGCTGTCGGCTTTCAGGTTCAGGGTTTTCAGCAGATCGCCGTCGACCTTCAAAGCCAGTGCCCAGGGCTCGGTGCCCGGCGCCGGCAAGGTCAGTTTGCCTTCGGCGGTCAGCGGCCAGTTGCCGCTCGGTTGCAACAGGCCGGACAGGTTCAGGCTCAGCTCATCCCGCTGCAAGTGCACCGAGTCGATCTGCAAACCCTGTTCGGTCCAGTGCGCCGCCAGTTGCAGGCCTTTGAGTTCTTCGCTGCCATTGAACAGCAGACGGCCGACCTTGACGTCACCCAGCTCGATGGCCAGTGGCAGCTTCAAATCCGGAAGGCTGATCGGCCCGCTGCTTTGCTCTTCTGCGCCTGGCGGGAATTGCAGGCTGACCTGCTCGGCCTGCAATTGCTCGATGCACAGCGTCATGCGCGTCAGGCACAGCGGCGACCAGGCGAAAATCGCCTGGTTCAGCTCAACCCGGCTGTTGTCCTGCTGCCACAGCAGATGGTCGGCGCTCCACTGTCCACCCAAACGGCCCTGGAAATTTTCCACGGTCAAACCCGGTACAAACCCGAGCGCCCAGCGGCTGCCAGTCGCCGTGCCCAGCACGGTGATCAAGGCCAGCACGATCAGCATCAACAGTGCCGGGATCGCCAGCAGCGCTATTTTCAAACCACGCTTCACAGCTCAGGCCCCATGGAAAAGTGCAGTCGAATGCCGCCGTCGTCGTCCATCGCGTGAGCCAGGTCGAGGCGAATCGGCCCCACCGGTGAGACCCAGCGTACGCCAATACCGACGCCGGTCTTCAGGTTCGGCAGTTCGAGGGTGTTGAAGGAGTTGCCCTGGTCGATGAAGGTTGCGACCCGCCATTTTTCGGCGATGGAGTATTGATACTCGACGCTGCCGGCCACCATGTAACGGCCACCGATACGGTCGCCATCGGAGTTCTCCGGGGACAGGCTCTGGTAGTCGTAACCGCGCACGCTCTGATCGCCACCGGCGAAGAAGCGTAAGGATGGCGGCACCGACTTGTAACCGTTGGTGGCGCTGCCGCCGACCTGCACCCGACCGAGGAAGCGGTGTTTATCGAAGACCGTGGTCAGGCCTTTGACCAGTGCCGTGCCATACACCAGGTTGGTGTCCGAACCCAATCCTTCCTTGGCCACCTTGGTTTCGAATTGCAGGCGATAGCCGTTGTGCGGGTCGATGCGGTTGTCGCTTTTCAGGTACGAATAGCTCACGCCGGGCATCAGCAAGGTGCTGAGCCCCGAGTCGTCACCGAGTGTGTATTCCTCGCGTTGCCATTTAAGCGACACCACCCGCTGCCAGCCGCTGGGCAACTTGCTGTGCCATTCGGGGCCGAGGGTCAGCAATTTGCTGCGGGAGTCGGTGCCAGCGATATCTTCATATTGATAGCCAGCGGCCCAGCGCAGTTTGTCGGTCAGCGGCGGGTCCAGGGGAATGTCGTAAAACACCCCGACGTTCTGCCGCGGTGCCGACAGTTCGGCTTCCCAGCCATAGCTGTCGCCTTGCGGGTTGACCCAGTGCCGGGTCCAGTTGGCCTTGATTCGCGGGCCGACGTCGGTGGAAAACCCCAGACCCAAGCCCATGGTCCGCGGCTTGCGGGTGTCGAGTTTGACCGCCACCGGGATCACGTCGTCCTTGGACGCGGTGGGCGCTGCGTCGACGCGCACGCCTTCGAAATAACCGCTCGATTGCAGCGCCTGATTGAGCTCGGCGATCAGTTCGGAGTCATAGGGCGTACCGGCCTTGAACGGCACCATGCGTTGCAGCAGGTCTTCGTCGAATGGGGTGTCGCCTTCAAAACTGACTTTGCCCAGCGCATAACGCGGGCCACTGTCGTAGATCAATTCGATATCGGCGACGCCCGCACGCGGGTCCACCAACAGCTTCTGGCGAGTGAAGCGCCCACTGAAAAAGCCGAAGCGCGAGGCCTGGTTCTGGATCATCCGCTTGGCGTCTTCATAATGACCATGATTCAGCACCGCGCCGGGTTTCAGCAGGTCGCTTTTGGGCACACGAAAGGATTTGAGCGAGGCGGCAGGACCGTCGACACGTATCGTGACGTTACGCAAATGGATCGGCTCGCCGGGATCGATGTTCAGCACCAGGCGCGGCGTCTTGCCGCCCTTCACGTCGCTGTCGATTTGCGGCTGGTAATAGCCCAAGGCCTGGGCGGCCTTGCGCGCCTGTTCTTCGGCGCCGCGACTGAAGCGCAGCAAGGCTTCTTCATCGCGATCGCCGAGGCTACCGATATAGCCCTCTATATTGGCCTTCAGTTCATCGTTGGACGGTTTGATCCGCACATCCAATTCACTTTGCGCCAGCGCCGCGCAGCTGGATAACAGCATCAGCAGGCCGCTGGTCATTCTTCCTGGAACATTCATAGGCGCGGATGCTATCACGAGCTTGGGAGCCTGATAGAGCCGGACTTGCCCCAAAAAGTTCGGCGATTACGCTGTTGCTGTTTGTAACACCTGCGGATTGGCGTGGAAAAACACGTGCTCACGAATCGGTCCTACGGCCACTTCGCCGATTTCCTCATAGCCCTGACGCTTATAGAACTCCAGATAGCGAGGATTCCCGGTGTCGAGGATCACACCCTGGGAGTGCTCATCGACCGCGCACCAGTTGTGCACCGCTTGCAGCAATTGTTCGCCGAAGTGCTTGCCCTGGAATTGCGGGTGAACCCCCAGCAATGGCAGGACGTGCACCGAGTCGGACGGCACGCACGCCATCACGGCGGCGTGGTAATCGAGGTAGCGTCGGGTACAGCGAAACCCGGTGCTGAGCACCATCCGCAGGCGCCAGGCCCAGCTTTCGGTGATGCCCAGGCGGCGTTGCGGCGGCGCGATCAGGGCGATGCCGATCAAGCGGTCATTCACCAGCAGGCCGATGGCCGGCAAATCCTGCACAAAGTGCTGTTTGATCAGTTCGCGCACCGTCGCCCGTACCCGCTGTTCGTAACCTGGGCGTTCGGCTTCGAACAGATAGCCGAACGTTGGCTCGTGCCGGTACGCCTGGTACAACAGGGACCGTGCTTCGCGGGAATAGCCGCTGTCGAGCATGTGAATATCGGCGATGGCGGTCGAGGTTTCGGGCATAACGGCGGATCTCCCTGGGGCACAGCTCAGATGGCTGCGCTCTTCTTGGTACGAACCTTGGGGTGGCTTCACAGTTCCCCAGACAGGTATAGACCAAGCCAGCATCTTCATCGACTGGGCTGACGCCTTCGCGGGCAAGCCACGCTCCCACAGTATCCGTGGCGTTCACAGATTTTGTGTACACCACGGATACTGTGGGAGCGGGCTTGCCCGCGAAGAGGCCGGATCTGCCAACACATCTCTGACAGGACACAACGAATCTCCTCACCCCACGCTGGCCCCATTCCTACATGTCAGCTAGCATCGCACTTTTGCCAGGACTGCCGACCATGAAGATCGTCTCCTTCAACATCAACGGGCTGCGCGCTCGCCCGCATCAGCTGGCGGCGCTGATCGAAAAGCATCAACCGGACGTGATCGGGTTGCAGGAAACCAAGGTCCACGACGACCAGTTTCCCCTGGCCGAGGTGCAGGCGCTGGGGTATCACGTGTATTTCCATGGGCAAAAGAGTCACTACGGCGTGGCCCTGCTCTCGCGCCAGGAGCCGATTGCGCTGCACAAAGGTTTCGCCACTGATGAAGAAGACGCTCAACGTCGCTTTATCTGGGGCACATTCGCCGATGCCAATGGCGTGCCGGTGACCATCATGAACGGCTATTTCCCACAGGGCGAAAGCCGCGATCACCCCACCAAGTTCCCGGCCAAGGAACGTTTCTACAGCGATTTGCAGCAATTGCTGGAAAGCCAGTTCAGCAACGACCAGCCGATCGTAGTGATGGGCGATGTGAACATTTCCCCTGAAGACTGCGACATCGGCATTGGCCCGGACAACATGAAGCGCTGGCTGAAAACCGGCAAATGCAGCTTCCTGCCCGAAGAACGCGAATGGATGGCCCGCCTGAAGAACTGGGGTCTGGTGGACAGTTTCCGTCATCTGAACCCGGACGTTGCCGACCGTTTCAGCTGGTTCGACTACCGCAGCCGCGGTTTTGAAGATGAGCCCAAGCGCGGCCTGCGGATTGACCTGATCATGGCATCCAGCGGGCTGTTGCCGCGGGTCAAGGACGCGGGCGTGGATTACGAACTGCGCGGGATGGAAAAGCCTTCCGATCATGCGCCGATCTGGCTTGAGTTGAGCTGATTCTACAAATTCGACACAAAGTTAATGTGGGAGCGGGCTTGCTCGCGAATGCGGCAAGTCAGTCGACGTCAATGTTGAATGATCCACCGCCTTCGCGAGCAAGCCCTCTACCACATTTGGAAATTGTCATCGTTCAGAAACTTTACTGACTTATTCTCCCGGCACTTTCTTTGGCTTATTAAGGTGCCGGCATGACCCTGCGCGTGTTGTTCCTGTTGCTGCTCGGCGCCGTGCTGCCGTTGACGGTGTCGGCCGGCGATCTGCCGACGCCCGAACACGGCTCGGTGTTGCGCATCCAGGGTTCCAACACCATTGGCGCGGCGTTGGGGCCGGCGCTGGTCGAGGGGTTGATGCATGAGCAGGGCCTGCTCAAGGTGCATCGCGAAACCCCGGACAAAGCCAACGAACAAAGCATCGTCGGCGAAACCGCTCAGGGCCGCAGAGTGGAGGTGGAAGTCGCGGCCCACGGTTCCAGCACCGGGTTCAAAGCCCTGAAAATCGCCTCCGCCGATCTTGCGGCCTCGTCACGGCCGATCAAGGACAGCGAACGACTGGATCTCGAACCGCTGGGCGACCTGAAAAGCCCGGTTGCCGAACAAGTCATCGCGATCGACGGGCTGGCCATCATCCTTCATCCGCACAATCCGCTGAAGCAGCTCAACACCGAGCAATTGGCACGAATCTTCAGCGGCGAGACGAAAACCTGGGAAGAACTCGGCGGCAGCGGTGGGACAATTCATCTCTACACGCGGGATGATCAATCGGGCACCTACGACACGTTCAAGGAGTTGGTCCTCGGCCCGCGTGGGAAAATGCTGAGCGGCAACGCGAAACGCTTCGAATCCAGTGAGCAATTGTCCGACGCGGTGAGTCTGGACCCGCAAGCCATCGGCTTCATCGGTTTGCCGTACGTGCGCCAGGCCAAAGCCGTGGCCATTGTCGATGGTGACTCCCAGGCCATGCTGCCGCTCAATAGCCTGATCGCGACGGAAGATTACCCGCTGTCCCGTCGGCTGTTCTTTTACCTGCCGCCGAACGGGGCAAACCCCTGGGCCAAGGCGCTGGTGAAGTTTGCCCAGAGCAGCAATGGCCAGGCGATTGTCGCGGCCAATGGTTTTATCGCGCAGACCGTTCAGGCCATGGCCGTCACACCGAATGCGCTGATGCCCGAGGGGTATCAGGCACTCAGTCGGCATGCCCAGCGGCTGACGGTGAATTTTCGTTTCGAAGAAGGCAGCGCGACGCTGGACAACAAGGCCCGCCAGGACCTGTCGCGGGTGCTCGACTATATAGAGCAGCACGACAAAACCAATCGGCAGGTGACGTTGGTAGGGTTTGGCGATGCCAAGAGCGACCCCGCGCGGGCCGACCTGCTGTCGAAACTGCGGGCCATGGCGGTACGGCGAGAACTGGTGAAAAGCGGTGTGGTGTTTCGCGAGATTCGCGGTTTCGGCGCCGAGATGCCAGTGGCGGCCAACAGCGGGGATGAAGGGCGGATCAAGAATCGGCGGGTTGAGGTTTGGGTGTATTGAATCTGATATTGCTGTGTTGAATGGGCCGACGCCTTCGCGGGCAAGCCTCGCTCCTACAGGAACAAATTATCTGTAGGAGCGAGCGGTGCGGCGATCCGACTTGCCCGCGAAGAACGATGACGCGGTGCTACTGACCGCTGCGCATCATTTCCTTAGGCACGTACTTGCCGATCTCGAACTTGCCAATCGCCGCGCGGTGCACTTCGTCCGGGCCGTCGGCCAGGCGCAGGGTGCGTTGCATGGCGTACATGTAGGCCAGCGGGAAATCGTTGGACACCCCTGCCCCGCCATGGATCTGGATCGCCCGGTCGATCACCCGCAACGCCACGTTCGGTGCGACCACTTTGATCTGCGCGATCTCGCTCTTCGCCACTTTGTTGCCGACGGTGTCCATCATGTACGCCGCTTTCAACGTCAGCAGTCGTGCCATGTCGATCTCCATCCGCGAGTCGGCGATTTTGTCGATGTTACCGCCAAGGCGCGCCAGAGGTTTACCGAACGCAGTGCGGTTGACCGCCCGTTTGCACATCAGCTCCAGCGCACGTTCAGCCATGCCGATCGAACGCATGCAGTGGTGAATCCGGCCCGGACCGAGGCGACCCTGGGCGATTTCGAAGCCGCGTCCTTCGCCCAACAGGACGTTTTCGTACGGCACCCGGACGTTCTCGAACAGCACTTCGGCGTGGCCGTGGGGCGCGTCGTCGTAACCGAACACCGGCAGCGGACGCACAATCTTCACGCCCGGCGTATCCACCGGCACCAGAATCATCGAGTGCTGCGCGTGGCGCGGCGCATCCGGGTTGCTCAGGCCCATGAAGATCAGGATCTTGCAACGCGGGTCGCAGGCTCCTGAAGTCCACCATTTCTTGCCGTTGATCACCCACTCATCGCCATCACGCACAGCACGGGCAGCCATGTTGGTGGCGTCGGACGAGGCCACGTCCGGTTCGGTCATGGCGAACGCCGAGCGGATCTCGCCGCGCAAAAGTGGTTCGAGCCAGCGCTGCTTCTGCTCTTCGTTGGCGTAACGCACCAGCACTTCCATGTTACCGGTGTCGGGTGCCGAGCAGTTGAACGGCTCGGGGCCCAGTAACGAACGGCCCATGATTTCCGCCAATGGCGCGTATTCGAGGTTGGTCAGGCCGGCACCCAGTTCGGACTCAGGCAGAAACAAATTCCACAGGCCTTCAGCCTTGGCCTTGAGTTTGAGTTCTTCCATGATCGCCGTCGGCTGCCAGCGATCGCCCTCGGCGACCTGGCGTTCGAACACCGCTTCGGCAGGGTAAACGTAGGTGTCCATGAACGCAGTCACGCGCTCACGCAGTTCCTGGACCTTGGGCGAATAAGCGAAATCCATGGCAGCTCTACCTTTTAATCAGGGGTTCAGAGGAGTTGTTCAGGTCATGCAATCGATGCTAGAACAGCTACGAAAATTTACCTAACCTATTCTCGGCGTGTATTAACATTCATCACCGATATATGATCGGCTGATTACCAAGGCCAAAACCGCCCCTACAACAAGAGAGCCGCGTAATGAATCTGAGCAAGGTCGACCTCAACCTTTTCATCGTCTTCGACGCGATCTACACCGAAGCCAACCTGACCCGCGCCGGGCAGATTGTCGGCATTACTCAACCGGCGGTGTCGAACGCTCTGGCCCGCCTGCGCGAAACCTTCAACGATCCGCTTTTCGTGCGCACCGCCCAAGGCATGGTGCCGACGCCGATGGCGCAGAACATCATCGGGCCGGTGCGTAACGCCCTCTCACTGCTGCGGGTGTCGGTGCAGGAAAGCCGCATCTTCAACCCGTTGCAGGCGGTCAAGACCTACCGCATCAGCATGACCGACCTTACTGAAGCAGTGATCCTGCCGCCGCTGTTCCAGCGCCTGCGACGCCTGGCACCGACGGTAATCATCGAGAGTTTCCTGTCCAAACGCCGCGAAACCACCAAGGAACTGGCGGCCGGGCGCCTGGATTTCGCGGTGGATGCGCCGCTCAACACCGATCCGCAGGTGCGTCACGTCAAGTTGATGGAAGACCGTTATGTGTGCGCCATGCGCAAGGGCCATCCGCTAGCGGGCAAAGAGATATTCACCCTCGACGATTACCTGTCCTTGACCCACATCCATATCTCCAGCCGCCGCAGCGGCCTGGGCTATGTCGACCTGGCCCTGGGCAAAATGGGCATCCAGCGCAAGATCGCCCTGCGCTCCCAGCATTACCTGATGGCGTCACAGGTATTGCAGCAGACCGACATGGTCATGACCGTGCCGGAACGCTTCGCTCGTCGCCATGATTTGTACTCGGTGAACCTGCCGGTCAAAGAAGTTCCGCCGGTGGAAACCCACCTCTACTGGCACGAAAGCACCGACCAGGACCCGGCCAACCGCTGGATGCGCGAGCAGATGATCGAGTTGTGCCAGCAGGTCACGGCGCACGAGAAGAAGCTGGATAAGGTGTAGGACGTTAATCCGCGTCATGGTTCTTCGCGGGCAAGCCTCGCTCCTACAAGGTTAGCGTCGAACCACGATTAAATGATCGACACCAAACCTGTGGAGCGAGCGGTGCGGCGATCCGACTTGCCCGCGAAGAGGCCCGTCACTACACAGACAATTCATGCCCCTTGACGTAAACGTCAACCTGACATTAGCTTAGCGCCATGACCTTTTTCGAGCGCTTCCATGAGCAGCCAGACCTATAGCATTTCCGACCTCGCCCGCGAGCTCGACATCACCACCCGAGCCATTCGCTTCTATGAAGAGCAAGGCCTGCTCAGCCCCGAGCGTCGCGGTCAGGAACGCATTTATTCGCCCCGTGACAAGGTCAGCCTGAAGCTGATCCTGCGGGGCAAGCGCATTGGTTTTTCCCTGGCCGAATGCCGCGAGCTGATCGAGCTCTACGACCCCTCCAGCGGTAACACCAAGCAATTGCACAGCATGCTGGCGAAAATTGCCGAGCGTCGGGAACAACTCGAGCAGCAACTGCTGGACATCGAACAGATGAAACTGGAACTCGACACAGCCGAAGAGCGCTGCACCCAGGCGCTGGAGCAAACGATCAAGAGCCAGCAGCTCGTGTAGGAGCTGAGCTTGCTCGCGAAAGCGGTATGTCCTTCAACATGGATGTCGACTGACCTAACGCTTTCGCGAGCAAGCTCAGCTCCTACAGGGCTCTGTGAACATTCATACAATCTCAACAGGTCGATTCCCATGTCCCTCCCCACCCACGTACGCCTGGTCGAAGTCGGCCCTCGCGACGGTCTGCAGAACGAAGCCCAACCCATCAGCGTTGCCGACAAGGTGCAACTGGTCGATGCGCTCACCGCCGCTGGCCTCGGCTATATAGAAGTCGGCAGTTTCGTCTCGCCCAAATGGGTGCCGCAAATGGCCGGTTCCGCCGAGGTCTTCGCGCAGATCCAGCGCAAACCGGGCGTGACCTATGGCGCCCTCGCCCCCAACCTGCGGGGCTTTGAAGACGCTATCGCCGCCGGGGTCAAGGAAGTCGCCGTGTTCGCCGCAGCATCCGAAGCGTTCTCCCAGCGCAATATCAATTGCTCGATCAGCGAAAGCCTGGAGCGCTTCGTGCCGATCATGGACGCGGCCAAACAACACGGCGTCAGCGTGCGCGGTTACGTGTCCTGTGTGCTTGGCTGCCCCTATGAAGGTGACGTCAAGCCTGCGCAAGTCGCCCGAGTCGCTCGCGAGCTCTATGCCATGGGCTGCTACGAGGTTTCGCTGGGAGACACCATCGGCACCGGCACCGCTGGCGCGACCCGCAAGATGTTTGAAGTGGTGTCGGCCGACGTGCCACGGGAAAAACTGGCCGGGCACTTCCACGACACCTATGGCCAGGCCATGGCCAATATCTACGCCAGCCTGCTGGAAGGCATTGCGGTGTTCGACAGCTCCATCGCCGGTCTCGGTGGCTGCCCGTACGCCAAGGGCGCCAGCGGTAACGTCGCCACCGAAGACGTGGTTTACCTGCTAAACGGCCTGGGCATCGAGACCGGGATCGACCTGGACGCCTTGATTCGCGCCGGCCAGCAGATTTGCGCGGTGTTGGGGCGCCCTACCGGTTCTCGCGTGGCCAAGGCTCGCAGCGCACAGTGACAACGTGGATGTGTCCGGGTGTTACCGCGTGTTCTGGCACGTGGGGCGGAAACGAGTAACACGGAAACAAATTGTCAGGTTTGGTACGGATGAAAAATCTCACAAAAAATCAAATCATTGATTTTAAAGGACTTTTCAAAGTTGGCACGGCTTCTGCTATCTCTATGGCATAACAAGAATAAAAAGCTGCAAACCAATAAAAATAAGACGTAACGACTCTGACATAACAAGAACAACACGGCAGAGACGCAGCTAACAGATTTTTTTGGAGAAGGTGTGCTTTTCAGGGTGCTTTTCGGAGTAACCCGCAACCGGGCAGAGAACAATAAAACTACCTTCAGGTAGCTCCCGAACTGGTTGGATCGCTTGGCGAAAAAGTAGATCAGCGCTCAAAAAAATACGTTTGCTCTTGATCCCGGATGGGGATCGACAAAAACAGCGGTAAAGGGCCACGGTTGCCAAAAACAACAACAGACCGCCCCTCAATAATAAAAAAAGAGCACGTACGACAAAATTAAAGGGGAGCTTCGGCTCCCCTTTGTGCTTTCCTGCCTTTCTATTTTTCTCGATCCACATGCGGGGCGGGCTTGCTCGCGAATGCGGTGTGTCAGTCAATATTGATGGTGACTGCCCCACTGCATTCGCGAGCAAGCCCGCTCCCACACCGGTTATGTGTCAGGCGTTTTTGCTGCGCAGCTCCTCGATGCTGATCTCGCGCATCCGAAACTTCTGGATCTTGCCGGTCACGGTCATCGGAAACTCCTCGACGAACTTGAAGTAACGCGGCGTCTTGAAGTGCGCGATACGCTCCTTGCACCAGGCCTGCAACTCCTGTTCGGTGGCGCTGTGGCCGGGATGGAATTTGATCCAGGCGACAATCTCTTCGCCATACCGGGAGCAAGGAATGCCGATCACCTGCACATCGGCAACCGCCGGGTGGGTGAAGAAGAACTCTTCAAGTTCCCTTGGGTAAATATTCTCACCGCCGCGAATGATCATGTCCTTGTTACGCCCGGCGATGCACACGTAGCCTTCGTCGTTCATGCTCGCCAGATCGCCGGTGTGCATCCAGCCAGCGTCATCGATAGCCTCGGCGGTACCTTGCGGGTTGTTCCAGTAGCCGAGCATCACGCTGTAGCCCCGAGTGCACAGCTCGCCAATGGTGCCGCGTGGCACCAGATTGCCCGCCTCGTCGATGATCTTGCTTTCCAGTTGCGGCTGGGTGCGGCCGACCGTGGTGACGCGCAATTCCAGGTCGTCCGACGGACCGGTCTGCAAAGACACGGGGCTGGTTTCCGTCATGCCGTAGGCAATCTGCACTTCGCTCATGTGCATTTCGCCGATAACCCGACGCATCACCTCGATCGGACACGTCGCCCCGGCCATGATCCCGGTGCGCAGGCTCGACAAATCAAATTCGGCGCGCTTGGGCTGATCGAGCATGGCGATGAACATGGTCGGCACACCATAAAGCGCGGTGGCTTTTTCTTCGGCGACAGCGGTCAGGGTCAGCAGCGGATCGAAGGCATCGTTGGGGTAAATCATGGTGCTGCCGTGGGTGACGCAGCCGAGGTTGCCCATGACCATGCCGAAGCAGTGATACAGCGGCACCGGAATCACCAGCCGATCATCGGCGGTCAGGCCGAGGCTTTCGCCGACCATGTAACCGTTGTTGAGAATGTTGTAGTGGCTGAGGGTCGCGCCCTTGGGGAAACCGGTGGTGCCGGAGGTGTACTGGATATTCACCGCCTGATCGAAATGCAGGCTGTCCTGGCGTTCGTGCAATTGCTCGATCGACACACTGGCCGCCAGATCGGCCAATTGCGACCACGGCAGGAAACCCGAGGGTGGCTGCGCATCCAGGCTGATGACCCCACGCAGTTCCGGCAGGCGTTCGCTCTGCAAGTAGCCGATGGATTGCTCCGCCAATTCCGGCACCAACCCTTGCAACATGCCGTGATAGTCGGAGGTCTTGAAGGCACCGGCGCAGGCCAGCCATTGGCAGCCGGATTGCTTCAATACGTATTCGAGTTCTGAACTGCGATAAGCCGGGTTGATGTTGACCAGGATCACGCCGATTTTCGCACTGGCGAACTGGCTGATGCACCACTGGGCGCAGTTCGGGGCCCAGATGCCGAGCCGGTCACCGGTTTGCAAACCCAGCGCCAGGAATGCTCTGGCGTGCAGATCAACAGCATCCGACAGCTGCTGCCAGGTGTAACGCAGTTGTTGGTGGCGCACGACCAGCGCCTCCCCGTTCGGGTATTGCGCGACGGTGTTATCAAACGCCTGGCCGATGGTCATCGCCAGCAAGGCTTTGTCCTGGGAACCACGGGTATAGCTGCGCTGCGGGTTTGCACTGGGTTGATCCATGACGACCCCTATTGTCTTTATTGTAGGAGCGAGGCTTGTGTGGCAAGCCACCTAAGGCGACGCTGGTCTTTCAGAACTGGCTCTACTCTCGCTCAAGTTGACGTTAACGTAAAGGGTGATTGACAGCCATTCGTCACAGGCTTACGTTAACGTAAAGGTGAGAGCTGAATCACTGCCCTCCCCACCCTACAAAAAAGCCAAAAGGTGCCCCATGAGCTACCCATCCCTGAACTTTGCCCTCGGTGAAACCATCGACATGCTGCGCGATCAGGTTCAGTCCTTCGTCGCCAAAGAGATCGCCCCGCGCGCCGCTCAGATCGACATCGACAACCTGTTCCCGGCCGACCTGTGGCGCAAATTCGGCGACATGGGCCTGCTGGGCATCACCGTGCCGGAAGAGTACGGCGGCGCCGGCCTGGGTTATCTGGCGCACGTGGTTGCCATGGAAGAAATCAGCCGTGGTTCGGCGTCGGTCGCCCTGTCCTACGGCGCGCACTCCAACCTCTGCGTCAACCAGATCAACCGCAACGGCACTCATGAACAGAAAAGCAAATACCTGCCGAAACTGATCAGCGGCGAACACATCGGTGCCCTGGCCATGAGCGAGCCGAACGCCGGTTCCGACGTGGTCTCGATGAAGCTGCGCGCCGACAAACGCGGCGATCACTACGTGCTCAACGGCAGCAAGACCTGGATCACCAACGGTCCTGACGCCAACACCTACGTGATCTACGCCAAGACCGACCTGGAAAAAGGCCCGCACGGCATCACCGCGTTCATCGTCGAGCGTGACTGGAAAGGTTTCAGCCGCAGCAACAAATTCGACAAGCTGGGCATGCGCGGTTCAAACACCTGCGAGCTGTTTTTCGATGACGTCGAAGTGCCGGAAGAAAACATCCTCGGCGTACTCAATGGCGGCGTGAAAGTGCTGATGAGCGGCCTCGACTACGAGCGCGTGGTGCTTTCCGGTGGCCCGACCGGGATCATGCAGGCCTGCATGGACCTGATCGTGCCGTACATCCACGACCGCAAACAGTTCGGCCAGAGCATCGGCGAATTCCAGCTGATCCAGGGCAAAGTCGCCGACATGTACACCCAACTCAATGCCAGCCGCGCTTACCTGTATGCCGTAGCCCAGGCCTGCGAACGTGGCGAAACCACTCGCAAGGACGCTGCCGGGGTGATCCTCTACAGTGCCGAGCGCGCCACGCAAATGGCCCTCGACGCGATCCAGATTCTCGGCGGCAACGGCTACATCAACGAATTCCCGGCCGGTCGTCTGCTGCGTGACGCCAAGCTGTACGAAATCGGCGCCGGCACCAGTGAGATCCGTCGCATGCTGATCGGTCGCGAACTGTTCAACGAAACCCGCTAAACGGAGCTGTCCATGGCTATCCTGCATACCCAGCTCAACCCCCGTTCGGCGGAGTTCGCAGCCAACAGCGCGGCGATGCTCAAACAGGTCGACGCCCTGCACACCCTGCTCGCGCAAGTGCAGCAAGGTGGTGGCCCGAAGGCGCAAGAGCGTCACACCTCGCGGGGTAAATTGCTGCCCCGTGAGCGGATCAATCGCCTGCTCGATCCGGGCTCGCCGTTTCTCGAGATCAGCCAACTGGCGGCCTACGCGGTGTACGGCGAAGACGTTCCCGCCGCAGGCGTGATTGCCGGGATCGGCCGGGTGGAAGGCGTCGAATGCATGATCGTCGCCAACGATGCCACCGTGAAAGGTGGCTCGTACTACCCGCTGACGGTGAAAAAACACCTGCGTGCGCAAACCATCGCCCAGCAGAATCGCCTGCCGTGCATTTATCTGGTGGACTCCGGTGGCGCCAACCTGCCGCGTCAGGATGAAGTGTTCCCGGACCGCGAACACTTCGGGCGGATCTTCTTCAACCAGGCCAACATGAGCGCCATGGGCATTCCGCAAATTGCGGTGGTCATGGGCTCTTGCACCGCCGGGGGCGCCTACGTTCCGGCGATGGCCGACGAGGCGATCATGGTTCGTCAGCAGGCCACGATTTTCCTCGCCGGCCCACCGCTGGTGAAAGCCGCGACCGGCGAAGTGGTCAGCGCCGAAGACCTCGGCGGGGCCGATGTGCACTGCAAGATTTCCGGGGTCGCCGACCACTACGCCGAAAGCGATGAACATGCTCTGGCATTGGCCCGGCGCAGCGTGGCCAACCTCAACTGGCGCAAGCTCGGCGAACTGCAACAACGTACGCCGATCGCGCCGCTGTATAGCAGCGACGAGTTGTATGGTGTGGTTTCGGCCGACGCCAAGCAACCGTTCGATGTGCGCGAAGTGATCTCACGACTGGTGGACGGCTCGGTGTTCGATGAGTTCAAGGCGCTGTTCGGGACGACTTTGGTGTGCGGCTTCGCCCACCTGCACGGCTACCCGATCGCGATCCTCGCCAACAACGGCATCCTCTTCGCCGAGGCCGCACAGAAAGGCGCGCACTTCATCGAACTGGCCTGCCAGCGCGGCATTCCGTTGCTGTTCCTGCAGAACATCACCGGGTTCATGGTCGGCCAGAAATACGAGGCCGGCGGCATCGCCAAGCACGGCGCGAAATTGGTGACCGCCGTGGCCTGTGCCAAAGTGCCGAAATTCACGGTGATTATCGGCGGCAGTTTCGGCGCCGGTAACTACGGCATGTGCGGGCGCGCCTACGATCCACGCTTCCTGTGGATGTGGCCGAATGCGCGAATCGGCGTGATGGGCGCCGAACAGGCGGCGGGTGTGCTGGTGCAGGTCAAGCGTGAGCAAACCGAGCGTAGCGGGCATCGTTTCAGCGCCGAGCAGGAAGCCGAGATCAAGCAACCGATCCTCGATCAGTACGAAGAACAGGGTCACCCCTACTACTCCAGCGCTCGTCTGTGGGACGACGGCGTCATTGACCCGGCGCAGACCCGCGATATCTTGGCCCTGGCCTTGTCGGCGTCGCTGAACGCACCTATCGAACCGAGCCGCTTCGGCGTGTTCCGGATGTGATCCCGTAGGAGCGAGGCTTGCCCGCGAACAGCTATGACGCGGTGCAACAGGAAATCCGCGGCGCATTCTTCGCGGGCAAGCCTCGCTCCTACAACCAGAGTTGTGGAGACGGATGAATATGAGCGACTTCAACACCCTCGAGCTGCAGACCGACCCGCGTGGTTTTGCCACCCTGTGGCTCAGCCGAGAAGAAAAGAACAACGCGTTCAACGCCGAAATGATCCGCGAACTGATTCTCGCGCTGGATAAAGTGTCGAGCGATGCCAGCCTGCGTTTTCTGCTGATCCGTGGGCGCGGCAAGCATTTCAGCGCCGGTGCCGATCTGGCCTGGATGCAGCAATCGGCCGAACTCGATTACCACACCAACCTTGATGACGCCCGGGAACTGGCGGAGTTGATGTACAACCTCGCCAAACTGAAAGTCCCGACGCTGGCCGTGGTGCAAGGCGCGGCGTTTGGCGGCGCGCTGGGCCTGATCAGTTGCTGCGACATGGCGATTGGCGCCGACGACGCGCAGTTCTGCCTGTCGGAAGTGCGCATCGGCCTGGCGCCAGCGGTCATCAGCCCGTTCGTGGTGCAAGCCGTCGGCGAACGCGCGGCGCGGCGTTATGCCTTGACTGCCGAACGTTTCGGCGGGCAACGGGCACGGGAAATCGGCCTGTTGTCGGAGAGCTATCCGATGGCTGAGCTGGAGCAGAAAGTCGATCAGTGGATCGACAATCTGCTGCTCAATAGCCCGGCAGCCATGCGCGCCAGCAAGGATCTGCTGCGCGAAGTCGGCAACGGCGCGCTGACCCCGGCGCTGCGGCGCTACACCGAGAATGCCATCGCCCGAATTCGCGTCAGCCCCGAAGGTCAGGAAGGCCTGCGCGCCTTCCTGCAAAAACGTTCGCCCACCTGGCAAGCCGAAATCACCCTCAAGGAGCCGCGTTGATGAGCGCACCTGTTCTCACCACCCTGCTGGTGGCCAACCGTGGCGAAATCGCCTGCCGGGTGATGCGCACCGCCAAGGCTCTGGGCCTGACCACCGTGGCCGTACACAGCGCCACCGACCGTGACGCCCGGCACAGCCGCGAAGCGGATATCCGCGTCGACCTGGGCGGCAGCAAAGCCGCCGACAGTTACCTGCAAATCGACAAACTGATCGCCGCCGCGAAAGCCAGCGGCGCTCAGGCGATTCATCCCGGTTATGGTTTTCTCTCGGAAAACGCCGGGTTCGCCCGGGCGATCGAGGCGGCTGGCCTGATCTTCCTCGGCCCGCCCGCCTCGGCCATCGACGCCATGGGCAGCAAGTCCGCAGCCAAAGCCTTGATGGAAACCGCCGGTGTGCCGCTGGTGCCCGGTTACCACGGCGAAACCCAGGACCTCGACACCTTCCGCGACGCCTGCGAACGCATCGGTTATCCGGTGCTGCTCAAGGCCACTGCGGGCGGCGGCGGCAAAGGCATGAAAGTGGTCGAGGACGTCAGCCAGCTGGCCGAAGCCCTGGCCTCGGCGCAACGGGAAGCACTGTCCTCGTTCGGCGACTCGCGGATGTTGGTGGAAAAGTACCTGCTCAAGCCACGTCACGTGGAAATCCAGGTGTTCGCCGACCAGCATGGCAACTGTCTGTACCTCAATGAACGTGATTGCTCGATTCAGCGTCGACATCAGAAAGTCGTCGAAGAGGCGCCTGCTCCGGGCCTGAGCCCGGAACTGCGTCGGGCCATGGGTGAAGCCGCCGTGCGTTCGGCTCAAGCGATCGGTTATGTCGGCGCCGGCACCGTGGAGTTTTTGCTGGATGCGCGCGGTGAGTTCTTCTTCATGGAAATGAACACGCGCCTGCAAGTCGAACACCCGGTAACCGAGGCCATTACCGGCCTCGACCTGGTGGCCTGGCAGATTCGTGTAGCCCGTGGCGAAGCGCTGCCGATGACACAGGATCAGGTGCCGCTGATCGGCCATGCGATCGAAGTACGGTTGTATGCCGAAGACCCGGGCAACGATTTTCTGCCGGCCACCGGGCGCCTGGCGTTGTACCGCGAATCCGCCGACGGGCCGGGGCGTCGCGTAGACAGCGGCGTCGAAGAAGGCGATGAGATTTCGCCGTTCTACGACCCGATGCTTGGCAAGCTGATTGCCTGGGGTGAAGACCGTGAACAGGCGCGGCTGCGATTGCTGAGCATGCTCGAGGAGTTTGCCATTGGTGGGCTGAAGACCAACATCAACTTCCTGCATAGGATCATCGGCCACCCGGCGTTTGCCGCCGCCGAACTGGATACCGGGTTCATTCCGCGTTATCAGGAGCAACTGCTGCCAGCACCTTCGCCGCTCAGTGATGAGTTCTGGCAAGCGGCGGCCCAGGCGTTTGCGCAAAGTCAGCCGGCTGTTTTGCGCGCCGATGATCCGAGTTCGCCGTGGGCCTTCAACACTGGTTTGCGTGCCGGGCTGCCGACAGAAATCACCCTGCACTTGAGTTGCGAAGGGCAAGACCGGGCGCAGACCCTGGGCGATGCCGACGCGCACACCGCACGGCTCAAGGGTGAATACCTGCTGACCGAACACAACGGTTTGCGCCGCCAGCACCGGGCCATCCGTCGTGGCGATGCGCTGTATCTGCAATGGGACGGCGAGCTGCGTCGCATCGAGGCGTATGACCCGATCAGCGCCGTCGAAGCCAGCCACAGCCATCAAGGCGGGCTCACCGCACCCATGAACGGCAGCATCGTGCGGGTGTTGGTGGAGGCCGGGCAAACGGTCGAAGCCGGGGCACAGCTGGTGGTGCTGGAAGCGATGAAAATGGAGCACAGCATTCGCGCGCCCCACGCCGGGGTGATCAAGGCGCTGTATTGCCAGGAAGGCGAAATGGTCAGCGAAGGCAGTGCCTTGGTGGAGTTGGAACAAGCGTGAAATGAAGATCGGTCCTACGCGTTGCGAGGACCGATCTGATTAGAATTTGGCAGTCGCCTGAACCACCACGCCGATGATTCGGCATTCTTCGGTGTAAAGGGCTTTCGGATAGGTCGGATTGAGCGGGACCAGGTAACGCTGCCCGCCCTCTTCAATAAGTTTGCGAAAGACCGCCTCGGCGCTGCCGGGCCATTGGGCGATCACCAGTTTGCCAGGCTCCGGCACGATAGCCGGGTCGACCAGAATCAGCATGCCCTCGGCAATGCTCGCACCCGTGGGTGCCGTCATCGCATCGCCGACCACCACCAGCCAGAACGCCGCGCCCTGTGCGTGGTAATCGGACAGCTCGAAACGTGGCTTGCTGACAGCCAGCGAGTTGCCGTAGGTCGATAGCTCTCCGTCGCGCACCTCCCCGGTTTCCCGCCAGTCACTGACCGGGTAGCGGAAGTACGGGTTGTACTTTTGCGTCAGACAGATCTCCTCATCCTCTGAGGGCAGCGGCTCCCTGATCACCATCGCCACTTCCAGATAGTCCATGCCGAGCGCCCGCAAGACACGATTCATCTCTGCGATGCCGGGCTGACGACGTTTATTGAGCCAGTGGCCGACGCCACCCTGGGACATCCCGATGCGCTCGGCGAGTATTTCCTGAGTGACTTTGAGTTCACTCATTTTGGCCTTGACCAATTCAATCCATTTATCCATGTGCGGCACGATACGTGGGGTACTCCGACCATCAAAACACAAATTGTAGTATTAAAACTGAAGACACAAATACAGTACGTACTAAGCTGGGCTCACGGATTTGAATTTCTCACGGAGCTCGCCATCGTCATGACCATCCCCAGCAATACCCTGCCCGACATGCAAATCGACACCAGCCTCACCTCGCCAAAAGGCTCTGCCGCCGCGCAGCGGGCACTGGACTATTACTTGAAACCAGCTGTGTCAGAAGCGGCCAGCGAAGAACGCTTCTTTGATGTGAACCGTAACATCAGCAGCGAAGAGGCGCTGGTCCATGCTTCGGATCTGCTGCGGTGTGCCGTCGCCACCGCGCATGAGTCAGCCAACCAACTGCAGGGCGCAAGCCGGGATCTGGCGTTTTCGACGGTGCACATGATCGACATGGCCAAGGCGATGGTCGACCGGGCCCTGGAGGGCAATCAGAACAATTGAGGCGGGAGCGTATTGGAGGAGGACAAGAAAATTTTTCCAATCGCGCAGGTAGAAACATTTGACTTGCAAATGATAATGATTATTATTGTATCAACTGGTCGCGAGATCAGTCGATAGACCAAGAGACCTTAGGTCGGACTCCTGGACTATCTCCTCATCAGGCTAATCACGGTTTTTGACCCGGCTTTTTGCCGGGTCTTTTTTTTGCCAGTCAGGCTGGCTTTGGCTTCAGGCTAATGAAGTCTGTAGGTGCTGCAAAATTCGATTGGCGCGGATGATATCAAAAGAATATCTACTGCCAAGAGAAGCCCGGCAGCACTGGGCCAAACTAACGAAAAATAGCACTTGAGAATCAATTGCGCAGTCTCTAAGCTGCATCGGCGTCAAGGAGGACGCCCCCCTTTTACACCCCCGTAATTTCCCCCCGGTTTCTCCCCCTCTTGCGTGTAAAGTAGCAGCCATAAAAATCGTATTCAGGAATTGATTATGGCCGGGGCTAAATCTTCTTTCGACATCAGCGCTAACTTCGACAGCGGCAACATTGATGTGCTGGACATCAGCAATCCTCTGCAAGCATTGCTGGCCATCAGGCCAGACACTCGCAGCCAGCATTTCCAGTGGTTCCATTTCAAGGCCAGCGGCCTGCATGTGGGTCAGGAGCATTGGTTTCGTCTGAGCAACGCCAGTAAATCCTCGTACAACAAGGCCTGGGACGGTTATCAGGCGGTGGCGTCCTACGACCACGTCAACTGGTTCCGGGTGCCGACCATCTTCGAAGGCGACTGCCTGCGTTTCAGCCTTGAAGCCACTGCCACCCATGCCTGGTTCGCCTACTTCGAACCCTACAGCCGTGGCCGTCACGACTGGCTGATCGAACAGGCACAGACCAAGGCTGGCACCGAACTGTTGGCCACCGGCAAGAGCGTTGAAGGTCGTGACATCCAGTTGTTGCGCAAAGGGACTGGCGCCGAAGGTCAGCGCAAGGTCTGGATCATCGCCCAGCAACACCCCGGCGAACACATGGCCGAATGGTTCATGGAGGGCGTGATCGAGCGTCTGGAAAAACATGACGACCCGGTACTGAAAAAACTCCTGGCCAGCGCCGACCTGTACCTGGTGCCGAACATGAACCCGGACGGCGCCTTCCACGGTCATTTGCGCACCAATGCCATGGGCCAGGACCTGAATCGCGCCTGGCAGAACGCCAGCCAGGAAATCAGCCCGGAAGTGCTGTTCGTTCAGCAGCAAATGGAAAAATACGGCGTCGACCTGTTCCTCGACATCCATGGCGATGAAGAAATTCCCTACGTGTTCACCGCCGGTTGCGAAGGCAACCCCGGCTATACACCGCGGATCGAAAAACTCGAAGAGCGCTTCCGCAGCCATCTGAAGCACCTGACCAAGGACTTTCAGACCAAACACGGCTACACCCGCGACGAACCGGGCAAAGCCAACATGACCCTGGCCTGCAACAGCGTCGGTCAGAAGTTCGATTGCCTGTCCTTTACCATTGAAATGCCCTTCAAGGACAACAACGACGCGCCGAATGCGCTGACTGGCTGGTCTGGCAAGCGTTCGAAACAGTTGGGCAAGGATGTGCTGACGACCATTGCCGACATGGTCGATGCTCTGCGTTGATTATTTGAGATCAAAAGATCGCAGCGTAGGAGCTGCCGCAGGCTGCGATCTTTTGATCTTTTACTCAACCGGAACCCGCACACAATCCCGGGGCCCCAACAGCCGCCCATCCTCGGCGCGCAATTCCAGCGGCCGCACCGGTCGACCGTTCTCACGATCGACAACCCGCGAATGCGCCTCCCCCGCCTCATAGAAAAACGCCTCGCCCCACTGCCGCAACCCGATGATTAACGGGAACAAGCCTTGGCCCTTCTCCGTCAGCACATACTCCTGATACGCGCTGCCATCCGACGCCGGCACCAGATCGAAAATCCCGTGGGCCACCAATGTGCGCAGGCGTGCCGAAAGAATGTTCTTGGCCATGCCCAGATTGCGCTGGAACTCACCAAAGCGTCGCAGACCATCGAACGCATCGCGCACGATCAATAGCGACCACCAATCCCCAATCGCATCCAGTGAACGGGCGACCGGGCATTCGGCACCTTGCATGCTTGTACGCTTAACCATGACGCGTCCGCCGGCAACCAATGTGGTTGCAATATAAAACCAGACTCTCTACCGTACAACTGGTTTTATATTGCAACCACACAAGGAAGCCTGTGATGAAACCTGACCAGCCGTTAAGCGGCGCCGTGGTGCTGCTGTTTGCCGTCGCCTGCGGCCTGGCCGTCGGCAATGTGTATTACGCACAACCATTGCTCGATGCCATGGCCGAAGCCTTCGCCATGCACCCGGCAACCATCGGTATCGTCATCACCCTCACTCAGATCGGTTACGGCGTGGGCCTATTGCTGCTGGTCCCTCTGGGAGATCTGCTCAACCGTCGCCGATTGATCGTCTTGCAAACCCTGCTGTCGGCGCTGGCCTTGTTGATGATCGCGTTAGCGCCGAGCAGCACCTGGCTGTTGCTCGGCATGGCGCTGACCGGGTTTCTGGCGGTCGTGACGCAAGTCCTGGTGGCCTACGCCGCGACGCTGGCCATCCCGGCGCAACGTGGACGTGTGGTAGGCGTGATCACCAGCGGCATTGTCGTCGGCATTCTATTGGCACGAACGGTGGCCGGCGGCATGGCCGACCTGGCTGGTTGGCGTTCGATTTATCTGCTGTCCGCCGGGTTGACCCTGGTGATGGCGCTGCTGTTGTTTCGTGTGCTGCCCAGGCACGAAGACGCGCGACCGGATAGCGCTTACGGCGCGTTGATCGGCTCAGTCTTCACGTTGTTCAAGGAAGAACCGGTGTTGCGTCAACGGGCCATCCTTGCCCTGCTGACGTTCGCCAGTGCCATGGTGCTGTGGACCCCTTTGGTATTGCCGTTGAGCGCCCCGCCGCTTTCACTGTCCCACACCGAAATCGGACTGTTCGGGCTGGCCGGGGCTGCCGGCGCACTGGCCGCTGCTCGCGCCGGGCATCTGGCCGATCGTGGCCTGGGTCAATGGACCAGCGGACTGTCGTTGTTGCTGATGCTCGCCTCATGGCTGCCCATCGCCCTCACTCAATCCTCGCTGTGGGCGCTGCTGCTCGGGGTGATTACGCTGGATCTGGGTTTGCAGGCCGTCCATGTCACCAGCCAGAGCATGATCTACAGCGTGCGCCCCGAAGCGCAAAGCCGACTCACCGCCGGCTACATGCTGTTCTATTCGATCGGCAGCGCCTTGGGCTCTATCGGTTCGACGGCGATGTATGCCTGGGGCGGCTGGATCGCGGTGTGCTGGCTGGGTGCGGGCATCAGCGCCGTAGCGTTGATCTATTGGTGGCTGACGCTCGCCGCCAAAACACCCAACACCTGTTGCAAGCCCCCTCGCCACAGTTATCGGCAGTCCCCCGACTCACCCACGGTCTCTGCCCCGCAACATGCTGTCCAGCACCTCATCGCGGCGCACCCAACCGTGAAACAACGCCGCCGCCAGGTGCAGCAGCACGGTCAGGAACAGTAGATACGCCAGATATCTATGCGCCTTGCGCAGAAATGCAAACACCTGCGCATTCGCCGGCAGGATCGACGGCAACTGCAACGAGCTACTGAGCATCACCGGATCGCCAGCCGCCGAAATCATCGCCCAACCCAGCAGCGGCAAAATCAGCATCAAGGCGTACAGCAAGACATGCGAGGCCTTCGCTGCCAGCACTTGCCAACCCGGCAGGTCCGCCGGCAGCGGTGGTTGCCGGGTCGAAAAACGCACGGACAGACGCACGACCACCAACAGCAGAATGGCGATGCCTAACGGTTTGTGCAGGTGGATCAGCCACTCATGGCGCTCGGACACCGAGGCCACCATGCCGGCGCCGATGAACAGCATCGCGATAATCATCAGCGCCATCAGCCAATGCAGCAGCCGCGCCAGGGGAGCGAAATGATTCGGTTGAGCGCTCATTGATGAGACTCCTGTTTGGCATTGGGCAACTGATTCACTTCGCTGGTGCGACGCAGGTAGGAATTGGCATAGCCCGCTGAACGAGCGGCGAGCAGCGGGTCGTCAGAACCTTCGATACCACTGGGCAATACCAGTGGGTCGTAGTTGATGTCGCGACACTCGCCATTGAGTTGCGGCTGGGTACTCTCAAGCACCAGAGTGCCAGCGTTCAGCACTTTGCGGTCGCCGGGCCAAGCCTTGCTTGCGTCGTTGACCGGATCCCCAGGGGCCGCCAGGGTGATGTTCAACTGCCAACGCAGCGGTCCGGCGGACAAACGCTGAACCAGATCCTTCTCCAGAAAATCAGCGCCCTCCGGTGCCGTCGCGCCCGCCGCATCCTGAGCAACCGGCGTCATGCTCCAACGCACCGCTTGCCGCTGGCCCGATGCATTCACCAGGTAAAACGCATTGACGCTGTTATACGTCTCGGTCGCATAACTGGCAGAAGGTTTGGCGGTCTTGATCCAGGCTAGAAATGGCGCGGCTTCCGGGTGAGAACCGAAGAATGCCGGCACCGCCGCAGGATTGGGTTTGCCAGTGGTCGGGTCCGGTGACTGCGCTTGCTGCAACTGGTAGAACGCCTCGGGCGTACCGACCGGGAACACCGGCATGCTGTTCATCCCGGTGCGCCACTGCTGACCGTTGGCCTGAGTGAAACGCAACGCCAGGCTGCGGATCGGCACGCTGTTGTCCGGCGCGTAAGGGTTGCCGGCAGGCAGCGCGAAACGCCCGACCACCGGGGTCCGCGCCTCACTGAACACTTGGGCACTGGAATACTCGCGCGCCTGGCCGCTGCTCTCGAAATGCCCGATCACACACACCCCTTTGGCGTGGTTACGACGGAACCCCGGGTGCACGCCGTTGTTTTTCTCCAGCACATTGATCAACGCTTTCGGCGTCAGGCGCTGTGGGTCGAGTGTGCCGTTGACGTAGGCAAAAGCCCCGGCCAGCGCGGCGACCACCACGCCAATGCCGGTCAGGCGCAACGTCAGGCTCGCGGTGTTCAGCGGTGGCCGGTCAGGCCCCGTTGGCGGTGATGAGCGATCTACCATGAATGACTCCAGGGCCATCGGCCACAAGTGAGAAGAATCAAGCAGACGAACCCCACTCGGGTTTATTCCATCGTCCGATGTTTATTTTTTCAGGCGTGGAATAACCTCAAATACCGAGCGTCTTCCTGAACACTCACCACAGCGTAGTGACTAGTCAGAACTTCATGAGCGATATCGACGAACAACTCAGGGACATCATTCCCAGGCTGCGGCGCTTCGCCGTGTCGCTGACGCGCAACCCCAGCAGCGCCGACGACCTGGTGCAGGCAAGCCTGGAGCGAGCGCTGTCGAACTGGAGCGCCAAGCGTCCGGAGGGCGACCTGCGGGCCTGGCTGTTTTCGATTCTTTATCGGCAGTTTCTCGACGCCCACCGCCGTTCCCGGCGGTATGCGCGGATGCTCGAATTCTTTACCGGGCGCGACGATGCGCAGCCTTCGGTAGAACGCACGGTGATTGCCCAATCGACCCTGCAAGCCTTCGATCAACTCAGCACCGAACAGCGCGCATTGCTGCTCTGGGTGTCGGTGGAAGGCTTGAGTTACAAAGAGGTCGCCGAGATTCTCGATGTCCCCACCGGCACCGTGATGTCGCGCCTGTCCCGCGCGCGTCAGGCCTTGCGCCAGCTCAGCGACGGCGAAATCACCCGCCCTTCCCTGCGGAGACTCAAATGATCAGCATGCCTCCCGGCGAACATGACCTGCACGCTTACGTCGATCACCAACTCAGCGATAGCGACCGACATCAGGTGGAAATTTATCTGGCCAGCAATGCCGAGGTAGCCGCGCAAGTGCGCGCCTGGCAGCAGGACGCCCAGCAATTGCGCGCAGCCCTGAGTGGCGCCTTGCAGCAACCAGCCAACCCGGAACTTGACCCGGCGCTGATTCGCCAGCGCCTCAAACGCCAGTCGCGTCGTCATCTGGCCAGCGCCGCGATGTTGTTGATTGCGGTCAGCGTCGGCGGATTGGGCGGTTGGCACGCGCGGGAGATGACTCTGGTCAGCCCCCCACTGCCGATGGCCGATGCGATGCAGGCCTACCGACTGATTGCCCAGCAAGGCATGCTGCCGGCGGATTACCAAGTCAGCGACGATGGCGACATGCAGGGTTGGCTCGACCGCTATTTCAGCCAGGCCCATCGTCTGCCGAACCTGGCGGGGGCAGGCTACAAACCGGTCAGCGGCCGTTTGCTCAGTACCGAACAAGGGCCGGCGGCGATGGTGGTTTACGAAGATCAGGGCGGCCACAAAATCAGCTTTTACGTTCGTCCACCAGGGCCGAAAAACTTCCTCCTGCCCCGCGGCAGCCGCAGCGACGGCGAACTGCAGGCCGAGTATTGGTCAGATGCCGGGTACAACTACGCAATGGTCAGCCCGAGTGACACACCGGCGGCGCAGATGCTCAAGCAGACACTGAAGTTCTGATCCGGGTTGTGGTCACCCCTGCCCAAACACCTGCGAAGGCCTGCGCAACAGCGGGTCGAACGGATTGATCCGCGGTCCGATCAACGCCGCTTCGCGCTTGAGCATTTCCACCACGGTCGGCAAACGATCCGGCCCCAGGCGATCACTGATCGTGGCCACGCTCAACGCCGCCACCGCCCGGCCGTCGCGATCGAGGATCGGCACCGCTACGCCGGCCATGCCCTGCAACACGCCGGTGTTGCGCCCGGCGTACCCGAGCGCGCGCACATTCTCGACTTCCGAGCGCAGGAACACCTCGTCATACAGATGGAAATCCTTGAGCCGCGGCAAGTTGTAACGAATCACTGTTTCACGCTCTTCTTCTGGCAGAAACGCCAGAATCGCCAGGCTGCCCTGCCCCACGCCAAGCGCCACCCGCCCGCCGATGTCACCGGTAAATGTGCGGATCGGAAACGGTCCTTCACTGCGGTCCAGACAGATCGCATCAAAGCCGCTGCGCGCCAGTAAAAACAGCGAATCGCCCAACGATGCCGACAACCGCAGCAACGCCGGCCGCGCCAGTTCGCGCAGGTTGTTGGTATTGCCGGCGCGGGCCGCCAAGGCAAAAAACTCCAGGCTGAGGCGATAGCGTTTGCTGCGGGCGTCCTGTTCGACCATGCCCTCGTCCATCAGGCTGCGCAGCAAGCGGTGGGTAGTCGGTTGCGACAAACCGATGCGCTGCGCCAGTTGCGTCACGCGCTCGCCGCCCTCGACGGTGTCACCCAGGCTGCGCAGCACCGCAAACAGTCTTGAGACCGCACCGACACCGACTTCATTTTTGTTTTCATTCCGATCAGTGGAATCTGACATTTGATTTCTCATCAATAAATTTACTCACTGAATAAAACCGAAAATAGTCATCGCTTCAGTGAAATAGGTTATTGAGCCCATCCTATTCTTCGTCCTACTCTGCGTCCATACAGGGGCGATTCGAACAACAACGGCAGCCGACACACGTCGAGCGCCAACACCCCCCGCAATATCTTTTCGTATCTGCCCATACAAAAAAGCGCGCCGTTGGCGACGCATAACAATCTCAGGTGGAGCGCAGTCATGGCCTTTGTGCAGCTTGAAAACCTCGGCAAACGATATGGCGAGATCGACGCAGTCGTCGCCACCAACCTGTCGGTGGAAAAAGGCGAGTTCGTCTCACTGCTCGGCCCTTCCGGCTGCGGCAAAACCACCACCCTGCAAATGATCGCCGGCTTCGTTGAAGTCAGCAGCGGACGCATTGTGCTGGACGGTCGCGACATCACCCACGCCAAACCCGCCAGCCGTGGCCTGGGCGTGGTGTTCCAGAGTTACGCGCTGTTCCCGCACATGACCGTGCAAGACAACGTCGCCTTCGGCCTGCGCATGCGCAAAGTACCCAACGGTGAATTGCAGCAACGGGTGGATCGGGTGCTGAAACTGGTTCGCCTGCACCAGCACGCCGAGCGTTATCCACGGGAGCTTTCCGGCGGCCAGCGCCAGCGTGTTGCTCTGGCCCGGGCGTTGGTGATCGAGCCGCCGGTGCTGCTGCTCGACGAACCGCTGTCCAACCTCGACGCCAATTTGCGCGAAGAGATGCAGTTCGAAATCCGCCGCATCCAGCGTGAAGTCGGGATCACCACGCTGATGGTCACCCACGACCAGTCCGAAGCGCTGTCGATCAGCGATCGGGTGGTGGTAATGCAGGCCGGGCGCATCACCCAGATCGACGCGCCTTACACCCTCTACGAACACCCGCGCACCGAGTTCATTTCCGGATTCGTCGGCAAAGCCAATCTGCTGCCCGGTGAGCGAGATGGCGCCGGCGTGGTTCAGGTGTGCAACACCGGCAACGGTGAACTGACGTTAAGCCTGCGCCCGGAGAAAATCGATCTGCGGGAAAAAGGCCATGGTCGTCTGCAAGGCAAAATCGCCAGCCGCTTCTTCCTCGGCAGCCAATGGTTATACGGCGTAACGACAACCCTGGGCGAACTCTGCGTGGTGCGTCGCAACGACGGCTCAGCGCCACTGGCCGAAGGCACGGCGGTCGGCCTCGACTGGGACGCGGCACTGCTGCGGGTGCTGAGTGTCGACGAGGTGTCGGCATGAATACGCTCGCCGCCATCCGTCAAGGACGCCAAGGGTATGTGTTGTCGGCGCCGGCCCTGGCGTTGTACGTCGGCCTGCTGGCGATCCCGCTGCTGCTGACGCTGGTGTTGTCGTTGAACGTCTTCGACTACAGCTCGGGGATCAACAGCGACGCCTACACCTTCGCCCACTACAGCAGCCTGCTGGGCGACCGGTACTTCTACGAAATCTTTCTGCGCACGATGTGGATCAGCGCCCTGACCACCCTGCTCTGCGTGCTGATCGGCGTGCCCGAGGCCTACATCCTCAGTCGCATGGGCGCACCGTGGCGTTCGATTTTCCTGATTCTGATCCTCACGCCGCTGCTGATTTCGGTGGTGGTGCGGGCGTTCGGCTGGAGCCTGTTACTGGGCGCCGACGGGCTGGTCAACCAGACCTTGCAAGCCTTCGGTGGCTCGCCGATGAAGCTGCTCTACACGCCGTTCGCAGTGGTGATCGCGCTGGTCCACGTGATGCTGCCGTTCATGATCATTCCGGTCTGGACCTCGTTGCAAAAACTTGACCCGGCCGCTGAGCAGGCTGCGCTGTCACTGGGCGCCAGCCACTTCACAGTGATACGCAAAGTAGTGTTGCCGCAGGTCATGCCCGGCGTGCTCTCCGGCACCTTGATCGTGTTCGGCCTCGCGGCCAGTTCCTTCGCCATTCCCGGCCTGCTCGGCGGACGACGGCTGAAGATGGTCGCCACGCTGATCTACGGCCAGTACCTGTCGGAGCTGAACTGGCCGATGGGCGCCGCGATTGCCGTGGCCCTGCTGTTGCTCAACCTGCTGATCATGCTGTCGTGGAACCGGATGATCGAAGGCCGCTACAAGAAGTCATTGGGATAATTCGTCATGTCCAGAAACGGTCCTTTCGCCCTGCTGTTCCATGCCCTGGTGGTGCTGTTCATGCTCGCGCCGCTGGTGGTGGTGTGCCTCGTCGCCTTCACCCCGGAAAACACCCTGAGCCTGCCGACCACGGATTTCTCCCTGCGCTGGTTCCGCGCCGTGTTCGAACGCGCGGACTTTGTCGATGCGTTCTACAACAGCCTGATCCTGGCCTTCAGCGCGGCCAGTCTGGCGACGCTGATTGCGGTGCCGGCGGCGCTGGCGATCACCCGCTTCGAGTTCCCCGGACGGGACTTTTTCAACGCCCTGTTCCTGTCGCCGATCATCATTCCGCACCTGGTGCTGGGGGTGGCGTTGCTGCGCCTGTTCGCGCTGATGGGCGTCAACGGCAGCTTCGCCTGGCTGATCTTCGCGCATGTGCTGGTAATCACGCCGTATGTGTTGCGGCTGGTATTGGCGTCGGCCATCGGCCTGGACCGCAGCGCCGAACACGCCGCGCAATCCTTGGGTGCCGGGCGCTTCACGCTGTTCCGGCAAATCACCTTGCCGATGATTCTGCCGGGGGTCGCCGGTGGCTGGCTGCTGGCGTTCATCAACAGTTTTGACGAGGTCACGTTGTCGATCTTCGTCACCTCGCCGGCCACGCAAACCTTGCCAGTGCGCATGTACGTGTACGCCACCGAATCCATCGATCCGATGATGGCGGCGGTGTCGGCCCTGGTGATCGCGCTGACCGCGCTGACGATGATTCTGCTCGATCGGGTCTACGGCCTGGATCGGGTTCTGGTGGGTAAACAATGAGGGCGCCATGGCTCTGCTGAAACGACTGGCCGAAGGCGACCGCCCGGCCCTGGACTTTACCCTCGACGGCGTGCCTGCCAGTGGCTTGCTCGGCGACACCCTGCTGACCGCCGTGCTGACCTGCAGCGAACACCTGCGCGGCAGCGACTTCAGCGCCGAACCCCGCGCCGGCTTCTGCCTGATGGGCGCCTGCCAGGACTGCTGGGTACGCCTGGGCGATGGCCGCCGGGTGCGGGCGTGTTCGACGCAGCTTGAGGCCGGCCAGCAGGTCAGCCGCGAACCGGGGCGCTCGGTATGAACGCTGTGGTGATCATCGGCGCCGGCCCTGCCGGGATTCGTGCGGCGCAGACGCTGGTGGCGCATGGCGTGCGCCCGGTTCTGCTGGACGAAGCCGCACGCGGTGGCGGGCAGATTTATCGGCGGCAGCCGGTGAACTTCAAGCGCTCGCCCGTCAAGTTGTATGGCTTCGAAGCCCCCAAGGCCAACGCGCTGCATCAAACCGTCGACGCACTGCGCGAACAACTCGATTACCGCCCCGACACGCTGGTATGGAACGCCGAGGCCAACGCGCTCGACACCTTGCACGAGGGCCGCGCCATACGTGTGGCGTTCTCCCGGGTGATTGTCGCCACGGGTGCCACCGACCGGATTCTGCCGGTGCCGGGCTGGACATTGCCGGGGGTGTACAGCCTCGGCGCGGCGCAGATCGCCTTGAAGTTTCAGGGCTGTGCCATTGGTGAACGCGTGGTGTTCGCCGGCAGCGGACCGTTGCTGTACCTGGTGGCCTATCAATACGCCAAGGCCGGTGCCAACGTGGTCGCGGTGCTCGACAGTTCGCCGTTCAGCGCTCAGGCCCGCGCCCTGCCCGGTCTGTTGTCGCAACCGGCTACCCTCGCCAAAGGCCTCTATTACCGCACCTGGCTGACCGCCCACGGCATCCCGGTGCATCAGGGCGCCAGCCTGTCAGGCATCGATGGCCAACAGCGTGTGCAATCGCTGAACTGGCGCAACGCAAAAGGCCAACATCGAATCGACTGCGACGCCGTCGCCTTCGCCCATGGTCTGCGCAGCGAAACCCAACTCGCCGACCTGCTGGGCTGCGAATTCACCTGGAACCCGCTCAACCGCGCCTGGCTGCCACAGCACGACAGTGCCGGGCGCAGCAGTGTCGCCGAGGTGTACCTGGCGGGTGACGGCGCCGGCATCATGGGCGCCGACGCGGCGGAAATGGCCGGTGAACGGGCAGCCCTCGCCTTGCTCGAAGACAGCGGTCACCTGCTCCCGCCGCAACGTGCCACCCAGCTGGAACAGTCGCTGAAAGATAGCGGCAGATTCCGCCAGGGCCTTGAGCGTGCCTTTGCCTTCCCCGAAAGCTGGGCCGCTGACGCTGCGGATGACCTGATGATCTGTCGCTGCGAAGAAGTACGCGCCGGCGACATCCGCCAGGTGGTGCGCGAAGGTCATTGGGAGATCAACCGGGTCAAGGCCCACTGCCGGGTCGGCATGGGTCGCTGTCAGGGCCGGATGTGCGGGGCCGCCGCCGCGGAAATCATTGCCTGCGAAAGTCAGCGTTCCGTAGCCGAAATCGGTCGGTTGCGGGCTCAGGCACCGATCAAACCCTTGCCGTTCGGTCTGGAGGTCGAGCCATGATCGAGGTCGAGGCAGTCATCATTGGCGGCGGCATTGTCGGGGCTTCCGCCGCCCTGTTTCTGAGCAAGGCCGGCCGACGTGTGGCGCTGCTGGAACGGGATTTTTGCGGTTCGCATTCCAGTGGCGTGAACTATGGCGGCGTGCGTCGTCAGGGCCGGCCGCTGTCGCAATTGCCGTTGTCGCAACGGGCCCACGAAATCTGGGGACAGCTGCCGCAATTGATCGGCATCGACGGCGAGTACCAGCGCAGCGGTCACTTGAAACTCGCCCGCAGTCTCAACGATTTACGAGCGTTGCAGGATTACGCCGCCAGCAGCCAGGGGTTCGGCCTCGATTTGCAACTGTTCGACCGCAGTGAGTTGCGCGCACGTTTTCCGTGGGTCGGAGACGTCGCAGTCGGTGCTTCGCTGTGCCCGGACGATGGTCACGCCAACCCGCGCCTGGTGTCTCCGGCGTTTGCCCAAGCGGCACGTCGGCATGGCGCGCAGGTGCATGAGCAATGCGCAGTTACGGCGGTGGAACACGATGGTCAGCGCTTTCGCGTCAGCACTCAAACCGGCCTCGAACTGCGCGCCCCCTGGCTGCTGAACTGCGCCGGCGCCTGGGCCGGCAACCTTGCCGCGCAATTCGGTGAAGCGGTGCCGATGCACGCCGGACACCCGGCGATGCTGGTCACCGAGCCGTTGCCGCTGGTGATGAATGCCAGCACCGGCGTCGAAGGCGGCGGCATCTATGCCCGTCAGGTCGCGCGGGGCAATTGTGTGTTGGGCGGCGGCCAGGGCTTTGCCCTTGATGGTGCCCGCGCCCGGCCTGGTCAGAGCGCGGTGATCGAGATCCTGCGTCAGGCCGTCGAGCTCTACCCGTTTCTTGAAGGCGCCCAGGCTATTCGTACCTGGAGCGGCACCGAAGGTTATTTACCCGACCGCCAACCGGTGATCGGTCACAGCAGCACCCAACCCGGTCTGTTGCACGCATTCGGCTTTGCCGGCGCGGGCTTTCAGATCGGGCCTGCGGTGGGCCAGGCGCTCACCGAGATCATCTGTAGCGGCGCGTCAAAGACGCCGCTGGATGCGTTTTCCATCACCCGGTTTCACTCCATCTCCGTAGCTTGATAGAGGAAGGTCGCGCCAATGAATAACCTCAAACGCACTGCACTGCTCGGTTTGTCCTGCATGAGCGCCCTGCTCACGGTCACTCAGGCCCACGCCGAGCCGACGCTTTACCTGGGCATGAACGGCGGGACCATGGAGCGGCTCTACGCCGACAAGGTGCTGCCGGCTTTCGAGAAAGCCAATAACGTCAAAGTGGTGATCGTGCCGGGAACCTCGGCCGATATTCTGGCCAAGGTCCAGGCCAGCAAAGGCAACCCGCAATTGCACGTGATGTTCCTCGACGACGGCATCATGTACCGCGCCATTGCCATGGGCTTGTGCGACAAACTCGAAGACAGCCCGACCCTGGCGCAGATTCCGCCCAAGGGCCGCATCAAGGATCAAGCGGTGGCGGTCAGCCTCGGCGTTACCGGGTTGGCGTACAACACGCGGCTGTTCAAGGAGAAAGGCTGGAACGCGCCGACCTCCTGGATGGACATGGCCGATCCTCGATACAAGGACAAGGTTGTGTTCCAGTCGATGGCCTCCTCGACCTTCGGCCTGCACGGTTTCCTGATGTTCAACCGGATTCAGGGCGGTAGCGAAACCAACGTCGAACCGGGGTTCAAGGCCTGGCCGAACACCGTCGGGCGCAACGTGCTGGAGTACATTCCGAGCTCGGCGAAAATCTCCGAAATGCTCCAGACCGACGAAGCGGCGCTGTTCCCGCTGACCCCGACCCAGGTCACCGCGCTGAAACTCAAGGGCATGCCGGTGGAATATGCGCAGCCGAAGGAAGGCTCGGTGGTGCTCAACGTGGCCGAATGCGCCATCGCCAACAACACCCAACCGGAACTGGCGCAGAAACTCGCAGCCTTCTTGCTGACACCTGAAGCACAGGCTGCGGCGCTTGAAGACGGCGATCAGATTCCGTCGAACCCGAATACGCCAACCACCGACAAGACCCGCGGTCAGGTCGAGGCGATGAAGCGCTATCTGGAGACAGCGATTGCCATCGATTGGGATCAGGTCAACGAACAGCGCCCGGCATGGAATGATCGGTGGAATCGCAGTATCGAGCGTTAACCTCGAAGATCAAAAGATCGAAATCCTGTAGGAGCGAGGCTTGCCCGCGAAGAATGCACCGCGTTTTTTCGTATCACCGCGTCATCGTTCTTCGCGGGCAAGTCGGATCGCCGCACCGCTCTCTCCTACGGATTTTATCGGCAGCAGTGGAAGGGAAATTACCCACTTGGTTAAACTACGCCGCCGCGGCTCAGGGGGAGCCGGCCTGAAGATTACGGGGTGACATCACAGTGGCCGTACGACCGCCCAACCGTCCGCAACTCACACCACGCTGGTCCGCGCTACGCCGTTTTTTCGGCAAGGCATTCGCGGCGCCAACCAGTAGCAGCGTGCAAGGTCGGGTGATCCACGACTACTTCCGCCACAAGGCCCATGTTCAGGGCTACACCCTCAGCCACAGCCAGTTGCGCGTGATCGACTGCATGGCGCAGCACGCATCGGCGCTGCCGGGGTCATCGGCGCCACTCCCCGGGCTTTACCTCCATGGTGCGGTCGGGCGCGGCAAGAGCTGGCTGCTCGACGGATTTTTCCAGGCCATCCCCGTCACGGCAAAACAGCGCCTGCACTTCCATGAGTTTTTTGCGCAATTGCATCAGGGCATGTTCAGCCATCGCGATCAGCCCGATGCGCTGGCAACCACCCTCGACGAACTGCTGAAAGACTGCCGGGTGCTGTGTTTCGATGAATTCCACGTGCATGACATCGGCGATGCGATGCTCATCACCCGGCTGTTCAAGGCGCTGTTTCGCCGGGGGATTCTGCTGCTGGTGACCTCAAACTACCCGCCGGAAGGTTTACTGCCCAACCCGCTCTACCACGCTCGTTTCAAACCGGTGATCGACCTGATCAACACGCGCATGCAGGTGATGGAAGTCGGCGGCCCCCATGATTACCGCAGTCAGGCGCGACCCCATGCGCAGCAGCTGTTTACCCAGGGCCAGTACGTCTGGCCGGCCACGGTGAGCCAGCGTCAGGCGCTGCACCTGCTCGAACACGACGCACCGCCCATTCGACTGCCCGTCGGGACACGGCACCTTCATGCCCGATACTGCGAAGGGCGAACCATCGGCTTCACCTTCGCCGACCTGTGCGAACACCCCACCGCCGTCATGGACTACCTGGAACTGTGTCGGCGCTTCGACCGCTGGATCATCGACAAACTGCCCAGCCTCGCCGACTGTTCAATCGCCGCCCAACAACGCTTCATCAACCTGATCGACGTCTTGTACGACCAAGACAAACACCTGATTCTGCTCGGCCACCAGTCATTGCGCGAATGCCTGGATGGCGATGCCATCGACCTGGCGCGCACGCGCAGCCGGTTGGGGCAGTTGCTGGAGGTCAGGGAACTCGCCTGACAGCCACCACCACTTTCCCGCTATCATGTCGCCCATTTCCAGGCCCCCGCGCCTTCCTTCAGATCAATAGCGAACCTGCCTATGCACACCCTCGCACAACTGCGCGCCGGCCAATTGTCGGGTATCACCCGCCTGGACCTGGTCTGTGGCCTGACCGAATTCCCCCGGGAAATATTCGACCTGGCGGACTCGCTGGAAGTGCTCAACCTCAGCGGCAACGCCTTGCGCAGCCTGCCGGACGATCTGCACCGCCTGACCCGTTTGCGCGTGCTGTTCTGCTCGGACAATCAGTTCACCGAACTGCCCGCCTGCCTCGGCCAGTGTACGGCACTGACGATGATCGGTTTCAAGGCCAACACCATCGAACACGTGCCGGCCGCCGCCCTGCCGCCGCTGTTGCGCTGGCTGATCCTGACCGACAACCGCATCACGGATCTGCCAACCGAACTGGGCGAGCGCCCGCACCTGCAAAAACTCATGCTCGCCGGCAACCGCTTACAGCGCTTGCCCGAAAGCCTGAGCCAGTGTCATCGACTTGAGCTGATCCGCATTGCCGCCAATCAGCTCAGCGAGCTTCCCGAATGGCTACTGACCCTGCCGAGCCTGACCTGGCTGGCGTACGCCGGCAACCCATTGGAAACCGAAGCCGATGCGGCGGCGCTTGAAGCCACGGCGAGTATTCCCTGGTCCGAGCTGAGCCTGGAGAAGAAGCTGGGTGAAGGCGCGTCGGGGGTCATTCATCAGGCGTTGTGGGAGCAGACAAAACAGGTCGCGGTAAAACTCTACAAAGGCGAAATGACCAGCGACGGCTCGCCGTTGCACGAAATGAACGCCTGCATCACCGCCGGCATCCACCCCAACCTGATCCGGGTCGAAGGGCGGATCGTCGGGCATCCGCAGGCGCAAGCCGGGCTGGTGATGCAACTAATCGATCCGAGCTACCGCAACCTGGCCAGCCTGCCGAGCCTGACGTCGTGCTCCCGCGACATCTATGCCGACGACACCCGGTTCAGCGCCGGCGTGGCCATGCGCATCGCCAGTGGCATCGCCTCGGTGGCCGAACACCTGCACCGCCAAGGCATCACCCACGGCGACCTCTATGGCCACAACATTCTGTGGAACGAGCATGGCGATTGTCTGTTGGGGGATTTTGGCGCGGCATCTTTCCACGCCACCTCGGACAACCTTGAAAGCCGCGCGCTGCAACGGATCGAAGTGCGGGCGTTCGGGGTTTTGCTGGGAGAATTGCTGGAGCGGATCGACTCAGGGTTGAGCGCTGAACAGCGGGTCGCGTTAGAGGATTTACAGCAGCGCTGCTGTCAGCCGGATGTGTTGGCGCGGCCGGGGTTCAGTGAGGTGGTGCGGGAGATGGCCGCGTTCAACTAGCAGCAAATATAGAACCTGTGGCGAGGGAGCTTGCTCCCGTTCGGTTGCGCAGCAGCCGTCGCTTTTGGGGTCGCTTCGCAACCCAGCGGGAGCAAGCTCCCTCGCCACAAGCAAGCTCCCTCACCACAGGTTAAATCACAACGGTCAGAACCGCTTAACCCGCCAACCCGACAAACATGTCCTGCACGTCATCGTGGTTATCGAGGCCTTCGAGGAACGCTTCGACTTCTGCCATCTGCTCGTCGCTCAAGCCGCTCACCGGGTTCTTCGGCTGATAACCCAACTTGGCCGACAACACGGTAAAGCCCTGCTCCGGCAGCGCTTTCTGTACCGCATCCAGGTCCGCTGGGTCGGTCAGGAACAGCGTTGCGCCGTCTTCACCCGGCTCGAAATCCTGGGCGCCGGCTTCGATCGCGGCCATTTCCGGATCGGCGTCAGGGCTGTCCGGGGACGCCTCGATCATACCGACGTGGTTGAAGTCCCAAGCCACCGAACCGGAAGCGCCCAACTGGCCCTTGCGGAACGCGACGCGGATTTCAGCGACGGTGCGGTTGATGTTGTCAGTCACGCATTCGACGATCAGCGGCACCTGATGCGGTGCGAACCCTTCATACGTCACGCGATGGTATTGCACGGTTTCGCCGAGCTGGCCGGAGCCTTTCTTGATCGCGCGTTCCAGGGTTTCGCGAGGCATCGAGGCTTTTTTCGCCTGTTCGACCACCAGACGCAGGTGTGCGTTGGTGGCGGTATCGGCACCGTTGCGCGCAGCAATGGTGATTTCCTTCACCAGTTTGCCGAAGATCTTGCCCTTGGCGTTGGCTGCCGCTTCTTTGTGTTTAACCTTCCACTGTGCGCCCATTACTCACTCTCTTGATCTGTGGCGCCGAGACATCTATTGGCCGACGCGTAGCGCAAGTTTATACGGCCTAAAGATGCCAATCGACCAAAAATTCCAAGATATTCAGCCCATGACGGGTCGACATCTTCACCAATGTTTGTAGGGCGATTCTGAAAAGTCGATTTGCGGTGACGCTTCAGGGCTGTGGTTTCGTACCCTCTGCGCCCGTTCTCCATGGCAGAAGCGCATTCGATGCACAACGACAAGGAAAGTCCCTATACCTTGACACTCCTCGACGGTGGTCTGAGTTTGCAGGTATTGCAGTTCAATGGCCGCGAAGGCCTCAACCAGCCCTATCGATTCGACATCGAGGTGATCGGCCTCGCACCGGCGATGAACCTGCACCGGTTGCTGCAACAACCAGCGTTCCTGAGGCTGTCGGCTGATCAGGGCATTCATGGCGTGATCCACAGCATCAGTCGCGAACATCGCGGCCCGCATCGGGTCGGCTACTCGCTGGTGCTCGCGCCCCATCTTCAACGACTTCACCTGCACAGCTCGCGCCGGGTGTTTCATCGTCTCAGCGTACCAGCCATCGTGCGTCAGTTGCTGGAGGAGCATCAATTGCCCGAGCACATCTATCGCTTCGACCTGACCAGCGAGCGCTACCCGCTGCGGCCTTTTTGCATTCAGTACGATGAGAGCGATCTGGCCTTCATGCAGCGGCTGTGTGAAGAAGAAGGCATCCACTTCCACTTCGAGCATCAGCCCGACGGGCACCTGCTGGTTCTGGCCGACGACAGCCTGAGTTTCCCGCAGGAGCCGCTGTTGATGCCGTTCCATGCCGACGCATTCAACGACCCGCTCTTGCCGGTGATCAGCGAACTGTTCCAGCGCCATGACCCGGCTCCCGCCCCCGCACAATGGGATGCCAGAAATCGCGGCGCGCACGTGATCGGCGACGGCGCGGCCAACCACCCGCTCGCCGGAACGGGCCCGGTTACGGCAAGACTTGCGCCCGAACAGCTTCATCGCGAACAGCTGGGCCGCCGCACGCTGGAACGCCTGCGTTGCCAGCACCGGCAGATCCACGGCCAAAGCACCCTGAACGAGCTGCGCACTGGACGAATCGTGCAAGTGGAGCAGCACCCGCTCTCGAGTTTCAACGATCAGTGGCTGCTCACCGATATCCAGCACCAGGGGCAGCAGCCGTCGATACTCGCCGAGGACGAACCCGGCATTGCCCGGCACTACAGCAATCGTTTCACCGCCATCCCCTGGTCAACGGTATTCAGGCCAGCGCTCAAACAGGTCAAGCCGAGCATCCCGGGCTATCAAACCGCCCGGGTGCTGGGCCCCGTCGGGCAACCGGCAGCGCTCGATAAACAAGGCCGAATACAGGTCTGCTTGTGGCCAAAACCGGGGTTCGAGGCGGATGAGTCCGTTGGGCTCTGGCTACCGGTCGCCCTCGCAGCACCGGACGGTCGGATCGATCCGTCCAGACTGCCCATGGCCGGCACCGAAGTGTTGGTCAGTTTTCTCGACAGTGACCCGGACCGGCCGGTGTTGTGTGCCGGCATGGGCCACCTCCAGCCTTCCCGGCCCGCTCCCGAACCACGCCGCGATGCTCATCTACTGCTCGATTGGCTGACCAATCGCTCGGATCTCATGCCGTGATTTTACCGAGCCGCTCCCACAGGAATTCAGGCTGGCCGCCAACCTTGTGTACGACGCAAAACCTGTGGGAGCGTGGCTTGCCCGCGATAGCCACGCCGCGCTCTACCCGACGGGCGCCAACCCAAAAAACGCCTGTATCAAGCGCAAATCCCGCCGCCGTTCCATACAACCGATCATGTGACGATTGACCAGCCCCTCGCCAATGATCGACACCGCCGCCACCCGTGGGTCGTGGCTGACTTCCGCCGACGACACCACGCCCACGCCCAACTCGGCGGCCACCGCCTCGGTCACGGCCTCGCGACTGTCCAGTTCCAGCAACACCCGTGGATTGACCCGGGCTTGAATGCACGCCTCGTCGAACGTGCGTCGGGTAATCGAACTCGGCTCGCGCAACACCATGATCACCTGGTCCAGCGCCTTGAGCGGCAGCCCTTGCGACTGCTGCGCCCACGGATGGCCGGCGGGCACCAACGCGCAAATCCTCGACTCGTTCAACGCTTGCAAGTGCAACCCCTTGCGCGGCTCAACCTCGGTCAGCACTGCCACGTCGGCATGCTCGGATAACAACGCCGCGAGGGTTTCCTGGGCATTGCCCAACCGCAGGTTCACGGTGATCCCCGGATACCGCGCGCGCAGGCTGGCGAGCATCGGCATGACCATGTGCGGGCCATCCGCCGCCACTTCCAGGCGCCCGGTGAGTAGCTGCCGGTTGGCCTCCAGCATCGCCTGCGCTTCTTCGGCCAGGCCGAACATCGCTCGGGTGATCGCCGCGAGTCTGGTGCCCTCCTCCGTCAGCTCGACGCGCCGCGCGGTACGGCGCAACAAGGTGATCTGGTAACGCTCCTCCAGCGCCTTGATGTGCCCGGTGACCGCCGGTTGGCTGATGAACAGGCGTGCGGCGGCGCGGGTGAAGCTGCCCTCGCGGGCCACGGCATCGAAGGCACGCAGCTGGAACAGATTCATGAATAACTCTCACTGATAGCTGGCATAACAACAAACAATTTGATTGATAGCACGCCGAATTGCAATTTATGCCCCGTAGTTTCATCCCACTGAGCTTTTGCAAGGACACAAGAATGCGTACTGCCGAGCCCATCCTGCTCACCCCCGGCCCATTGACCACATCGCAACGTACCCGTCAGGCGATGATGGTCGACTGGGGTTCATGGGATGACCGCTTCAACCAATTGACCGCCAGCCTGTGCGAGCAATTGCTGGTGATCATCAACGGCGGCGACAGCCACCACTGCGTGCCCCTGCAAGGCAGCGGCACGTTCGCGGTCGAAGCGGCGATCGGCACGCTGGTGCCCCGGCACGGTAAAGTGCTGGTGCTGATCAACGGCGCCTACGGCAAACGCCTGGCGAAGATCTGCGAAGTGCTCGGCCGTTCGTTCGACACCTTCGAAACCGCCGAAGACGAACCGACCACCGCCGTCGACGTCGACCGCTTGCTGCGGGCCGACGCCAGCATCACCCACGTCGCCTTGATTCACTGCGAAACCAGCACCGGCATCCTCAACCCGCTGGCGGAAATCGCCCACGTCATCGAGCAGCACGGCAAACGCCTGATCATCGACGCCATGAGCTCGTTTGGCGCCCTGCCGATCGATGCGCAACAGGTGCCGTTCGACGCCCTGATCGCCGCCTCGGGCAAATGCCTGGAGGGCGTGCCGGGGATGGGCTTCGTCTTCGCGCGCAAAGAAGCGCTGGCGAAGGCTGCCGGTCACTCGCACTCATTGGCGATGGACTTGTTCGATCAGCACGCCTACATGGCCAAGACCGGCCAATGGCGCTTCACCCCGCCGACCCACGTGGTAGCGGCGCTGCACGAAGCCTTGCTGCAATACAACGAAGAAGGTGGTTTGCCGGCCCGGCATCAGCGCTACGCCAACAACTGCCAGGTGCTGCTCGATGACATGGCCAAACTGGGCCTGCGCAGCTTCCTGCCCGCGGCGATCCAGGCGCCGATCATCGTCACCTTCCACGCGCCGAAAGACCCGCGCTACCAGTTCAAGGAATTCTACGAACGGGTCAAGGCCAAGGGCTTCATCCTCTACCCCGGCAAACTGACCCAGGTCGAAACGTTCCGGGTCGGCTGCATCGGCCACGTCAACCAGGCCGAAATGCACGCAGCGGTGGCGGCCGTGGCCGAGGTGCTGCGCGAGATGGAAGTCCTCGAAATCTAAACCACCACTGTTCCCTGTAGGAGCGAGGCTTGCCCGCGAATGCAGACGACACGGTGCGTCAGTTAAACCCTGTAATCGTTCTTCGCGGGCAAGCCTCGCTCCTACAGAGATCAGAGACATGAACTATGTAAACCCAACCAAACTGCAAGCCGCCATCCTCGACTGGGCCGGCACCGTGGTCGACTTTGGCTCTTTCGCCCCGACCCAGATTTTCGTCGAAGCCTTCGCCGAGTTCGACGTCCAGGTTTCCATCGAAGAAGCCCGTGGGCCGATGGGCATGGGCAAGTGGGATCACATCCGCACCCTGTGCGATCAGCCGTCAGTTGCCGAGCGTTATCGCCAGGTGTTCGGCCGCACGCCGACCGACGATGACGTCACCGCCATCTACCAACGCTTCATGCCGCTGCAGATCGAAAAAATCGCCGAACACTCGGCACTGATTCCGGGCGCCCTGGACACCATCGCCAACTTGCGCCAACAAGGGATCAAGATCGGCTCGTGCTCCGGCTACCCGAAACAGGTCATGGACAAAGTGGTGGAACTGGCCGCCAGCAACGGCTACGTCGCCGATCACGTGGTCGCCACCGACGAAGTGCCCAACGGCCGCCCATGGCCCGCTCAGGCCCTGGCCAATGTGATTGCGCTGGGCATCGACGACGTCGCGGCCTGCGTGAAGATCGACGACACGGTGCCGGGCATTCTCGAAGGTCGCCGTGCCGGCATGTGGACCGTGGCGTTGATCTGCTCCGGTAACGCGCTGGGTCTGGACTACGAAGGTTATCGCGCGCTAAGCAGCGATAAACTGGCCAGCGAACGCAAGCGCATTCATGCCCTGTTCGAAGGCTCGCGACCGCACTACATGATCGACACCATCACCGATTTGCCCGAGGTGATCGCCGACATCAACATGCGCCTGGCCAACGGCGAGATGCCGCAAGCCAACTGATCGCCCCCCTCGCCTCATAATAAAAGCGCCAGTTCCTTGGATGGAACTGGCGCTTTTTTGTGGTCGATGACTTGATTTAGAGCATTGAGCGGCCCATTTGCCTCGGGCAAATCCTGCGAAACAGGATTACAGTTAGTGCACGCCGTCGAACAAGAACGGTGACTTCAGACCAGAATTGTGAGGAAACACCGTATGCCCTGGAAGAATTCCGAATCACGCTACAGCACCGTATCGATCGCGCTGCACTGGTTGATGCTGGTTCTGTTAATACTGGTCTACGCCTGTATCGAATTTCGCGGGATCTTTCCCAAAGGCAGTGGCGGCCGGACGCTGATCAAGGAAGCACACTTCATGCTCGGCCTGACGGTGTTCGTGCTGGTCTGGTTGCGGCTATTCGCCCGCAGCCTGGGGCCGGCACCGCAGATATTCCCCGCCTCCCCTCGCTGGCAAACCGTGGTTGCCAGGCTGATGCATTGGGCACTGTATATTTTCATGATCACCGTGCCGGTTCTGGGTTGGCTGACTACCAGCGCCGAGGGGCATCGGGTGATGTTCTATGGCGTTGACCTGCCATTGCTGATCGAAGAAAACAAACCGCTGGCCAAGCAGTTCCAAGGCTGGCATGAGCTCGGCGCCACCATCGGTTATTGGCTGATCGGGTTGCACGCGGTGGCCGGGATTTACCACCACTATGTGGTGCGCGATAACACCTTGCTGCGGATGATGCCCAAACGCGGTGACGCATAACCTGTAGGAGCGAGGCTTGCCCGCGAAGAATGCACCGCGGTTTTTCAGGTATTAAGCGTCATCGTTCTTCGCGGGCAAGCCTCGCTCCTACGCCCCGGCGGCCCTGCAAGCCGCCGGTGTGGATGAAGATCAGGCGCGTGCCTTGGGGAAATTTACCAGCTTCGACTTGTTGCTTGAGAGCCATGAGCGCTTTGCCGGTGTACAGCGGCTCGAAAAGAATGCCGCTGGCCTGTTCGGTCTGCTCGATGAATGCAAGCAGCTGTGGGTCGACTTTGGCAAAACCGCCACGGCTGGCATCCAGCAGTTCATACAAGGGATCGACCCAACCGGCTTCCTGCATAATCATCTCGACCTGCTGCGCCACGCCATGATCATCGGGCACCGCCAGCGCTCCATACACCGGGTGTTCACCCGCCTCCGCCAGCACCAGCCCGGCCAGGGTCGTGCCCGTTCCGCAGGCCAGCCACCAGCCGTCATAGTTGCTCCAGTCCAGGCCACTCAGTTGCTCACGGGCCTGTGCCACCAGCTGCATGCAGCCCTTCGCCCCACGCAAGCCGGCACCACCTTCCGGCACCGGTTGCAGCTCGGGATACTGCGCCCGCCACGGCTGCCAGAAACCCGGCTCATGCCGCGCTCGATAACCGCCATAACCCAGCCAGTGCAACTGCATGCCGAACGCCTGCAAGTCCTTTACTGTCGGGGTGTCTTGCGGATGCCCGCGCAGCAAACCGACCGTGGTGAACCCGAAGCGCTTGCCTGCGGCGGCCAATGCGTGGAGATGGTTGGAGTGAGCACCGCCCAGGCTGATGATGCCTTGGGCGCCGTTCTGATCAGCGGCTTTCAGGTGTTCGCTGAGTTTGAACCACTTGTTGCCGCTGATCAGCGGGTCGATCCGGTCCAGACGCAGGATAGCGACTTCGATACCGGCGGTGACGAGCCAGTCGAGGTGAAGGGGCTCGAGGGGGGCTTGGGAGAGCCAGTCTGTTGGAGGGGAAAGCATTGATGCCGGCTCTGGGTAAAGAGCCGGTATGTTAACAGCAGACTTTGTGTTGATTACAACTCAGCCGCCAACCGCGAACCCTGGTTGATCGCACGCTTGGCATCCAGCTCCGCCGCCACGTCCGCGCCGCCAATCAAGTGCACGTTCTGTCCGGCCGCGACCAGACCGTCGTGCAGCTCGCGCAACGGATCCTGCCCGGCACAGATCACGATGTTGTCCACCGGCAGCACCTGCGGTTCGCCGCTTTCGCCGATGCGGATGTGCAGGCCTTCGTCGTCGATCTTCAGGTACTCGACGCTGTTGAGCATTTGCACCTTTTTGTTCTTCAGACCGGTGCGGTGAATCCAGCCGGTGGTCTTGCCCAGGCCGTCGCCGACCTTGGATGCCTTGCGTTGCAACAGGAACACTTCACGGGCCGGCGCATGGGGCTCAGCCTTGATGCCCGCGACACCGCCACGCGCTTCAAGGTGCGTATCGATGCCCCACTCCTTCCAGAACGCTTCGCGGTCCTGGCTGGTGGCCACGCCTTGGTGCACGAGGAATTCCGACACGTCGAAACCGATACCGCCAGCGCCGATTACCGCGACGCGTTTGCCCACCGGTTTACGCTCGAGGATCACGTCCAGGTAGCTCAGCACCTTGGCGTGCTCGACACCCGGAATCGCCGGCACCCGCGGCGCGATGCCGGTAGCGAGGATGATTTCGTCGTAACCGCCCTCGACCAGTTGCGCCACGTCCACACGGGTGTTCAGGCACAGCTCGACGTTGCTGGTCTGCAACTTGCGGTTGAAGTAGCGCAGGGTTTCGAAAAACTCTTCCTTGCCCGGCACGCGCTTGGCGATATTGAACTGGCCGCCGATTTCGCTGGCCGAATCGAACAGCGTCACCTGATGACCGCGCTCGGCGGCCACGGTAGCGGCGGAAAGGCCCGCAGGACCGGCGCCAACCACGGCGATTTTCTTGATCTGCTGCACCGGCAGGTAATTGAGTTCGGTTTCATGACAGGCCCGCGGGTTCACCAGGCAACTGGTCAACTTGCCGCCGAACGTGTGATCCAGGCAAGCCTGGTTGCAACCGATGCAGGTATTGATTTCATCACCACGACCGGCTGCCGCCTTGTTGACGAAATCCGGGTCGGCGAGAAACGGTCGTGCCATCGACACCATGTCGGCATCGCCTTCGGCCAGGATCTGCTCGGCGACTTCCGGGGTGTTGATGCGGTTGGTGGTAATCAGCGGAATGCTCACCGAACCACGCAGTTTCGCCGTGACCTTGCTGAACGCCGCACGGGGCACTTTAGTGGCGATGGTCGGAATCCGCGCTTCGTGCCAGCCGATCCCGGTGTTGATGATGGTCGCGCCCGCCTGCTCGATGGCCTTGGCTAACTGCACGATTTCTTCCCAGGTGCTGCCGCCTTCCACCAGGTCGAGCATCGACAGGCGGAAGATAATGATGAAGTTCGGGCCGACCGCTTCGCGCACCCGACGGACGATTTCCACCGGCAGGCGCATGCGGTTTTCGTAGGCGCCGCCCCAGCGGTCAGTGCGATGGTTGGTGTGGGCGGCGAGGAACTGGTTAATGAAATAACCTTCGGAACCCATGATCTCGACGCCGTCGTACTCGGCTTTTTGCGCCAGGGTCGAGCAGGTAACGAAATCGCTGATCTGCTTCTCGATGCCTTCCTCGTCCAGCTCTTTAGGCTTGAACGGGTTGATCGGCGCCTGGATCGCGCTCGGCGCCACCTGTTTCGGGCTGTAAGCATAACGCCCGGCATGCAGGATCTGCATGCAGATCTTGCCGCCCGCCTCGTGCACCGCGCGGGTGACGATCCGGTGTTTGAGCGCTTCTTCCTCGGTGGTCAGCTTGGCCGCGCCGGAGTAAACCCCGCCCTCATCGTTCGGGCCGATACCACCGGTGACCATCAAGCCTACGCCGCCACGAGCACGTTCAGCGAAGTACGCGGCCATGCGCTCGAAACCGCCAGGCTTTTCCTCAAGGCCCGTGTGCATCGAGCCCATCAGGGTGCGGTTGCGCAACGTGGTAAAACCCAGGTCCAGCGGGGCCAACAGGTGCGGGTAATGAGCGGCGGCCATCGGTAACTCCACAACGAGCGATCACGGAAAAGTTGCAGGAGCTCTTCGGCTCCCGTCAGTCATATTCGACAGACTAAGAGTCGCACTGCTGTCACTCAATGACCGTAACTGACAACTTATTGATCCAAATGCGCAGCGCCCCTTGGCAAGCGCGGGCATGGGCCCTACCCTAGTCGCGAACCCTGCACACGGCCGTTGACCGTTTCCCATGCGCAAACTTCTGTACCTGACCCTCTCCATGGCGTTGATCGCCGTTCTGACGACCTACGCGATGTGGGCCGCGGACCGGCCGGTGGGGCATTACCTGTCTGACCTGCGCATCAATCTTGCGGTCGATCAGGGCACGCCCGCCGATCGCGGCAACCTGCTGGGCATCCAGCCCGAGCTGTTCCCTACCGACTATCAAAGTCCCGAACATCTGCACCGCAAGCTCGCGGCCTACCTGCAGAAGGCCCAGGACCAGGGGCTGCTGAACGAAAAAACCATCGTCGTGCTGCCTGAACATGTCGGCACCTGGCTGATGGTCAGCGGCGAAAAAGATGAGCTGTACCAGGCCACCACCCTCAAGGAAGCCATGAACTGGCTGGCGGTGAGCAACCCGTTGCAGTTCATCCGCGCCCTGATCAGTGCCGAGGGCAGCAGCCGAGTCGACGACGCGCACTTTCGGATGAAAGCCAAGCGCATGGCCAAGGACTATCAGGCGCTGTTTGGTGGCCTGGCGAAAGAATTCCACGTGACCCTGGTGGCCGGTTCCATTGTGCTGCCCGAACCGAGCGTCAACGACGGCATCCTGCACATCGGCCACGGCGCGCTGTATAACAGCAGCGTGGTGTTCGGTCGCGACGGCCTGCCAATCGGCCAGCCCCAACGACAATTGCACCCGACGTTCGCTGGACACAGCACGCTCCAAAGCAACTCCGATCATCCGGTCAACGTCGTCGACACCCCGGCCGGGCGCCTGGGCGTGCTGATCGGCAGCGACAGCTGGTACCCCGACAACTACCGCAAACTCAACGACCAAGGCGCACAACTGGTGGCGGTCCCGGCGTTCGTCGTCGGGCATGGATCCTGGGATCAACCGTGGCGTGGTTATAAAGGCCTGCCAACGCCGAGCTCTGTCAGCCTCAAGGCCGGCGAACTCAGCGAGGGTCAGGCCTGGCAGCGACTGACGCTGATCGCCCAACCACCAAGCAGCCAGAGCATCGCCGGCATGAGCGTGTTCCTGCGTGGTCAGTTCTGGGACAAGAGCAGCGCCGGTCAAAGCTTCCTCAGTAGCAACGGGCAGCATTTCGCCGACGGCGATGCCCGCGGCGCGCGCTTGCTGAACCTCTGGTTGTAATCGATGAAACCGCAGCCGATGCGCCTCGGGGATCTGTCGGTGGGCTTCGTCCATAGCCTGGCCGACGCCGTGCGCAGCCATGGCCTGGATCCACAACCGTTGCTCGAACAGTACGGCCTCGACGCCGCGCGACTGGCCGAAGCCGGCGCTCGCCTGTCGATCCCGCGCTACATGCGCCTGGGCCACGGCGCCATTCAACTGACCGACGACCCGGCGCTGGGTTTGCGCATGGGCCAGCTCAGTCGCCTGAGCCAGGTTGGCCTCGCCGGCGTCACCGCCGCCCAGGCACCCACCGTGCGCGAAGCGGCGCGCTGCCTGATTCGCTTCGAGGCGCTGTATGGCTCCAACTATCGCGGCCAGTCGAGCTTTCACGAAGACGCCCAAGGCGCCTGGCTGCGGTTCTATTCGATCAGTCCCTACAACGCCTACAACCGCTTCGTGGTGGATTCGATCATCGCTGGTTGGTTGCAGCAATTGTCCAGCCTGAGCCCTGCCCCGCTGCGCGCCGAACGAATCGAAATCGAATTCGAAGCACCGGATTACCGGGAGGCCTACGCCGTACTCGGCGACTGCCCGATCCAGTTTGGCGCTGAACAGAATCAACTGCGCTTGAGCCTGGACAGCCTCGCCCAGCGCAACCCGGAGCACTGCCCCAGCACCTGGCGGCACCTGCTGCAACTGTGTGAACGGGAACTGGAGCAACTGACACGCACCCGCAGCCTGCGTGAACGCATCACTCAGTTGCTGGGCCCGTTGCTCAATGGTGGCCGGGAACCCGACCTGGAAGAAGTGGCGGCACGCCTGAAGCTGCCAACCTGGACCTTGCGCCGCAAACTCGCCGAGGAAGGCACGCAATTTCGTGCAATTCTCAACGATACGCGCCGCGACTTGGCCATGACCTACATCCGCGACACCGAACTGGCGTTCGGCGAAATTGCCTACCTGCTAGGGTTTGCCTCAGCCGAAGCCTTTCAGCGGGCCTTCAAACGCTGGAATGGCCAGACGCCCGGCGAGTTTCGCCGCAGTCATCGCCAATCCGCTTAATTACAACTCGGTTGCGTCTTCGGCCGGTTCCAACGGGTCCAGTTCAAAGGCCTGATACTCGAGCAGTTCTTCTTGATAATCGTCCATTATTAAACCCCCATCACTTGTTGAAAAAACGTCTGAATAAATGACCAGCGCTCTGAGCATAAAGTGCCCGCATGAAAGAAAAATGACGCGGACACGACACTACGTCGCTACTGAATAAAACGTAGCAGGTGGTCAGGAATTTATCACTGGATTTTTCGATACAGGCTGTGGGAATACAGCCCGACTTGATGTGGATCAGTCTTGAAAGACGTTACGGGAGCGGTATCGTCTGACCCGCCCCCATAACAAGCAAGCCCCATTACTGGCCGGAGACAGGCATCGCCGAAATCGGCTCGGTCGGCGGAGGCAGCGTGCTTGAGTCCGCTACTGGAGTGACCGTTTCCGTGGACGATGTCGGCTCGGTGCTCTTGGTCGGGGTAATCGGCGCGGTTTCAGCAGGCGGCGCAACGGGCTCCGAAGCGGCTGGAGCGGTTTCGGCAGGAGCCGGTGAGGCTGCCGGTGCTGGCGATGGTTCTGCCGCCGGTGTCGGGGTCGGCGCCAACTGAGCCGGCGCAGCCTTGGCTTCAGGCATCCCGAGTTCGGTTTTCGGCTTCTCGATGATGTGCGCGGCCTTCTTCGCTTCCGGCGGCAGGAACAGTTCGACCAGAGTAAAGAAACGCTCGTAGAACTTGGCCGAGGACACGGTTTCACTGGCAACCTTGACCATCGAATCGTCGGACGAGCCGATCGGCATCGATACCGAGCCCAACACGCCGACGCCGAGGCTGGCGGAGTTATTGGTCTTTTTCAGCGCATAACGGTCCTGCAGGGCGTTGGCGAACATGGTCGCATGGTGCCCTTCGCTGCCGTCATCGGCACAAACCACATTGAAGCTGATCTCCATATGGGTTTCGCCGGTCTGCTGGAAGCTCTTGTGCCCACTGACCAGTTTCGGGTCGCTGCTGGTGATGATGTAACCCTGGCTAAGCAAGGCCCGACGGGCGGCTTCGCAGGTTTGCGCATCGGTCACCGGATAGCTGCGCGAAAACGTCCCCGAGTCGTCGAAGTTCTCATGCTCATAGATGGCGGCCTTCTTCGACGAACAACCGGCAGCGGCGGCCAGCACCAAGGCCAGCCCTACAACACGCATGGGAATTGATTTAAACATTGAACATCCTGAGGAAAACGGTTCGAGGCGTATTGTGCAACAGATCGATGCTTAGCGGAGCAACGATTGTCTAAAACGGCTACAGATTCATTGACCATCATCTCGGGAGAAAGTCCCGCCGGAGCGAAAATCAAAAGATCGCAGCCTGTGGCAGCGCCTACGGATGACCGCGATCCCCTGAAAGAACTGTCGCAGGCTGCGATATTTTCGTTTCACCCATAAAAAACCCCAGCCTTTGGGCTGGGGTCCTTTGTGTCGCGCAAAACTCAGTCAGGCATCAGAAACGCTTGATCTCAGCCTCACGCTCCAGCAGCTTGCGGTAAGCCGCGAAGTCTTGCTGGCCAATGCGCGAGGCGAGGAAGCGACGGTATTGAGCCTTCTCTTCTTCGGTCGGCGCAGCGCCTTCATTCACGCCGTTCAGACGCACGATCACCAGGCTACCGTCGGCCAGGGTCACGCTGCTGAAGGTCGGCTTGTCTTTGGAGACTGGCTTGGGCATGCGGAACAGCGCTTGCAGCACGGTTGGGTCGACCCCTTCCTGAGCGCGAGTCGCAGTGGCGGTGACTTTCCAGTTCTGACCATCGATCGCCTTGTCCAGTGCGGTCTTGCCATCACGCAAGCTGGCGATCAGTTGATCGGCCTTGGTCTTGGCGGCGGCACTGGCGTGCTCCTTGGTCAATTGCACGCGGATGCTGGCAGCTACGCTTTCCAGCGGCAGTTGCTCAGGCTTGCGGTGCTCCTTGGCGCGCAGCACGATCACGGTTTCCGGGTCCAGCTCGATGGCGGTGCTGTTGGCACCCTCATCCAGCACTTCAGGACTGAACGCAGCGGTCACCACGGCACGATTGGCTGCAACGCCTTCGCCACCTTCACGGCCGAATGGCGCGGACGTGTGAACGGTCAGTTTCAGGTCTTGTGCCGGCTGGGCCAGATCAGAGGACTCGAACGAGGAGTCTTCCAATTGCTTGGTCGCTTCGACGAAACGCTGCTCGACTTGCTGGGTTTTCAACTCGCGGGTCAGCTTGTCTTTCAGGCTGGCGAACGTTGGCACTTCAGGCGCTTCGACACCCAACAGCTTGATCAGGTGGAAACCGAAGTCAGTGCGAACCGGCTCCGAGACCTGATCCTTGGCCAACGAATACAGGGCTTTTTCAAACGCTGGATCGTAAACGCCTGGACCTGCAAAACCGAGGTCACCGCCGTTGTTCGCCGAGCCTGGATCCTGGGAAAACTCCTTGGCCAGGGCCTCGAAACTCTCGCCTTTGGCCAGGCGCGCCTGCACTTCTTCGATCTTGGCCTTGGCTTGCGCCTCGGTCACCTTATCGTTCACTTCGATCAGAATGTGCGCAGCCCGGCGTTGCTCGGACAGGTTCGCGGTTTCTTTCTGATACGCCGCTTGCAAGTCTTCGTCCTTGACGCTGACCTGATCGAAAAAGGATGCCTTCTTCAATTCGAGGTAATCGATGACCACCTGATCCGGCGTCATGAACTCCTTGGCGTGTTCGTCGTAGTAGGCCTTGACCTCATCGTCGGTCAATTTCACTGCCGCCGGGTCTGCCTTGATGTTCACGGTGGCGAAATCACGGGTCTGTTTTTCCAGACGAGCGAAGGCCAACACCTGTGCATCGGTGACGAAACCGCTACCGGCCAGGCCAGCGCGCAGCTGACCGATCAGCATTTCCTGAGCCAGCATCTGACGGAATTGCAGACGGCTGTAGCCCAGTTGACGGATCACCTGGTCGAAACGCTCGGCGCTGAACTTGCCGTCCACCTGGAATTCAGGCGTTTGCAGGATCACCTGATCCAAAGCGGCTTCGGAGAAAGCGAATTTCGATTTTTCTGCGCCTTGCAGCAGCAGTTTGCGATCGATCAAGCCTTTGAGGGCCGATTCGCGCAGCATTTTTTCGTCGAGCAAGGAAGCATCGAAATCCTTGCCCAGCTGTTGCATGAGCTGACGGCGTTGCATATCGACCGCCTGGCTCAGCTCGTTCTGGCTGATTTCTTCGCCGTTGACCTTGGCCGCGTCATTTTTGTGCGTCGTGGCCTTGAAAATAGCGTCGAAACCGGTCAAAGCCATCAGTGCAACGATGACCCCGATAATGGTCTTGGCAATCCAGCCTTGTGAATTGTCCCTGATATTCTGCAGCATGCGTCCCCCAGAAACGGTTGAACTTCAAAATTAGGCAACCGTGGAGCGTGGGTAGAATCCGGATAGAAGAAAGGCGCATCCGAGGATGCGCCTTCTCGTAACTGGCGGAGCGGACGGGACTCGAACCCGCGACCCCCGGCGTGACAGGCCGGTATTCTAACCGACTGAACTACCGCTCCGCTGCCAAGTCAGGAATGACCCCGACCCGGATAGGCAAAAACCTGAATCGAACTTAGTTGACAGCTTCTTTCAGTGCTTTACCGGCTTTGAAACCTGGTTTTTTGGCGGCGGCGATTTCCAGCGTCTTACCGGTCTGTGGGTTACGACCGATGCGAGCTGGACGATCGGTCACGGAGAAGGTACCGAAACCAACCAGAACAACAGAGTCGCCAGCCTTGAGAGCGCCAGTGACGGATTCGATTACAGCGTCCAGCGCACGGCCAGCAGCAGCTTTCGGGATATCAGCGGATGCAGCGATAGCATCAATCAGTTCCGACTTGTTCACTCTAAGTCCCCTTATATCTATTTGAGTTTGATTCTAAGTTTTTTGGTGAAAGCAAAAAAACGAGTGCTGAATGGCCTACAGACACTTATAGAGCCGCTTTATAACAAGGGCTCTAAAAAACTGTCAAGGAAGCCCCCCAGGCAAATGCGTACTAATGCGTGCTAATTCTTTCCTTAGAGTCAGACTCGCGTTTTTCATCCTTTGCAACGATCTCCGGAGCCACATCCGGTAAGGGCTCCGGCGCGTATTGCAGCGCAATTTGCAGGACCTCGTCAATCCATTTAACTGGTTTAATCTGCAGATCTTGCTTGATATTGTCAGGAATTTCCTTCAGATCGCGTACGTTCTCTTCGGGAATGATCACCGTCTTGATTCCACCACGGTGAGCCGCCAGCAGCTTTTCCTTCAAGCCACCAATTGCCAATACCTGACCACGCAAGGTGATTTCGCCAGTCATGGCGACATCCGCGCGCACAGGAATACCAGTCAATGCCGACACCAGGGCCGTGCACATGCCTACACCGGCGCTAGGGCCGTCTTTCGGGGTCGCCCCTTCAGGCATGTGGATATGCGTGTCGCGCTTCTCGTGGAAGTCCAGGGGAATCCCCAGGCTCTTCGCACGGCTGCGGACAACGGTCAGGGCTGCGGTGATCGATTCGACCATCACGTCACCCAGGGAACCGGTCTTGATCAGTTGGCCTTTACCCGGCACGACTGCGGCTTCGATGGTCAGCAATTCGCCGCCCACCTGGGTCCATGCCAGGCCGGTTACCTGCCCGATCTGATCCTGCTGCTCGGCCAGGCCGTAGCGGAATTTACGCACACCCAGGAAGTGTTCCAGCATGTCGGCTGTCACCTTCACCGAGAAGCGTTTTTCCAGTGCATGCTCTTTGACCGCTTTGCGGCAAACCTTGGCAATCTGGCGCTCCAGCCCACGCACACCGGCTTCGCGGGTGTAATAGCGGATGATGTCGCGGATCGCTTCGGCGTCGAATTCCAGCTCGCCCTTCTTCAGGCCGTTGGCAGCAATCTGCTTGGGCGAAAGGTATTTGACGGCGATGTTGATCTTCTCGTCTTCGGTGTAACCCGGCAGACGAATCACTTCCATCCGGTCCAGCAGCGCCGGTGGAATATTCATCGAGTTGGAGGTGCACAGGAACATCACATCGGACAGGTCATAGTCGACTTCCAGATAGTGATCGTTGAAGTTGTGGTTCTGCTCGGGGTCGAGCACTTCCAGCAACGCCGACGCCGGATCGCCACGCATGTCGCTGCCCATTTTGTCGATTTCATCGAGCAGGAACAGCGGGTTGCGGACGCCCACCTTTGTCATCTTTTGAATCAATCTTCCTGGCATCGAACCGATATAAGTCCGGCGATGACCACGAATTTCCGCCTCATCGCGCACGCCACCAAGGGCCATGCGGACGAATTTGCGGTTGGTGGCATGCGCAATCGACTCCGCCAGAGAGGTTTTACCCACCCCTGGAGGACCGACCAGGCACAATACCGGGCCGCGAATCTTCTTCACACGCTTCTGCACGGCGAGGTATTCGAGGATCCGCTCTTTGACTTCTTCCAGACCGTAGTGGTCGGCGTCGAGAATATCTTCGGCGCGAGCCAGGTCCAGGCGCACTTTGCTCTGGGCTTTCCACGGCACTTGAACCAGCCAGTCGATGTACGAACGCACCACGGTCGCTTCCGCGGACATTGGCGACATTTGCTTGAGCTTGTTCAGTTCGGCCTGAGCCTTGGCCAACGCGTCTTTCGGCAGACCCGCTGCATCGATGCGCTTTTTCAGCTCTTCGATTTCGTTGTGGCCTTCGTCGCTGTCGCCCAGCTCTTTCTGAATGGCCTTCATCTGCTCATTCAGGTAGTACTCGCGCTGGCTACGCTCCATTTGCTTTTTAACGCGACCGCGAATGCGTTTTTCGACTTGCAGCAGATCGATTTCGGCATCCAGCAACGCCAGGACGTGCTCGACCCGAGCCGACAGATCGATGATTTCGAGGATTTCCTGCTTCTGCTCGATCTTCAGGGCCATGTGCGCGGCCATGGTGTCGACCAGGCGGCCCGGCTCGTCGATGCTGTTGAGCGACGACAGGACTTCAGCAGGGACTTTCTTGCCCAGCTGCACATATTGTTCGAACTGAGCCAGCAGGCTACGGACAAACACTTCCGATTCGCGCTCAGGCGCGTCGACTTCGTCGATCAGCGAGACTTCGGCACGGCAGTGGCCGTCGACTTCGCTGAAGCGCTCCACGGCGCCCCGCTGCTCGCCTTCGACAAGAACCTTGACGGTGCCGTCAGGCAGCTTGAGCAGCTGCAGAACGGTAGCAATGGTGCCTACGCGATAAAGTGCTTCTTCACCGGGATCGTCGTCAGCAGGATTCCGCTGAGCCAGCAGAAGGATCTGCTTGTCGCCCGTCATCGCTGCCTCGAGAGCTTCGATGGATTTCTCGCGCCCCACGAACAGCGGGATAACCATGTGCGGATAAACCACGACATCACGCAATGGCAGGAGAGGCAATTCGATGGTCGTCTTCATGATTTCGCCTCTACGGCGGCCATAAGGCCGTAAACAGATGGAAGTAAGCTTGAAACCAAGATGGGGGCTGTTCTCAAAAAAAACAAGCGGATAAAAGAATCACTTAAAAAATCAGAGCTTACGGCAGCGCCTGCATTGATCCAGGCGCATCCGAGAAATCAGGTTGCTGCCCCGACTCCCACAATAGCAAAGGGGCCCGAAGGCCCCTTCTTTATTACAGCAGTGTGACGCTTAGGCGTCCGGTGCTGCCTTGGCAGTCGGCTCACTGTTTTCGTAGAGATACAGTGGCTTGGACTTGCCTTCTATAACGCTTTCATCGATCACTACTTTACTCACCTCGGACTGCGAGGGGATTTCATACATAGTGTCGAGCAATACACCTTCGAGAATCGAGCGCAGGCCACGGGCACCGGTTTTGCGTTCCAGGGCACGTTTGGCGACCGATTTCAGCGCGTCGGCCCGGAATTCCAGGTCCACGCCTTCCATCTCGAACAGCTTGGCATACTGCTTGGTCAGAGCATTTTTGGGCTCGGTGAGAATCTGCATCAGCGCAGCCTCATCAAGCTCGTCCAGCGTGGCAAGTACCGGCAGACGACCGACGAATTCCGGGATCAGACCGAACTTGACCAAATCGTCAGGCTCGACTTCACGCAGGGATTCACCGACTTTCTTGCCTTCTTCCTTGCTGCGCACTTCTGCGCTGAAACCGATGCCACCCTTGGTGGAACGGTTTTGAATAACCTTTTCCAGACCGGAGAACGCACCGCCGCAGATGAACAAGATGTTACGGGTGTCGACCTGAAGGAATTCCTGCTGCGGATGCTTGCGACCACCTTGAGGCGGAACGGAAGCGACCGTGCCTTCGATCAACTTGAGCAGGGCCTGCTGCACGCCTTCACCGGAAACGTCCCGGGTGATCGACGGGTTGTCAGACTTGCGCGAGATCTTGTCGATCTCATCGATGTAGACAATGCCCATCTGGGCTTTTTCTACGTCGTAATCGCACTTCTGCAGCAGTTTCTGAATGATGTTCTCGACATCTTCCCCCACGTAACCTGCCTCGGTGAGGGTGGTTGCGTCGGCGATAGTGAACGGAACGTTCAGCAAGCGGGCCAGGGTTTCGGCCAGCAGGGTTTTACCCGAGCCTGTCGGGCCGATCAGCAGGATGTTGCTCTTGCCGAGTTCGACGTCGTCATTCTTTTTGTCACGCTGGTTCAGACGTTTGTAGTGGTTGTACACCGCTACGGCCAGAACCTTTTTCGCGCGCTCCTGACCAATCACGTACTGATCGAGGATGCCGCTGATTTCTTTAGGCGAAGGCAATTTATGCGCGCTGCTTTCGGCCTGGGCTTCCTGCACCTCCTCGCGGATGATGTCATTGCACAGGTCGACGCACTCGTCGCAGATAAAGACCGAGGGGCCGGCAATCAATTTGCGCACTTCATGCTGGCTTTTGCCACAGAAGGAGCAATAGAGCAGCTTGCCGTTGTCCTCGCCGTTGCGGGTGTCAGTCATTCGTTCGATCCAAATCCGATAGGCTTGCAACACAAGATGAAGGCTATTGCGGGCTTTTTCAAGCCCGCTGGTGTCGGACCTGCCGACCAAGCCTGTTTTGGGCTGCTTATTTTAAACAGGGCGCTGGCTGATCACTTCGTCGATCAAGCCGTACTCACGCGCAGCTTCTGCACTCATGAAATTATCGCGATTGGTATCGCGCTCGATTTCTTCAAGAGTGCGACCGCTATGCGCGGCCATCAGCGTGTTGAGACGCTCGCGGATAAACAGGATCTCCTTGGCATGGATTTCGATATCCGACGCCTGCCCCTGGAAACCGCCCAGTGGCTGGTGAATCATCACACGCGAGTTCGGCAGGCAGTAACGCTTGCCGGGGGCACCGGCGGTCAGCAGAAATGCGCCCATGCTGCATGCCTGACCGATACAGGTGGTCGACACGTTTGGCTTGATGAACTGCATGGTGTCGTAGATCGACATGCCCGCCGTTACCGAACCGCCCGGGGAGTTGATATAGAGATGGATGTCCTTGTCCGGGTTTTCCGCTTCAAGGAACAGCAGTTGCGCACAAATCAGGTTAGCCATGTAGTCCTCTACCGGACCAACCAGAAAGATCACTCGCTCCTTGAGAAGACGCGAGTAAATATCATAGGCGCGCTCGCCACGAGCAGACTGCTCGACAACCATCGGGACCAGGCCGCCTGCGGCCTGGATATCTGAGTTCTGCTGAATATACGAATTACGGAACATGCTCTGCAGTCACTCCCAAATAGTTATGTCTTGAATACGCATAAGCCAGCACGAAGGCTGGCTTATGGTGTGTGCTTCTTACCGCAAAAACGATCAGTCGGCTTGTGGAGCTTCTACCGGCTTGACTGCTTCTTCGTAAGAGACCGATTTGTCGGTCACGCTAGCTTTCTGCAGAACAGTATCCACAACTTGCTCTTCCAGCACAACCGAACGGACTTCGTTCAGTTGCTGGTCGTTCTTGTAGTACCAGGACACAACCTGCTCAGGCTCTTGGTAGGCCGAAGCCATTTCCTGAATCATCTCGCGAACGCGGGCTTCGTCAGGCTTGAGGTCGAATTGCTTGACCACTTCAGCCACGATCAGACCCAGCACGACGCGGCGCTTGGCTTGCTCTTCGAACAGCTCGGCCGGCAGTTGGTCAGGCTTGATGTTGCCACCGAACTGCTGAACAGCCTGCACGCGCAGACGGTCGACTTCGTTGGACAGCAGAGCCTTGGGCACTTCGATCGGGTTGGTGGCCAGCAGACCGTCCATCACCTGATTCTTGACCTTGGATTTGATCGCCTGACGCAGTTCGCGCTCCATGTTCTTGCGAACTTCGGTGCGGAAGCCTTCCAGACCGGTTTCCTTGATGCCGAATTGAGCGAAGAACTCTTCGGTCAGCTCTGGCAGTTTAGGCTCAGAAACAGTGTTCACGGTCACGGTGAACTCAGCAGTTTTGCCTGCCAGGTCGAGGTTCTGGTAGTCCTCTGGGAAGGTCAGGTTCAGAACGCGCTCTTCGCCGGCTTTAGCGCCAACCAGACCGTCTTCGAAACCAGGGATCATGCGGCCGGAACCCAGCACCAGCTGAGTACCCTTGGCAGAACCGCCTGCGAACACTTCACCGTCGACCTTGCCGACGAAATCGATGTTCAGCTGGTCTTCGTTCTGGGCAGCGCGATCGGCCACTTCAAAACGGGTGTTCTGCTTGCGCAGGACTTCCAGCATCTTGTCCAGATCGGCGTCAGCCACTTCGGCGCTCAGGCGCTCGACGGTGATGCCTTCGAAACCGGCAACGGTGAACTCAGGGAACACTTCGAATACAGCTACGTATTCCAGGTCCTTGCCCGCTTCCAGGGTTTTAGGTTCGATCGAAGGCGAACCAGCCGGGTTCAGCTTCTGCTCGACGACAGCTTCGTAGAAGGAAGACTGGATCACGTCGCCCACAGCTTCTTGACGCGCATCAGCCCCGAAACGCTGACGGATCACGCTCATTGGCACTTTGCCTGGACGGAAGCCAGCGATCTTGGCCTTTTGGGCAGTCTGCTGCAGACGCTTGTTGACCTGAGTCTCGATGCGCTCAGCCGGCACGGTGATGCTCATGCGGCGCTCAAGAGCAGAAGTATTTTCAACAGAAACTTGCATGGATATTCCTCGTTGCACAGACGTTAGCCGGCCGTTTCCGACCCCAGAATCAAGGGCATGCATTCTAGTGGGTCAAACTCAAGAAGTCACCCTACTGAAAACGGGTAAAAAAACAGCAGGCAATTTATAGGCGGGGACAAACGGTTATGCCTCGCCCTGTTAGCAAATACAGCCAATCAAGCCAGGGCTCTGCACCCACCTTCCTATATATAGAAGGATTCGGCAATCCGTCCCTGACAGCCAACCCCGCGAGGGGATCGGCGGGCAAATCGAGCATCATCGAGAAACATAAATACGACGAAGCGACCTGCCCCTGCGGCCCACAACCTGCAGCCGCCGACACTCAAACCACTGAAACAAAAAAGGCGCCAGACTGTTAAATCTGGCGCCTTTCGGAATATGGGGTGGACGATGGGGATCGAACCCACGACAACGGGAGTCACAATCCCGTGCTCTACCAACTGAGCTACGCCCACCATATTGCATGACAAAGAAGCCAAACAACTTCTTTGTTGAACCTCAATCATGCCAAGCGGCATGAGTGAAGCTTTATTTGGTGCGGATGAAGAGACTCGAACTCTTACGCCTCGCGGCGCTGGAACCTAAATCCAGTGTGTCTACCAATTCCACCACATCCGCGGTTGAAGCTGTTAAAGCAAAGGCGCCAGACTGTTAATCTGGCGCCTTTCGAAATATGGGGTGGACGATGGGGATCGAACCCACGACAACGGGAGTCACAATCCCGTGCTCTACCAACTGAGCTACGCCCACCATATCGCGCTACTTGTGCCAATGCTGCCTAATGGCGCACCCGGCAGGACTCGAACCTGCGACCATCCGCTTAGAAGGCGGATGCTCTATCCAGCTGAGCTACGGGCGCCTTGTTAATCTGTACCCTTGAAGGACTACAAACTAAGTGCTTTTCAGTCTTGCGAAACCGTAACTTCGCTCGACCTTCTTAACCAGTGCTAGGCTGTGCCCGACAAGTGCGACGAATAGTATAGAGCCCCCCGAAGGTCGTCAAATCCTTTTTGAAAAAAATTCATTTAATTAAAGGAGTTAGGGGAATTTGCAGACCAAGCGCCTTTGCCCTCACCTCATGACATGCGAGAATGCGCTCTCTTTTTTTCCCCTCTCGATGGTTAATCACGCGCAATGACTGCACAACTAATCGACGGCAAATCGATCGCCGCCAGCCTGCGCCAGCAGATCGCCAAACGAGTTGCCGAGCGTCGCCAGCAAGGCCTGCGCACACCCGGCCTCGCGGTGATCCTGGTCGGCAGCGATCCTGCCTCTCAGGTTTATGTCTCGCACAAGCGTAAAGACTGTGAAGAGGTCGGCTTCCTATCCCAAGCCTATGACCTGCCTGCCGACACCACTCAAGAAGCGCTGACCGATCTGATCGATCGCCTGAACGACGACCCGGCAATCGACGGCGTTCTGCTTCAGCTGCCTCTACCTGAACACCTGGACGCCTCCAAATTGCTGGAGCGCATTCGTCCCGACAAGGACGTCGACGGTTTCCACCCTTATAACGTCGGTCGCCTGGCCCAGCGCATTCCGCTGCTGCGCCCGTGCACGCCCAAAGGCATCATGACGCTACTGGAAAGCACCGGCGTCAATCTTTACGGGATGGACGCGGTCATTGTCGGGGCTTCCAACATTGTTGGCCGTCCGATGGCGATGGAACTGCTACTGGCCGGTTGCACCGTGACTGTCACCCACCGCTTCACCAAGGATCTGGCCGGCCACGTCGGTCGCGCCGACCTGGTAGTGGTTGCCGCCGGCAAGCCGGGCCTGGTCAAAGGTGAGTGGATCAAGGAAGGCGCGATCGTGATCGACGTCGGCATCAACCGTCAGGAAGACGGCAAGCTGGTGGGCGACGTGACTTACGAATCCGCCCTGGCCCGTGCCGGCTGGATCACTCCGGTACCGGGCGGCGTCGGCCCGATGACCCGCGCCTGCCTGCTGGAAAACACGTTGTACGCCGCAGAAACACTGCACAGCTGAGTTCACGCTCGCACGCAGCGCCGCATTAAAAGAACCCCGCCCATTGCGGGGTTCTTTTTGCCAGTAGAAAAACTCTGCCACTGTCGGAAAGCTGCAAGACCGGACGGCTGAAAAAGGGCCTCTGAATTAAATATTCTTCACTTTTACCCCCTGTCTTACAGGCGCCTATGGCTTTCCTGGCACATACTCCTAAAATGCGTCGTTTTTAAGAAACAGCCCGTTACAGAACGGCATATCCACCCTTTATGAGTCTGCCAGCGTGAAAATCCGTCTTTCCATCCTGAGCCTAGTTTTTGCAGTTACAGGGACTTTCATCACGCCAACGGTCAACGCTGCCGAAACCACCGCAGCGCCACGAGACAATTCACAACTGAAGATCGCGTCCGGCAGCGCTTTGCTGATGGATCTGCAAACCAACAAAGTCATCTATGCCAGCAATCCTGATGTCGTCGTACCCATCGCGTCCGTCAGCAAACTGATGACCGGCCTGGTGGTCGTGGAAGCGCGACAGAACATGGACGAATACATTCCCGTCAACATCAGCGACACCCCGGAAATGAAGGGCGTGTTCTCCCGGGTCAAACTAAAAAGCGAATTGTCGCGCCGCGAGATGCTGCTGATTGCCCTGATGTCATCGGAAAACCGTGCCGCTGCGACGCTGGCGCATCACTATCCGGGCGGTTATGTCGCGTTCATCGCCGCCATGAACGCCAAAGCCAAGGCACTGGGCATGACCAGCACCCACTTCGTCGAACCGACGGGCCTCTCCCCGCGTAACGTGTCCACCGCCCGCGACCTGAGCAAACTGCTGATCGCCGCGCACAAGTACCCGCTGTTGACCGAGCTGAGCACCACCAAGGAAAAAACCGTCAGTTTCCGTAAACCCAACTACAGCCTGGGGTTCCACAACACCGACCATTTGATCAACAAGCCGAACTGGGACATCAAGCTGACGAAAACCGGTTTTACCAACGAGGCCGGCCACTGCCTGGTGCTGGTGACCAGCATGGGTAACCGTCCGGTTGCGCTGGTGATTCTCGATGCCTTCGGCAAATACACGCACTTTGCCGATGCGACCCGGATTCGTAGCTGGGTCGAAACCGGCAAGAGCACCAACGTGCCGTCCGTCGCGCTGCAATACAAGTCAGACAAGAACCTCAAGCATCGCCAGAGCGGTGTGATTGAAGCCTCAAAATAAGGTCGAAACATCCGTAAATAAAAAGCCCCGAATATTCGGGGCTTTTTTTGTCCGGCGCTCAATCATTGGGCAGCGGCATCTGATCGTCATCCGGAATGCCATCCCCGGCACTCGGATCTCTCCAGCCCTGTGGGTGCTTAGTCGGCACCACCGTTGGCCTGGCCAAGGGATCCCTTAGCGGGCTGTCCGGATCCATCACCGGATCCAGTTCCGGTTCGGCGGTTGTTGGAACACTGTCGGGAGGGTCCGGATGTTTGTCGTCGAAGCTCGAATCGGTAGACATATGCACCTCTCACTAAGACCTGGGTCTCAGATTACCGAGCGGGTCGTAAGGCTTGGCCGGCTTCTTCTTGCCCTCCTCACCCGGTTTTATGTCCCTGGGCGCCCTGGCAGGTCCGATGGGGTCGACCTGAGGATCCGCAACGTCCGGGGAATCGGGGTCGAACCCCAACTCATTATCAGACGAATGCTCCGACGAGTGCGGGCCGACAGGTGTATTGGAATGAGCCATGGACGCCTCCTGGTCACAGCCCGGCGAGAATCCGGGCTCTTTATATAAGAGACCAAAATCGCTGAGTCGTGCCTTGCAGATGACGAGCGGAACCTACTGCGCGGTCAGCGCCTTTTTCGCCCTGGCTGCCGCCTGCTCCTGGCCCGACTGGGCAAGATCATTCGCCGCTTTCAGCCAGCGCTGTTGATCGACGTTGGCCGGAATCTGGTCCGGCTTCTGGATCAAAACGGCCCAGCCGCCGGCATTCCCGAGCGCCGACTCAAAAGCGCCGAACCCCATCAGCAACCGACGATCCATCCCGGTACGCAGCAACACGGTCTGCTTCTGACGGTTGTAACCGGCAAGAATGGCGTATCGCGGCTCAGCCCAGAACGCCGAGCCTTCAGTGAAGCGCACCATCACCGGATAACCGGCCGCGACCTGGGCCAGCAGCGCCGGCAATTGGCTGTCGAGGGGATAGACCACCATCCCGTACTCGCGGGCGAGGTTTTGCATGTTCTGCTGCAACCGGTCTTCGGCACCCGGCAAATGCAGGGGCTTTTCGAGCAGCCCCGGAGTCATCACGATGCCTTGCTGGGACAACAGGCTCGCCAGCACTTGAGGCCCGCTTTGATAACTTTGCCCACGGTAGAACGTGCCGCTGAGTTCGACACGCTCCGGTAGGCGCTTGATCTCAGGCGCTACGCTCCCCGCGCAGCCAGCCAGGCCGGCAACGCAGCCAACGATCAGTGCCAAAGATCGAATTCGAGAAAATACCCGCACCATCATCACTCTCTTGTTCAGACGCCAGGCGCTCACACAGCCGGCTTGGCCGTCGATCATAGGATGCCGCGCGACAGCGGTATAGCCTTAACCGGCAGTTGTTTGCATTTGATAGAGCGAACGGGTTGATGACTGGTGACCTTTGGTCAATAGCCTGAAACACAGCAACGGCTAGACTGTCCTTTACCAAGGAAGAGCGTGCGCCCGCTGCAGGGCAAAGAGGAGGCACTGATGAGCCTGACAATGACCATTGTGATGTTGATTTCCGGCTGGCTGGCAGTGGCCGCAGCCATGTTGTGGGGCGTTTTGCGCATTACCCGTCGGCACCATTACCACCCGGTTCAATCGACGCCCGTGGCCAAAACCGATAAACCGGCTACACACCCCGTCACCGCGCACTGACTGGCGCTTTTCAGTCGTACAAACAAAAAACGGCCGCCTGGACTCTCGCGAGTTCAGGCGGCCGTTTCGTTTATCGGCGATTAAGCTTCTGCTGCAACGCGCCTCTGTTTGGCCCGCCGCGACAGCATGTTCAAGCCTTCGATCGTCGCCGAGAACGCCATGGCCGCGTAGACGTAGCCTTTTGGTACGTGGGCGCCAAAACCTTCGGCGATCAGCGTCATGCCGATCATGATCAGGAAGCCCAGTGCCAGCATCACCACCGTCGGGTTGTCGTTGATGAACTTGGCCAGCGGATCAGCGGCCAGCAACATCACCAGGACCGACACCACCACTGCGATGATCATGATCGGCAAATGCTCGGTCATGCCGACAGCGGTAATGATGCTGTCGATGGAGAACACCATATCCAGCATCAGGATCTGACCGATCGCAGCGGCAAAGCCCAGGGTCACGGTCGAGGTGGCCGACGTCGGATCTTCCGGCGATGGGTCCATGCTGTGATGAATCTCGGTGGTCGCCTTCCACAACAGGAACAGGCCGCCGGCGATCAGTATCATGTCTTTCCAGGAGAACGCGTGGCCGAGAATATCGATCACGGGCTCAGTCAACTGGACGATGAACGCGATGGTGCTCAATAGCGCCAGACGCAGGATCAACGCCATGCCGATACCGATGCGCCGCGCCTTCTGGCGATGCTGTTCGGGCAACTTGTTGGTGAGAATCGATATGAAGATCAGGTTATCGATGCCGAGCACGATTTCCATCACCACCAACGTGGCCAGGGCGACCCAGGCGGTGGGGCTTGCAGCAAGTTCTAAAAGGTATTCCATGGGTCAGTCCTGACTCGTTGTAGACGGCTTAGATTTCCTGGGACGAAGAATCGGTTTTACCCGTCTCTTTGGCCGGTTGCTCTTTCTTGCTGATCAAGCCACTCGTGGCCTCGCTCAACGCTTGTTCGGCCGCTTTGTGGGTATCGTCAATCGCCTGCTTGGCACTTTCGGCTGCCTTGCCCATCAATTGCTGAGCACTCTTCTCGGCCTGGTCGCAACCGGCCAACACCAGTAAAGACGTGATCAGCAGCGCTGTGGTTTTAAGCTTCATGATGCTCTCCTCGATAGAACAGACAGAACCCAAAAGGCGCTCCGTCGATAGCGAGGCAGTCTAAAGACGCAGACACTTCAGGAAAATTCGTATTTTCAGCGGTTATACTTCGTTTTTTACGAATCCAGAGCAGAACATACGCTACGGGGAACATGAATGCTGAATTACCGACAGCTGCATTATTTCTGGGTGGTAGCCAAGACCGGCAGCATCGTGCGCGCTTGCGAGCAACTGAACCTGACGCCACAGACCATCAGCGGGCAGATTTCCCTGCTCGAACAAACCTATGGCATCGAATTGTTTCGCCGGGTCGGCCGGCAACTGGAACTCACCGAAGCCGGGCGTCAGACCCTGCCCTACGCCGAGCAGATGTTTCAACTCGGAGGCGAACTGGAATTGATGCTGCGGGCACAACCCAATGAGCAACAGATTCTGTTTCGGGTGGGCGTCGCCGACGTGGTGCCCAAATCCATCGTCTATCGCCTGATCGCGCCGACCATGGAGTTGAGCGAGCCGCTACGCATCACCTGCCGCGAAGACAAACTGGAACGATTGCTCGCCGACCTGGCGATTCAACGCCTCGACCTGGTGATTTCCGACAGCCCGATGCCCTCGCATCTGGACATCAAGGGCTACAGCCAGAAGCTCGGCGAATGCGGCATCAGCTTCTTCGCCACCGCCGAATTGACCGCGCGATACGGCCAGGATTTTCCCCACAGCCTGCACGGCGCCCCGTTGTTGATTCCCGGGCCGGAAACCGTGGTGCGCAGTCGCTTGCAACGCTGGTTTGCCGAACAGCAGATCCAGCCGCGAATCGTCGGCGAGTTCGACGACAGTGCCTTGATGCAGGCCTTCGGCCAATCTGGCAGCGGGATATTCATCGGCCCGAGCGTGATTGCCGACGAGGTGAAACGCCAATGCGGCGTGGAGTTGATCGGCCAGACCGACGCGGTGCGCGAGTCGTTCTACGCCATTTCGGTGGAACGCAAGGTCAAGCACCCCGGCATTGTCGCCATTACCGAAGGTGCCCGACGCGAGCTGTTCACCGAGATGTGAAGCCTCAGGCGCAGATTTCCCGGGGCTTGAAGGTCATCAGCGCCATGGCCAGGAGAATCGACACCAGGATAAAACCGGCTGCGGCGAAACCCAGTCCGCCCAAGCCCACACTGTCGATCACCCGGCCGCCAACCATGGCACCCAGGCCGATCCCGAGGTTGGCCCCGGCAATGTTCAGCGACGCAGCAAAGGCCGGCGCTTCAGGCGCCGCCTTCATCAAACGCACATGACTGACCAGGAACAACGCCGCCTGGGTCACGCCCCAAATCCCCATCGCTGCCGCAAGCCCCAGCGGCGAGTGAATGTTCGGCACCAGCGTCACCATACCGGCAATCATGAACGCGCAAAACGTCACCGAAGCGATCAGCGGGTGACGATCCACCGCGCGGCCACCCAGCGAGTTGCCGATCAGCCCCACAGCGCCAAAGCCCATCAGGCACCAGCCAACCACCGTGCCGTTGAAACCGGCGAGGCGTTCAAGAATGTCGGCCAGGTAGGTGTAGGCGGTGAACATGCCGCTGAACACCAGGATCGACAGCAGTACATGACCCAGCATCAGCGGGCTGCGCAGGATCTTGAACTGCGAACGGAAGCTCACCTGATGCTGGTGCAGGCTGGTTTTCGGCAAATAGATAAACAGCAGCAGCGCCTTGGCAAACGCGATCACCGCCAGAATGCCAAAGGCACTGCGCCAGCCGAATGCGTCGGAAATCAGCGTGCCGACCGGAATGCCGAACACCGTTGCGCAGACGATGCCAAAACCGATCTTGGCGATCGCCCGCCCGGCGTAGTCCGGCCCGACGATGTCCACTGCGGTTTCACTGGCCAACGCCCAGAACACCGGCAACCCCAGCGCCGGAATCAACCGGGCAATGGCCATCACCCAAATGTTCGGCGCAAATGCCGCCAGCGTGTTGGCCAGGCCGAACATGATCAACACGCTGATGAACAGTTTGCGTCGTTCAAACCTTGCGAAATACGCCGTCAGGAACGGCCCGAACGCGGCCACGGTGAACGCGAACAGAGTCACCAGCAAACCCGCTTGAGGAATGCTGACGTCCAGGTCACGGGCGATTGCCGGCAACAGGCCGACGATGATGAATTCCGTGGTCAGCACCGTGAAACCGGCGGCGGACAACAGAAGAATGGGCAACAGCATGCAGAACTCCAGGAAAACGACGACACCAGCGACAGCCCGGAGGCCCACTGGCAGAACTAGAAAATGAGGATGGCGAAGCTTAACAGAGTGTTTCCAAACGAAGTTGCACGAACCTGCAAATCGCGTTGAACAATCGAGTGGCAGATCGTCACAGGTCTGAAGGATCGCGGCTACGCTGTGATAAAGTCCGCGACCCGCGAGATTGACACCTTGCTCATCGGCCAGTGATTGGCATTGATGTGGCGACCCCTTCGGTTCCCTCCATGTAGCCTGCCCGGCTTTTTGCTGCATGAGCCAAGGAACCCTGCACCCTAATAAAATCAGAGATACCGTTATGACCGCTTCATCCCCTTCTCTTTTGCAACGCCTGAAACGCAGCAGCCTGGTCACGCAAATCATCATCGGCCTGATCGCCGGGATTGCCCTGGCCCTGTTCGCGCCTGAGGTGGCGAAGTCCACCGCCTTCATTGGCAAAGTATTCGTGTCGGCGCTCAAGGCTGTCGCGCCGATCCTGGTGTTCGTGCTGGTCATGGCCTCGATTGCCAACCATAAGCACGGCCAGGAAACCCATATCCGGCCGATCCTGTTTCTGTATCTGCTGGGCACCTTCGCCGCAGCCGTGGTTGCAGTGATCGCCAGTACGCTGTTTCCGTCGAGCCTGGTGCTGTCGACCCAGGACGTTGCAGTCACCGCGCCGGGCGGCATCAGCGAAGTGCTGCAAAGTTTGCTGCTGAGCGTGGTCGACAACCCGGTCAGCGCACTGATGAATGCCAACTTCATCGGCATTCTGGCGTGGGCGATCGGCATGGGCATTGCGATCCGCCATGCTGGCGAGACGACGCGCGAAGTACTGGGCGACCTGTCCAATGGCGTGACCGTGATCGTGCGCCTGGTGATTCGCTTTGCGCCGCTGGGGATATTCGGTCTGGTGGCTTCGACCCTCGCCACTTCCGGTTTCGGCGCATTGATCGGCTATATGCACCTGCTGGCGGTGCTGCTGGGCTGCATGCTGTTCGTCGCGTTGGTGATGAACCCGGCCATCGTGTTCTGGAAGCTGCGTCGCAACCCTTACCCGCTGGTGCTCACTTGCCTGCGCGAGAGTGGCATCACTGCCTTCTTCACCCGCAGTTCGGCGGCGAACATTCCGGTCAACCTGGAGTTGAGCAAACGCCTGGGCCTGCACGAAGACACCTATTCGGTGTCGATCCCGCTCGGCGCGACCATCAACATGGCCGGCGCGGCGATCACCATCACTGTGCTGACCCTGGCCGCCGTGCACACCCTGGGCATCGCCGTGGATATTCCGACGGCCATTCTGCTCAGCGTCGTCGCGGCAATTTGTGCCTGTGGCGCCTCGGGCGTGGCGGGCGGTTCGTTGTTGCTGATTCCGCTGGCGTGCAGCCTGTTCGGCATCCCGAGCGAAATCGCCATGCAGGTAGTGGCGGTCGGCTTCATCATCGGTGTATTGCAGGACTCGGCGGAAACCGCGCTGAACTCCTCCACCGACGTGCTGTTCACCGCGGCGGCGTGCCAGGGTGAAGAGTTGAAGGCGCAGCGTTTGGCGTAGAACGCACCGACAAAAACGAAAAAGCCCGCCAAGGCTTACACCTTGGCGGGCTTTTTTGTACCTGGGTGGTTTAGAACGCGCCCATGTAATCGCGCTTGCCCACTTCCACACCGTTGTGACGCAGCAGCGCGTAGGCGGTGGTGACGTGGAAGAAGAACTGCGGCAGACCGTAGCTCAGCAGGTAAGCCTGGCCAGTGAAGCGCTTCTCTTTAGGGGTGCCAGGACGGGTCACGATTTCGATGCCTTCCTTGCCGTTGATCTGCTCGGGCTTGATCTCGCCGATGAAGGCCAGAACCTTGGCGATCAACGCTTGCAGTTCGGCGAAGGTGGTTTCGGTGTCATCGTATTTCGGCAGTTCGACTTCAGCCAGGCGCGCCGACACGCCTTTGGCGAAATCAACGGCGATCTGCACCTGACGCACCAGCGGGAACATGTCCGGGTACAGACGGGCTTGCAGGAATGCGTTCGGGTCGATGTTTTTCGCAGTGGCGTGGGCTTCGGCCTTGCTCAGGTTGTTGCTCAGGGCGTTGAGCATTTGCTGGAAAACCGGAACGGATGCGGCGTACAGGGAAATAGTCATGGCAGTCTCGTGTGGTGACGGGAGTAAAAAACGTGGAGCGATTATAGCCATGCCGGCGCGCCCTGCGACTTGTCTTTTATCCAGCAAGGATTAGGCTAGGCGGCTCGACTGCCTAGGGAAAAGCGCGATGAGCACTGAACAAGAGACAACCTTCGACGAACCGCGGCTCAACAGCACGGAAATCCGCATTTTGGGCTCGTTGATCGAAAAACAGGCCACCAGCCCGGAAACCTATCCGCTGACCCTCAATGCCCTGGTGATTGCCTGCAACCAGAAAACCAGCCGCGAACCGGTGATGAACCTCAGCCAGGGCCAGGTCGGCCAGAGCCTGCGCGCCCTTGAAGGTCGCGGCTTCACCCGGCTGGTGATGGGCAGCCGTGCCGACCGCTGGGAGCATCGGGTCGACAAGGCGCTGGAACTGGTGCCGGCCCAGGTGATTCTGACGGGGCTGTTGTTCCTGCGCGGTCCGCAGACGGTCAACGAACTGCTGACCCGCAGCGGCCGCATGCATGACTTCGAAGATGCCGAACAGGTGGTGCATCAACTGGAGCGCTTGATCGCCCGAGGCCTGGCGCTGTTGATTCCGCGTCAAGCCGGCCAGCGCGAAGATCGTTACATGCATGCGCTGGGCGATCCGGCGGATATCGAAGCGATCCTCGCTGCCCGGCAGAACCCGGTTGAGCGTGGTGCCAGCAGCGGTGTGTCGGTTGAGCGGATCGAAGAGCTTGAAGCACGGATCGCGGCCCTGGAAGAACGCCTGGCGCGCCTCGAATAGACCCGTGCTCCCGATGTGCCGAGCTCCCTGTGGCGAGGGAGCTTGCTCCCGCTGGGTCGCGAAGCGGCCCCAAAGCAGTCAACGCATCACATCTGACACACCGGGTTTGCCGGCCTTGCGACTGCTTCGCAGCCGAACGGGAGCAAGCTCCCTCGCCACAGTCTGAAATGCTACTCCCCGTCCCAATAATCCACGCCATCAGCCTGCCTCGCGACGGCGACGAAGCCCGACGCATTGCCCTCGGCATCGACCTTGAAATCGTCCATCACCGCGTATTTGCCGGAGTCCGGGTATTCGCAAATGTCCGGTGATTGCTGGCTGCTGACCGCCAGGTAGCGCAACTCGCCCTGGCTGTTGTTGATGATCTGATGCGCGGTTTCAGGCCCGCCCGCCGGGCAGGCGATCACGTCCCCGGCGCGGATCGGAAAGCGTTCGGCGCCAAGGCGAACCTCCCCTTCCCCGGCCACGATGTAGAACATCTCTTCGTTGACCCGATGGCTATGAAACGGACTGCCGCGCATGCCTGGCTCCAGGGCATACAACCGATAACCCAGCTTTTGCGCGCCCAGTTGCTGGCCAATGCGGGCCTGGCGTTGTTGATAGCGGCCGGCGGCTTCACCGGTGGGGGCAAAACCTTCGGGCAGCGGTACAAGTTCGACCTGATTCAGGTTGAGAATGGCAGGATGCATGGGAACCTCGGCCACGGTGACTGGAGAGCAAATCTTCGCTTGCTGGCGAGCAGTATAGGCCGGGATATTCGCGGCAATGGCTGGAGACCGAGTCTCGGCAATCGCGAGCAAGCCACGCTCCCACAAGGTCAGCGCAGAACCTGTAGGAGCGTGGCTTGCCCGCGAAGGGGCCAGTACAGCCAACACATTTTGGGATGATCAGCTCCGGGCAAACGCCACGGCCTTTTGAAACTGTTCATCGGTCGGCCGTACGCCGGTGTACAGCACAAACTGTTCCAGCGCCTGGATCGCAATCACTTCGAGCCCGGTGATGACTCGTTTGCCTTCAGCACGAGCACGCACAATCAACGGTGTTTCCGAGGGGATTGCCACTACGTCGAAGACAGTTTCAGCAGCAGCGATGGCTTCAGGGGGAAACGCCAGTTGATCGGCTTCCGGGCCACCGGTCATGCCGATCGGCGTGACGTTGATCAGCATCTGCGGGCGTTGAGCACCCAGTTCCGCCTGCCATTGGTAACCCAGCGATTCGGCCAGGGCACGCCCGGCGCGTTCGTTACGGGCCACGATCAAGCCGTTTTTGTAGCCGCCATCGCGCAAGGCACTGGCCACGGCCTTGGCCATGCCGCCGCTGCCGCGCAGGGCAAAGGTCGAATCCTTGGGCACCTGGTGGGTTTCAAGCAACTGGGCGACGGCGATGTAATCGGTGTTGTAGGCCTTGAGGTGGCCGTTGGTGTTGACGATAGTGTTGATCGATTGAATGGCTTCCGCCGATGCGTCCAGTTCATCGACCAGCGCGATGCAGGCCTCCTTGAACGGCATCGACACGCCGCAACCCCGAATACCCAATGCACGAATGCCGCTGACAGCCCCCGTCAGATCCTGGCTGCTAAAGGCCTTGTAATAAAAATTCAGCCCCAGTTGTTCGTACAGATGATTGTGAAACCGCAGGCCGAAATTGCCGGGGCGCCCCGAGAGTGACATGCACAACTGGGTGTCTTTGTTGGGGTTCATCTGCATCCGAATCTCCTTCAATAGCACTTTCAGATGGACGGAAATAACCATTCCACCGAATTGTGGTCGATCATAAGGGTATGTCTGTACCAGACAGCCCCGTAAAGAAACCGGTACAGACCTTACACAAAATTTACCCAATGGCTGTGCTGATTTTCAAAAAAACGCTGTCTTAGAAGTATCCCCGCGACAACTTGTTTCTATTGCAGACGCAAGCGCCGGGTCGAAGAACCGAGGACTTATCATGATCCGTAAAATCCCCACAGTAGCCTTGCTGATCGGTGCTCTCGCTATCGCAGGGCAGGCAGAAGCAGGTGGTCGTGGCTGGGAAGGTCCGGCTGTGTTTGGTGCGATCGTCGGCTCGGCAATCATCGGCTCAGCAATTATCGGCCGCGACCGGCCGGTGTATGTAGAGCAACCGGTTTACGTTCAGCCTCAACCGGTTTACGTACAGCCACCGCCCGTTTACTACCAACCGGCGCCGGTCTACGTCCAACAACCGATGTATTACCGCCCGGCACCGATTTATTACGGTCCGCCACGCGGCTACTATGGCCCACCGCACGGTTACTATGGCCATCCCCATGGTTATTACCGTGGCGACCGCTGGTAACAGACTCATCAGGCCCCGCCTCAATAGCGGGGCCTTTTTTGTGGCCGCAGGGCGAGCCAAGTCTGAATAAATCTCGTCAAGGTCGCTGTCGGGACAGTCCCGGCAGGTAAAGTTGGTCATATTTATGTCATGACAGGCCCGCAAGCTTGATCTGTCCATAAACAACAGGTTGATAAAAACAAGGACGACCTCATGCCCACACAAAACCCGCACCGCATTGTCGGCCTGTGCACGTCTAGCAAGGTGTACAACGCACTGACCGAACTCAAGCACCTGGAAGGCCATCGCAGCGCCAAGTTTCTCTCGCTGCTGGCGGAAAACCTGGTGCGCAAAGGCCTGCTCAATGAGCAGGAAGTCGTGCATATGCTCGATCAAGTCGTGGACTGACCACCAACACTCACCGGCGTCAATGACGACTATCGAGAGCGTTGATTGTCCGTTCAAGCGCCCGATCCGTAAGGTAGCCCCATAGATTGATGGAGGTACTTATGGCTCAGGTTCAAATTATGTCCGTTATCGGCAGCGCCGTTCCCGCACCGCTCAGAGCACTGGGATTGCTCGCCTGTTGGTATCTGGTGCAGGACGGCGAACCGATCAGCGGCCCGCTCACCTCGCTTCCTGACGCCCAGGCTCTGTCGCAACGTATCGGCTCAGGCCAGCTCAGCGCTTAAGGCAGCTGAATCCGCTGTTTGGTATCGACGAAAATCGCCCAGCTCGACATAAACAACGCAGCAATCAACGGGCCGATGACAAAACCATTCAGGCCGAAAATCGCCAGACCGCCCAGGGTCGAGATGAGAATCAGGTAGTCGGGCATTTTGGTGTCCTTGCCCACCAGGATCGGCCGCAGCACGTTGTCCACCAACCCGATCACGAACACCCCGAACAACGCGAGCACCGTGCCCTGCCAGATCGCACCGCTGAGCAGGAAGTACGCCGCCACCGGCACCCAGACGATACCCGCCCCCACCGCCGGCAACAGCGACAGGAATGCCATCAACACCGCCCAGAGCAGCACGCTCGGGATATCCAGAAACCAGAAAATCAACCCGCCCAACGCCCCTTGCGTGATCGACACCAGCAAACTGCCCTTCACCGTGGCCCGCACCACCCGATTGAACTTGAGTTGCAAGCGGCGCTTTTGATTATCTTCCAGAGGTATCGCCGCGCGAACCTTGCGTGCCAGTTCGGAGCCGTCCCGCAGAAAGAAAAACAGCAGATACAGCATGATGAAAAAACCCACCACGAAATCGAACGTCCCCTGGCCAAAACTGAACGCCTGAGACGCCAGAAACTGACTGCCTTGCATCATGCTCTTGATGATTTTCTCGCGAAGCCCGCTCAGCTCACCCATGCCGAAACGATCGAGCAAGTGCTGAAAGTACGGCGGCAAACTGTGTTTGAACTGCGACACATGCCCGGCAATGTCCAGTTCGCCGCTTTCGATTCGGCCATAAAGCGCCGCGCCCTCCTGAACCAGCAAGGTACTGATGATGATTACCGGCAGGATCGCAATCAGCACACATAGACTCAAAGTGCACAGGGCCGTCAGGTTGCGTGACCAACCAAATTTCAGCTGCAATTGATGCTGCAAGGGCGCAAACAGAATGCCGAGGATGGCCGCCCAGAACACCGCACCGTAGAACGGCAGCAGAATCCAGACAAAGGCAAAGGTCACCACAGCCAGCAAGACCATCAGCGAAGTGTTCTGGAGCTTCGTTTCGTTCATGTCCGGTCCATGCCAATGCGCAGAGGCGAAAATTCGCGTCCTTATGTTTAGTCCGCCACGGTTGTCGCGAGTGCCATCTGTTTGTTGGTCAAGCATAGATCCAGATCAATAAACCCCGCGTGCAGGTCGCTTACCCTTGCCGGCTTTTGCGATCGACACTGCCATGACTTGCGCCATGCCACTCATCCCCCCGGAACTGCTCGCCCCGGCCGGCACCCTGAAAAACATGCGTTATGCCTTCGCCTACGGCGCCGATGCGGTATACGCCGGCCAACCGCGCTACAGCCTGCGGGTGCGTAACAACGAATTCGATCACACCAACCTCGCGCTCGGCATCAGCGAGGCCCAGGCTCAGGGCAAGCGCTTTTATGTGGTGGTGAACATCGCCCCGCACAACGCCAAGCTGAAAACGTTCCTCAAGGATCTGGAACCGGTGATCGGCATGGCGCCGGACGCGCTGATCATGTCCGATCCCGGCCTGATCATGCTGGTGCGCCGGCACTTCCCGCAGATGCCAATCCACCTGTCGGTGCAAGCCAACACGGTGAACTGGGCCAGCGTCGAGTTCTGGCAGCAACAGGGCTTGAGCCGGATCATCCTGTCCCGCGAACTGTCGCTGGAAGAAATCGCCGAAATCCGCCAGCACGTCCCGGCGATGGAGCTGGAAGTGTTCGTACACGGCGCGTTGTGCATGGCCTATTCCGGGCGCTGCCTGTTGTCGGGCTACATGAACAAGCGTGACGCCAATCAGGGCAGCTGCACCAATGCCTGTCGCTGGAAATACTCGGCGACACCGGCCAGCGAAAATCAACTGGGTGAAATCGTCCAGCACCACTCACCCGAACCGACCCTGGGCCTCGGTACGCCGACCGATCAGGTGTTCCTGTTGCAAGAAGCCAATCGCCCCGGCGAACTGATGCCGGCATTCGAGGATGAACACGGCACCTACATCATGAACGCCAAGGACCTGCGCGCGGTCCAGCATGTCGAGCGCCTGACACAGATGGGCGTGCATTCACTGAAGATCGAAGGCCGGACCAAATCGCATTTCTATTGCGCGCGCACCACCCAGGTTTATCGCCGCGCGATCGACGATGCGGTGGCTGGCCGAGTGTTCGATCGCAGCTTGATGACTGATCTGGAGTCCCTCGCTCAGCGCGGCTACACCGAAGGTTTTCTGCGCCGGCACGTGCATGACGAATACCAGAACTACCAGAACGGCAGCTCGGTTTCAGAGCGCCAACAGTTCGTTGGGGAGTTGACCGGCGAACGCCGCGACCGGCTGGCCGAGGTACGGGTGAAGAATCGTTTTGGCCTGGGCGATCACATGGAACTGATGACGCCCAAGGGCAACTTCCACTTCGACCTGCATCAACTGCAGAACCTCAGGGGCGAGGCGATTGAAGTGGCGCCTGGGGATGGGCACACGGTGTATTTGCCGATTCCGGATGCGGTGGATTTGCGTTATGGATTGCTGATGCGCGATATAGCGCCCCTGTAGGAGCGAGGCTTGCCCGCGAAGAACGATGACGCGTAATACCTGAAAAAACGCGGTGTATTCTTCGCGGACAAGTCGGATCGCCGCACTGCTCGCTCCTACGCACTGACGAATCAGGTGCCGCCCGCCGAAAAGCGGTCGCGGCTGTTGGTCAGGTGCAACCACATCGCCGCCCGCGCAGCATCCGGATCCTGGCGCTTGATGGCGTTGAGAATCGCCTCGTGTTCGAGGTTGGCGAGTTGCCCCAGCTTGCTCAAGTCCGCTGACCCGCGCTCGGCGGCATTGACGCGGGTGCGGGGAATCATCGCATTGCCCAAGTGCTGCATGATCTCTGTGAAGCATACATTGCCGGTGGCTTCGGCGATCAGCAGGTGGAAACGTTTGTCGGCCTCGACGCAGCTGTCATTGTTGGTCAGCAAACTCTGATAGTCATCCAGCGCTTCACGCATCTGCGCCAATTGCTGATCGGTACGACGCACCGCCGCCAGCGCGGCGGCCTGGGTTTCCAGGCCCATGCGCAACTCCAGAATGCTGCGCACCCCCAGCGCGGTATCGACATTCAGCCGCAACCCCTGCTCTGGCGCGCGCTCGATGACAAAGGTGCCGATGCCGTGACGGGTTTCCACCAGCCCTGAAGCCTGCAATTTCGAAATCGCCTCGCGCACCACCGTACGGCTGACCCCATGCTCCTGGACAATCGAGTTCTCCGACGGCAGCTTGTCCCCCGGCAGCATCTGGCCGAGCAAAATGCTCTGGGTCAGCTTGACCACCAGATCATGGGCCAGGTTGTGAGCGCGCTTGCGGGCGGGTGCGTCGATGTCTTCTTGCATGGTGATTATCCGTAAGGCAGGGCTATCCGGATCGTAGCACCGGAATCGATTGGAATCCCCAGAAAACAGCCTCAAACTTGTATGACAACACTCAACAAATTGACCGCTAGAACACCATCACAACCCCACACCCGACCCAAAAAAGCATAGAAATCACCCGACAAATAGCCATTTTATTGGACAACAGTGCTTGTCGAATCAAAAAAGCAAGTTGTATGATGTCTATCAACAACGCTACACCCAGCCACACCCCGCATAAAAATAACGAGTGGGAGAAAAACAAGTGAATACATCCATATCCGGGATGAACGATGGCGCCGATTCGGTCCTGAAGTCCGCCATCTCAAAAGTGAAACGCCACGTCCTGCCGCTGTTCGTGATCATGTTCATCGTCAACTACATCGACCGTGTGAACATCGGCTTCGTCCGCGCCCACATGGAACATGACTTAGGGATTGGCGCTGCCGCCTACGGCCTCGGAGCCGGTCTGTTTTTCATCGGTTACGCACTGTTCGAAGTCCCCTCCAACATCCTCCTGCAAAAAGTCGGCGCGCGAATCTGGTTGACCCGCATCATGCTGACCTGGGGCCTGGTGGCCGCCTGCATGGCGTTCATCCAGAACGAAACCCACTTCTACATCCTGCGGTTTCTGCTTGGTGTGGCTGAAGCCGGGTTCTTCCCCGGAGTAATTTATTACTTCACCCGCTGGTTGCCTGGCGCGGAACGCGGCAAGGCAATTGCGATCTTCCTCAGCGGTTCGGCTATTGCGTCGCTGATCTCCGGCCCGCTGTCAGGGTTGCTGCTGCAAATCAACGGTTTGGGCATGCACGGCTGGCAATGGATGTATTTCATCGAGGGCATGTTCTCGGTCGGGTTGTGCGTGTTCGTCTGGCTCTGGCTGGACTCCAAACCCCACGACGCCAAATGGCTGACCCTGGCCGAACAGGACGCGCTGGTCAAAGCCATCGATGACGAACAACTGGCCCGCGAAGCCGCGACGCCGATCAAACCGTCGCTGGGCACACTGCTCAAGGACCGCCAGATCATTCTGTTCTGCCTGATCTACTTCTTCATTCAATTGACCATCTATGCCGCGACTTTCTGGCTGCCGAGCATCATCAAGAAAATGGGCGACCTGAGCGACATCCAGGTCGGCTTGTTCAACTCGATTCCGTGGCTGCTGTCGATCGTCGGCATGTACGCCTTTGCCTCGCTGTCGGGCAAATGGAAGCACCAGCAAGCCTGGGTCGCCACTGCCCTGCTGATCGCTGCGGCGGGGATGTTCATGTCCACCACCGGTGGGCCGATCTTCGCCTTCGTTGCAATCTGCTTCGCCGCATTGGGTTTCAAATCGGCTTCGTCGCTGTTCTGGCCGATTCCCCAGGCGTACCTGGATGCGCGGATCGCCGCCGGCGTGATCGCGCTGATCAACTCGGTGGGCAACCTCGGCGGCTTCGTGGCGCCGACCACCTTCGGTTTGCTGGAAGAACACACCGGTTCAATCCAGGGCGGGCTCTACGGCCTGGCCGCCACCTCGATCATCGCCGCGATCATCGTCTTCGCCGCGCGCAATAAACCGAAACCCGCACCGGCCGTTGCACTGGGCAAACCAGCGCCGAATCACGCTTGAACATTGGTTTAAAGGACAAAAAAATGAACCCACAAGAAGCCGCAAAAGCCCCGATCATCACCAGCATGCAGGTTGTGCCGGTGGCTGGCCACGATGGCATGCTGCTCAATCTAAGCGGCGCCCACGGCCCGTTCTTCACCCGCAATATCGTGATCCTCAAGGACAACGCCGGTCACACCGGCGTTGGCGAAGTACCCGGTGGCGAGCGCATTCGCCAGACCCTGGAAGACGCGCGCGCACTGGTGGTCGGCAGCCCGATCGGCACGTACCAGAAGATCCTCAATCAAGTGCGCCAGACCTTCGCCGATCGTGATGCCGGTGGTCGCGGTTTACAGACATTCGACCTGCGCATCACCATTCACGCGGTCACCGGCCTGGAAGCGGCCCTGCTGGACTTGCTTGGCCAGCACCTGGACGTGCCGGTCGCCGCTTTGCTCGGCGAAGGCCAGCAGCGTGATGAAGTGAAGATGCTCGGCTACCTGTTTTACGTCGGTGATCGCAACGAAACCGATCTGGCTTATCGCGGTGAGCCGGACGCCGACAATGACTGGTTCCGCCTCCGTCACGAAAAAGCCATGAGCGCCGACGCCGTGGTGCGCCTGGCTGAAGCCGCCCACGCCCGCTATGGCTTCAAAGACTTCAAACTCAAGGGCGGGGTGTTGCGCGGCGACGAGGAAATCGAAGCGGTCACCGCCCTCGCTGAACGCTTCCCCGATGCGCGCATTACCCTCGACCCGAATGGCGCCTGGTCGCTCAAGGAAGCGATCCGCCTGTGCCGGGATCAGCATCACGTCCTGGCTTACGCCGAAGACCCGTGCGGCGCGGAGAATGGTTACTCGGGGCGAGAAGTCATGGCTGAATTCCGTCGTGCCACGGGCCTGAAAACCGCGACCAACATGATCGCCACCGATTGGCGGGAAATGGGCCACGCGATCCAGTTGCAGTCGGTGGACATTCCGTTGGCCGACCCGCACTTCTGGACCATGCAGGGCTCGGTGCGGGTCGCACAGATGTGCCACGAATGGGGCCTGACCTGGGGCTCGCATTCCAACAACCACTTCGACATATCCCTGGCCATGTTCACCCACGTCGCGGCCGCTGCGCCGGGTGAGATCACCGCCATCGACACCCACTGGATCTGGCAGGACGGCCAGCGCCTGACCAAAGCGCCGCTGCAAATCGTCGACGGCTGCGTGCAGGTGCCGAAAAAACCTGGCCTGGGAGTTGAGCTGGACATGGATCAACTGGCCAAGGCCCATGAACTGTACAAAGGCATGGGGCTCGGCGCGCGGGATGACAGCGTGGCGATGCAGTTTCTGATTTCGGGATGGAAGTTCGATAACAAGCGGCCGTGCCTGGTGCGCTAAACCTCTGGAAACACCGCTCCCACAGGGAGTGGTCTTCACACTAGTTCATCTGGGCCGCTTGCAGCAGCCAGCCCCGGAACGCCGCCATCGCCGACGTTTCGGGGCGCGACTGCAAGCGGGTCAGCCAGTAGCTGCCGGTGGTGATCCCGATGGCGAACGGCTGCTCGATTGCACCCGCCGCCAGATGCCGGGCAAACATCAGCGGCGGCGCCAATGCCACACCTGCTCCTTGCAGCGCCGCCTCCATCATCGCCAACGACGAATCGAAGACGATGCTTCGAGGCAGTACGGTATGGGACGAAAGACCGGTCGCCTGAAACCATTCCGGCCACTCATCCGTGCGATAGGAGCGCAACAGTGTTTGCTGCAACAGATCCTCTGGCGTCTGCAATTGCCGGGCAATCTCTGGAACGCAGAGCACCGACAGCGGCGCCTCGATCAACCGCACCGCTTCAATCCCATGCCACGCTCCCGCACCAAAGCGGATGGCGTAATCCAGACCTTCAGCGGCCACATCGACCCGATTGTTATTGGTCGACAGGCGCAAATCTATGAACGGATGTTTCTTCTGAAAATCCGCCAATCGCGGCAACAGCCAACCGACCGCGAACGTCCCCACAGCGCCCACCGTCAGCACCTCACGAAAATGCCCGCCTTCGAAACGCTCCAGAGTTTCGGCAATCCGGTCGAAGGATTCGCACAATACCGGCAGCAGGGTTTCACCTTCACTGGTCAGCATCAGCCCACGGGGCAGGCGTTTGAACAAAGTCACGTTAAGCTGGGCTTCAAGACTCTTGACCTGATGGCTCACCGCCGCCTGCGTCACGCACAACTCCACCGCCGCCCGGGTGAAACTCAAATGACGCGCCGACGCCTCGAAAGCGCGCAGCGCATTCAGCGGCAGATGAGGTCGAATCATGCCCACTCCCAAAATTTTCTAATGGCTCATCCGAAATATCGTCGTTTGTCAGCCTTCACCAAACTGCATAGATTTGGCTCGCCCAGCAGTGGACCGGCTTGAAAAACCGCTCGGAGTGTAGCGGTTAACATCCTCTGAAATCATGGAAAGTAACTCAATCATGCCCACGAACAATCAAAAAAGACTCTTGCCCTACAGCGTTTTCGCACTCTTCCTCGGTGCCAGTCACAGCTTTGCTGACGAGCGCATCGAATCCATCGTCAATACCGCCATTGAACCGGTGATGCAGCAACAGCAGATTCCCGGCATCGCAATCGCGATTACCGTCAATGGCCAACCGCATTACTTTAACTACGGCGTGGCCTCGAAAGAGAACGGCAAGGCAGTCACCGAAGACACCCTGTTCGAGATCGGTTCGGTGAGCAAAACCTTCACCGCCACCCTCGCCGCCTACGCCCAGGCGAGCGGCAAACTGTCCTTGTCGGACAACGCCAGTCAGATTCTGCCAGCCCTGCGCGGCAGCGCCTTCGACAACATCAGCGTGCTGCAACTCGGCACCTACACCGCCGGCGGCCTGCCCCTGCAATTCCCTGGCGAGGCAGACCATCAGGACAAGATGCTCGACTATTTCAAGCAGTGGAAACCCATCTACGCCGCCGGCACTCATCGCCAGTATTCAAACCCCAGCCTTGGGCTGTTCGGCTATCTGGCAGCCCAGAGCATGGGGGCGCCGTTCGATGAGCTGATGGAAAAAACCTTGTTGCCGAAACTCGGCCTCAAACACACTTACCTCAAGGTGTCGCAGGATCAGATGGGGCTTTACGCCCAGGGTTACACCAAGGACGACAAGCCTGTGCGGGTCGAGCCGGGTGCACTGGATTCCGAAGCGTATGGCGTGAAAACCAGCGCCTCGGATCTGCTTCGCTATGTTGAAGCGAATATGAATCCCGCTTCGCTGGAAAAGCCTTTGCAGCAAGCGATCGCCATCAGTCATACCGGTTACTACACGGTTGGTGGCATGACTCAAGGGCTGGGGTGGGAGCTCTACAACTACCCGGTGACACTCGACACATTACTGGCTGGCAACTCGTCGCAGATGGCGATGGAGGCCCATGAAGTCCAGTGGCTGACCCCACCGCAACCTCAACGCGACACTTTGCTGATCAACAAAACCGGCTCAACCGGCGGCTTCGGCGCCTATGTCGCTTTTATCCCGGCGAAGAACATCGGCATCGTGATCCTGGCCAACAAAAACTACCCGAATCCGGAGCGAGTCAAAATTGCCTACCAGATTCTGAGTGCGCTGACCAAATAGCCGAGGGCGACGCCCCGTAGCAGCTGCCGAGCCTGGAAATCATTGGCCGGATTGGCACAGAACCTGTGGCGAGGGAGCTTGCTCCCGCTGGGCTGCGCAGCGGCCCCAAACCCATCACCGCGTTGCATCAGATAGCCCTCGGATGCCGGATTTACGACTGCTACGCAGCCGAACGGGAGCAAGCTCCCTCGCCACAATGGATCACCAAGTTTCAGATTTCCGTTGGCAAACAAAATGGGCGACCCGTTGAGGTCGCCCATTTTCGTTACTGCATTTAAATCTGTGCCTGCAATCGTCGCCCGATCACATCCATCAAATCACAGCCGTCGCGCAACGGAATCGCCAGCACCCGCGCGAAGTCCTGCAACAGCAATGCCTCGCGGCTGATCCCCTCGCCGATGGAGAGGGTTTCCAGTAGTTGAGTCACGCTTCTGATGCGGTAGGCCGCCGTGTCATGCAACACATCCACAGGCGCTTCGGTATCAATCAGCAACGACGGGATTCTGCAGTCGATGCCCGTAATCGGCATGTATCGAGCCATAGCTGAACCTCCCTGATCAATGTTGAGTGCCTGGCTGAACAGCAGACACGCCTTCGGGCGGATCGATAGTGTCCAGCGCGCGGTTCACCAGCAATTCGGCGACCACCGCCAACTGCTGAATCGACAGCGCCACGTTGCGGTTGGAGCTTTCCAGCTTGCAGGCCAGATCGGTGATCAGGACATTCAGGGACGCGAGGGTTTCGCAGGCGTGGCTTAGCAGGGTTTCTGTGTGGACACCGGGGACGATGGTGAAGATGTGGCTGATCGGGTCGGCGCGCCTGGGGTTACGTAAACGAGCGCTGATGGCGGGTTCGGTCACTTCGGAAAGTTCGACGGGATCTAGGGAATCATCATCGGCTTGGGTTTCGGGAGGGTTAGGCGTTTGTTTCTTCATATGGGAAGTACTCTGTTGAGTTTCAGGGGGAGCTACCCATCTCACTTCCACATGAGGGTGGCAGCTGTACGCAGGTGTGGAAGACCAGGGAAACTCACCAAAACCCGGCGCACCCGACGGTGCTCCCGCGCACAGCCGCCATAACGCGGCAATGTTGACATAAAAAATGTCGCCATGCGCTTTACAAGCGTTGGTAAGTATCTCTGACCACGGACTTCCACATCCGACCACTGATTTTGCAGCGGCAGAAGAAGGTTATCCGGGCAGTCGACGGGGCGATAGTTCATGGAATGCGCTACGTCTTGCAGGAAATGTCCGACGCAAACGAAGGCGCAGACTTAACGTCCTAGGACGCCCCGACTCCGTAGCAGCTGCCGAGCCTGCGAGGCTGCGTTCGGCCGCGAAGCGGTCGTCATCCGGTGAACGCGATTTGCCTGAAAGCACGCGGTGGCAGGTTTGGCGACTGCTGCGCAGCCGAACGCAGCCTCGCAGGCTCGGCAGCTGCTACGGACGATCGGGGGATAAACGAAAAATGGTCAAGACGCAGAACCTGTGGGATCGCCGCACCGCACGCTCCCACAGGATTTTCGTCGCTCAGATTTCTTGACTGACCAGCGAAAATTCAATCATCCGGCTGCTCAGCCGGCTTGGCAGGCTTCGCCGGTTTGCCTTTGGCGCCTTTAGCACCTTTGACCGGTGCGACTTCAGCCACCGGCGCTGGCACCGGTACCGTTGCTTCCTTCTCGGCCGTCGGCAACTGGTCGACGGTGTTGAATATCTCTTTCAACTCGACTGCATCCGACTGCTCAAGCTTCTTTTCGCCATCCTTGCCGATCAGGATAATTTTGCTCTTCGCCCCGGCACCCAGCTTGAGCGAGCGGATCAACGCCATCGTCGATTGCGGGTCGAGGTCTTTGCCGTCCCGTTGGCCCATCGTATTGATCACGGTGTACAGCACCATGTTTCGATCGGTGAAGCCCTTGCGGTTGGCAGAGTCGTCCAGTGATTTTTTCAGGTTGAGCCAAACCGGGTCCACCGAACTGGGCGCGATGACAATCAGGGGTCGAGCCCGGCCCACGTCTTTAACCAGCGGGGAATCGTCATCGGCGGCGAATGAAGGACCGACGAAAGCCAACAGGGTAGCCAGGGTCAAAGACCTGATGAGCATGCGCATCTCCTTTTGATATCCACGCTCTAATGATTGCGCATCGCGGTGATCGTTCCGGGCGATGCACCGCGATTGTGTTCCGCCTTGCCCAAGCTTAGGTCAGGGCGGTCATTGCGCAACAGCCTGAGCTAATCTCATAGCTGATTCATCGTGAGGGTTTATCCATGAGCGCTCAGCTGAACCACACCATCGTCTGGTGCCGTGACAAACAGGTTTCGGCACGCTACCTGACCGACCTCCTCGGCCTGCCCGATCCCGAGCCGTTCGGGCCGATGCTGGTGGTCAAGTTCGATAACGGGGTGTCGCTGGATTTCTACAACAACGACCCGCCCATCGCGTCCCAACACTATGCGTTCTTGATTGGAGACGACGACTTCGATGCGGCCTTCGCTCGCCTGCAGGCGATCAAGCAGCCGTGGTGGGCCGACCCCGGTAAGCAGCGGCCCAACGAGATCAACGATTACGCCGGTGGCCGGCGTGTGTATTTCGATGACCCGGACGGGCATCTGCTGGAGATTTTTACTCGGGAAGAAGTATCGGATCAGAAAGCCAGTTTATAGCCAATCAGCACCAGCATCGTCGCCAGACACGGACGCAGCAGTTCGTCGGAGATGCGCCCGGTCAAATGGCTGCCCAGGTAAATCCCTGGCAGCGAGCCGACCAGCAAGAAGCCCAACACGTGCCAATCCATGTTGCCCATGCTTGCGTGGCCCAGGCCGGCGACCAGGGTCAGGGGCACCGCGTGAGCGATTTCGGTGCCGACCAGGCGACGAGTGGGCAGCAGCGGATACAGGATGAACAGCGCAACGGTGCCCAGGGCGCCAGCGCCGATGGAGGTCAGGGCCACCATGGTGCCGAGGACCAGACCGGTGATCACGGTCAGTGCATTCAACCGGGAACCGCTGGGGTTGTAGTGGCCGCCCGCCCGTTTGTGGGCGAAATCGAGCAAGCGTTTCTTGAAGAAAATCGCCAGCGCCGTAGCGAACAATACGAAACCCAGCGCCTGTTTGATGATGGCGTTCATCGCCTCGGGCGAGGTCTGCAAAGTGCTCAGGAACCACAGCGTCAGGGCCACCGCCGGCACACTGCCGAGGGTCAGCCAACCGGTGATCGCCCAGTCGATATTCTTGTTCTTGCGATGAACCAGTACACCACTGGATTTGGTAATGGCCGCGTACAGCAAATCCGTGCCCACCGCCGTGGCCGGGTTAACGCCGAACCACAGCAGGATCGGCGTCATCAACGAACCGCCCCCGACGCCGGTCATGCCGACAATAAAGCCGACCACCAGACCTGCCACGACCAACCCGAAATTACCGAAATCCATTAATACGTCCAGAAATTCGCAATAAACAAACCGGTCAGCAGCATAGCGATTTTTCTTATAACCACATATATCGATGCGGTCTATCGTTATGCCAATTCACCGATCTGGAACAGCGATCTCCTCCTCAATACCAATCCCTTGTGGGAGCGGGCTTGCTCGCGAAGGCAGTGTGTCAGTCAACATAAACGTTGAATGTTAAACCGCTTTCGCGAGCAAGCCCGCTCCCACAAGGAAATCGTGTTCTAACTGACACAGCATCACTCGTCTTATTGCACCGGCAAAAAATTCAAAAACAGCAAACTCTGAGCGTAGTTGAGGCCGATCCGCCGGTACCGTTCGTCGAGCATCTGGGTCAGCAGGTCCAGCCGCGCGACGATCTTGCCGAACTCCACGGCAAAACTCAGGTTGCTGCCCTCCTCCGAAATTTCATTGGAGAACAGCAAAGGCTCGCCTTGCCTGTTTTGCCGCTGGCTCAAGATCCAGGTGGCTTTTTCGATGTTGCGCGCGGCATTGCTGACGAAGGTCGGGTTGAGCGCATCCGTCATGTAGAACTCCAGCCGATTGCCATGGGCCGTCACCAGCATGCTGCCGATGGCATAGATGAACGCGCCGACCCGGTCACCGAGGAACTCCGGGCTCATGGCAAAGCTCAGCGCCGCCAGGTCTTTTTTGCCGCCGAGCGTGGGCAGCGGCTCTTGCTGTTCGATGGCCATGCGCACTTGTTTTTCTGCGGTGCCGACATCCAGGAAGCCGGACTTTTTCAGCTCATCCGGGTTGCGCAGGTAGAGCTTGTTCATCAGCAGGTAGAGGCTTTCGAGGTTGTCGCGCATCGTCAGGGTCGCCATGCGGTCGACGCTGGTCTGGAGGAATTCCTGGGGTTTGCCATTGCGAAACTGGCTGATGACATCGTTGCCCGGCTGATGGCTGCAGCCACTGACGAAGAGCATCGACAGGCTAATCAGCAGCAAGCAATGACGGCGAATGTGCAGGGTAAAACGGGGTAAAACTCGAGCCATGGGTTCTTGAACTTGGGCATGGGCCGGCGGTGGGGATCGCCGCAGGCTGGCCAAGGATAGAACCGTGAAAGCTGAAAAAGTGCAGTACCGGTGGTCCGTAAGCGCGGGCTATCGCAAAAGATCGCTCAAATTAGTCATACTTTATAATTGCAATACTTGAGACATAGACTATAAATCCTTCCTTGATCGCGCTAAATCACGATCATTAGTATGACTACTTCTTAAAAACAACAAAAAGGAAGGTCAACCATGCTTCAATCCCGACACCTGCTCTCTGGCCTCGGACTCTCCCTGATGATCGCCACCCTCTCCGCTCACGCCACTGGTTTGTCCAGCGAACAAAAAGCCTTCGGCAAAACCAATGACGGCACACCCGTCGAGCAATACATTTTGCGCAACAGCCATGGCCTGCAGGCCACGGTCATTACCTACGGCGGGATTCTCCAATCGCTGAAAGTGCCGGACAAAAACGGCAAGCTCGACGATGTGGTGCTCGGCTTCGATGACGTGCAGAGTTATCAAAGCGGCAAGGCGTTCTTCGGCGCGACCATCGGCCGCTTCGGCAATCGCCTGGCCAATGGTGCCTTCGAGCTGGACGGCAAACGCTTTCAGGTGCCACTCAACGACGGCACCAATTCGCTGCACGGTGGGGCTCAAGGGTTCGACAAGCGGGTGTGGAAAGCTGAACCGAGCAAGGGCAAGGATTCAGTGGGCGTAACGCTGACGTACCTGTCGGCGGATGGCGAAATGGGCTTTCCGGGAAACCTGAAAACCGAGGTCACCTACAGCCTCACCGAGAACAATGAGCTGCGCATCGACTACAAGGCCAGCACCGATAAACCCACAGTGCTGAACCTGACCAACCACAGCTATTTCAATCTGGCCGGCGCGGGTAACGGCGATGTGTTGAAGCAACTCGCCACCTTGCACGCCACCCGTTATACGCCGGTCACCGGCAAACTGATTCCCACCGGCGAACTGGCCCCGGTCGCCGGCACGCCGATGGACTTCACCCAACCGACCGCCATCGGTCAACACATCAAGGCCGATCACCCACAGTTGAAATTCGCCGAACCGAAACAAGGTGGTTTTGATTTCAACTGGGTGCTGGATGCCAAGGGCGACCTGGGCAAACTCGCCGCCGATGTCAGCGATCCGCAATCCGGCCGTCGCTTGCAGCTCTACACCACCGAACCTGGCGTACAGTTCTACACCAGCAACTTCCTCGACGGCACGGTCAAGGGCAAGGCCGGCAAGATTTACCCGCATTGGGGTGCCTTTACTCTGGAAACCCAGCATTATCCAGACTCACCGAACCAGCCGGCCTTCCCGTCCACGCGGCTGGATCCGGGCAAGACCTATGCCCAGACCACCGTGTTCAGGTTTTCAGCCCGCTAGTTCAAACAAGATCGCAGTCCGCGGCAGCTCCAATATCGCGGGTATAACCCCGCCCCCGCGGGCTGCGATCTTTCATGATGGCGACGGAACCACCCTGCTATTTTGCTGCCAACTGTAGTATCGATCGGACTTAGACAAGGAGGATTCATGCGTACTCTTGAGCTGGCCGGCCGCCCTGTGCCGGTCATCGGCCAAGGCACCTGGCACATGGGAGAGGAACGCTCCCAACACACCAAGGAAGTTGCAGCGCTGCGCCTGGGCATCGAGTTGGGCATGACCCTGATCGACACCGCTGAAATGTACGCTGAAGGAGGCGCTGAAGAGGTGGTGGGTGAAGCCATTGCAGGCCTGCGTGACCAGGTTTTCCTCGTCAGCAAGGTCTACCCCCACAACGCCAGCCGCAGAGGTATCCCCCAGGCCTGCGAACGCAGTCTGCGGCGGCTGAATACCGATTACATCGATCTCTACCTGTTGCACTGGCGCGGTGAGTATCCCCTTGAAGAAACCGTCGAAGCCTTCGAACGCCTGCGCGAAGACGGCAAGATCGGCCGTTGGGGTGTGTCCAACTTCGACCTGGATGACCTGGAAGAACTGGCTTCACCGGCCTGCGCCACCAATCAGGTGCTGTATAACCTGGAAGAGCGCGGCATCGAATTCGATCTACTGCCCTGGAGCCAACAGCAGAAAATGCCGGTGATGGCTTACTGTCCAATCGGCCAGGGCGGGCATATGCTGGCCAATCCAACGCTCAAGCAGGTTGCCGCCCGTCACCAGGCGACACCTGCGCAGGTAGCGCTGGCATGGATTCTGCGTCAGAGCGGAGTGATCGCTATCCCCAAAGCGGTCCACCCCGAGCATGTGCGACTCAACGCACAAGCGACACAACTGAGTCTGGATGCTGGGGATCTGGAGGCGCTGGACCAAGCGCTTCGCGCGCCACAACGCAAGCAGCGGTTGGCCATGGTCTGAGCCAGCACGGTTATATCAGAGGGCATCGGCATGAGAAGTACCGATCAGCTCGACTCTTTCAATTTGCCACGCTTCGTCCAGGCGCAGAACCCTGTGTTTGAGTGGGTTCAGGATGAACTGCGCGCCGGCCAGAAGCGCCGACACTGGATGTGGTTCATCTTTCCGCAGTTTGCCGGGTTGGGTGACAGCGAAATGTCCCGCTACTTCGCCATTCGCTCCAGTGAGGAAGCTGCGGCGTACCTGGAGCATCCGTTGCTGGGGCCACGCTTGCGCACCTGCACGCAACTGGTGCTGGATGTTCCTCAACGCTCGATTACCAGGATTTTCGGTCACCCCGACAACCTCAAGTTTCACTCATCGATGACGCTGTTCGCCCAGGTTTCGCCAAAAGGCAGCCTGTTCCATCAGGCGCTGGATCAGTACTTTCACGGCATACCGGATGACTGGACGCTGTCGCTGCTGGACTCAAAACAGGCCCAGCTGCCCACCAATCAGCGTTGAGAAATCGTCATCCACGAACGGCAGGATCGCATCCGCCACCGGTTGCAGCTGTCGGGTGACGTAATGGTCGTAGTCGATGGGCGCGCTGCGCACTTCCAGCGGCTCGGGGCCGGCGACCGTGATCACGTAACTGATCCAGCCGCCGTTGTGATATTGCCGTGGCCGCCCCTGCTGGTCGTTGTAGTCATCGGCAATCCGCGCAGCCCGTACATGGGGCGGCACGTTGCGTTGATAGTCATCAAGGGGGCGACGCAGGCGTTTGCGGTAGATCAGGCGCTCGTCGAACTCACCGGCCAAGGTCTTGCACACATAGTCACGTACGTAATCCTGATAGGGCTTGCGATTGAAGATGCGCAGGTACAGCTCCTGCTGGAATTGCCGGGCCAGCGGCGACCAGTCGGTGCGCACGGTTTCCAGGCCTTTGTAGACCATTTCGTCGGTGCCGTCGGCGCGGGTGACCAGCCCGGCATAGCGCTTCTTGCTGCCCTCCTCGGCGCCACGAATGGTTGGCATCAGAAAGCGTTTGTAGTGGGTTTCGAACTGCAGTTCCAGGGCACTTTCCAGCCCGTACTCCTGCTTCACATGCTCGCGCCACCATTGGTTGACGTGGTCCACCAGCGCGTGGCCGATCTGCGCGGCTTCGGCCTGACCATGGGGGCGGCGCAGCCAGACAAAGGTCGAGTCGGTGTCGCCATAGATCACCGCGTGGCCCTTAGCTTCGATCAATTGACGGGTGCGCCACATGATCTCGTGCCCACGCAAGGTGATGGATGAGGCCAGTCGCGTATCGAAGAAGCGGCAACCGCTGGAACCGAGTACGCCGTAGAACGCATTCATGATGATCTTCAGAGCCTGCGACAACGGCGCATTGTGCTCGCGCTTGGCGGTTTCGCGGCCTTCGGCGACCCGGGCGACGATGGCCGGCAGGCAATGCCGGGTCCGTGAGAAACGGGCACCGCGAAAACCCGGCACCGACTCGCTATCGTCGGGGTGTTTGAGCCCTTCGATCAAGCCCACCGGGTCGATCAGGAAGGTGCGGATGATCGACGGATAAAGGCTTTTGTAATCGAGCACCAGCACCGATTCGTACAGCCCCGGTTGCGAGTCCATGACAAACCCGCCGGGGCTGGCCTGCGGTGGTTTATTGCCAAGGTTCGGCGCGACGAAGCCCTGGCGGTGCATCAACGGCATGTACAAATGGGTGAACGCCGCCACCGAGCCGCCGCTGCGATCCGCCGGCAAACCGGTGACGCTGGCGCGCTCCAACAGAAAGGTCAGCAACTCGGTCTTGGCGAAGATCCGCGTCACCAGTTCGCAGTCCTTGAGGTTGTACTTGGCCAGGGCCGGCTTGTCCTCGGCGAACATGCGGTTGATTTCGTCCATGCGCTGGTACGGGTTGTCGATCGACTTGCCCTCGCCCAACAGGGTTTGCGCGACGTTTTCCAGACTGAACGAGGGGAAGCTCCAGGTCGCCGAACGCAGCGACTCGATGCCGTCGATGATCAACCGACCGGCAGCCGAGGCAAAATAATGATTGCCGCTGCCGTGCTCGCGCCACTGCATTTCTTCACCGCTACGCCCCAGCTTCAATGGCACCGCCAGGCGGCGGGCATGTTCGTGCAGCACCCGCAGGTCGAACTGCACGACGTTCCAGCCGATGATCGCGTCGGGATCATGTCGGGCGAACCATTCGTTGAGTTTTTTCAGCAACAGGGTTCGCGAGTCGCAGTATTCGAGCTGGAAATCCACCCCGCTGTCATCTCCATTGGGCGACCCGAGCATGTACACCTGGCGCTCGCCGCAGCCTTCCAGGGCGATGGAATACAGCTCGCCCTGCGCGGTGGTTTCGATGTCCAGCGAGACCAGCCGCAGGTTCGGCCGGTAGCCGGGGGCGGGCTTCATTTGCGCGTCGAGCAGCAGGCCGTCGGCACCGGGCGTGCCGCCGAACAAAACCGGCGCGGTGATGAACCGCTCCATCATGTAGCGTTCCGGCGGACGGATGTCGGCTTCGAACACCTCGACGCCCGATTTGCGCAGTGCGGTTTCCAGGCGCATCAGCTGGCCGTGCTGTTGGCAATACAGGCCGAGCACCGGGCGGTGCTCGAAGTCCAGAAGCGCCAATGGCCGCAGCTCGACATTCTTTTCGCCGCGCAACACCGTTTCGGCTTGCTCGCGCATGGCCTGTGGAATGAACGCGACCGACGGTTGATGCGGCAGGCGGATGCGCCGGGGACCGGCATCGGTCGCCAGCCAGAACTCGACTTCGGTGCCGGCCGGGGTATCGCGCCAATGCCGGGTCAGGACGAAGCCCTGCTGTAAATCCACCACTGTAACCTCAAAATTGATACTGAGGCGTAATTCTACGCGCCATTGGGCAACCGTGTGGATGCGCCGGGACAGGCCGCTTCACCTGTCATGTATGACAGGTTACACACCTCTCTTACGTTGATAGCATCGAGGCTTGGAGAAACCCCTTTGCCATGACCGATGCAATGCATCGAAGGAGGTTGAGAGATGGATCTCACCGTGCATCGGAACACCCCATCAGTGACTGTCTATGATGGTCGCGGCCTGGCGGTTCGCCAGGTAGCCTACCTGCGCAAGAGCACTGGCGCTCCTCTGGAAACACTCATCACCCGACAGCGTCATGACGTCGCAGGCAGAGCGGTGGAGCACTGGGATCCACGCCTGTACGGCTCGAGGTCTAACCTGACGACAGTCCATGGGCTGGCCGGTCAAGCGCTGAAGGTCGACAGCGTCGACTCCGGCTGGCGTCTGAGCCTGTTGGGAGTGGCCGGTGAAGTCCTCAATCGCTGGGATGAGCGCGGTAATCAATGGCGAAATACCTACGATGATCAATTGCGCATGTTGGCGGTTGACGTCAATGCTCAACCGAACGTCGAGGTCTTGACCTATGGGCAGGCCGATGCGGATCCAGGGCGAAACCTGCGTGGTCAGTTGATCAAGAAAGTCGATCCTTCGGGCTCGATGGCATTCGGCTCCTTTAGCCTCCATTACCTGCCTTTTGAAGAAATCCGCACCTTATTCGATGGCAGCGCCTACACCACACGATGGCGCTACGGTGCAGACGGCAAGGCGCTGAGCCAGACGGATGCCGGCAATCATCAGCAACATTCACGCTACGATATTGCCGGGCAACTCAAGCAGGTAACGCTGCAAATCGATGCCAGCGATACCATTCAGGACATCCTCAAGGACGCGCGGTACAACGCCGAAGGCCAGGTCATCGAACAACGACTCGGCAACGGCGTGACCAAAATCTGGATCTACGACCAGGCGGATGGTCGTCTGACGAACATGAAGGCCGGTGTACCTGGCCAGGCCCCGCGGCAAGATCTGGAATATGGCTATGACAACGTCGGTAACGTGCTGAGCATTAAAGATCACACCTTCAATCCGGTGTTCTTCGCCAACCAGTACATTGATGGAACCCGCCTGTTCACCTATGACTCGCTGTACCGGTTGGTCAGCGCCACCGGCCATGACACCACTCCGCCCTCTAGCATGCCGGGGCGTCCGTTGCCGAACGACCCCAACAATATCCTGAACTACACACAATTCTACGAGTACGACACGGGCGGCAACCTGACCAAATTGACTCATAGTCGCGCGGTGGGCGGCTACACCCATGAGATGTGCATTGACCCCTCAAGCAACCGTGGCGTGCGCTGGAAAGAGGAGGGTTCTGAACCCGATTTCTCAACGCTGTTTGACCGTCATGGCAATCTCAAGGCCTTGCAACCGGGCCAAGCCTTGCACTGGAACATCCTTGATCAGTTGGCCTCCGTCACGCTGATCAAGCGCAAGACAGGCCTCGACGATAAGGAAACCTATTGCTACAGCAAAGGCGAACGTGTCTATAAACACCACGAAACCCACACGTCAACGACCAGTCATTTTCACGATGTGCACTACGCTCCCGGCCTTGAAATACACACCCGTGAAACGGGTGAAGAGTTGCATGTCATCATCTTGCCGAGCGTGATCGGCAACGTGCGTTGCCTGCATTGGCTCAACGGTCACCCGGGGGACATCGATGCCGACCAGGTGCGCTACTGCCTCGACGACAATCAGGGTTCCAGTCTCATCGAACTCGATCAAACGGCCCGCCTGATCAGCCACGAAGAATATTATCCCTTCGGCGGCACAGCCTTGCTGAGAGCGGATTCGGTGCGGGAAGTCAGTTATAAAACCATCCGCTATTCGGGCAAGGAGATGGATGACAGCGGACTTTACTACTATGGACGGCGCTATTACGCGCCCTGGTTGCAGCGCTGGATCAGTGCCGACCCGGCGGGGGCTGTGGATGGGTTGAATCTGTATGCGATGGTGGGGAATAATCCGATGAGTTTTGTGGATATCCTCGGACTTGCCAAAGGAGACGCACTTACCAAGCGGGTAAGTGACCGAACTACCGCTATGCTCGCGGGGCCGAGCACTCATCCAGCGCCTATAGTAAAAGGCTCCGCGACCAAACAACTGGCGTCAGACGAGGCGCACTTTAAAGAGCATCCGGATGCGCGGTTCTCAAAAAATTTCAAATCCAACGTCGCTGTCGCGCATGCGGGAGCAGCAATTAAAGGCTCAACACCTGACGACACCATTTACATCACCGACACTTTCAACATCCCTTTAGAGAAAAATGTAACGCTTACTAAAGCCAAGCATGGTGTAGAGGTGCACAGAAATGCAGATGACGGTCTCGGTAGAGACAATCCGGTTGCAGGTGGCATCCTGAGATTCAGCGATCCTGATAAATACACCGAATATATGAGTAACCGGTATATCGAGCGAATCAGAGATCCCGCGCTAACTGTGAAAATCTACCAAGGGACGACATCTAAAACGATTAGCCTGGCAGGCGTAGAGTATGAACAAACACCACTTCATCCGCTGATAAAGAACCGTATTCAAGGTCATGTAGCGGCGAGCGAGGGTGACCTGCCCCAATCCAGTGGACTCCCTGCCGCCCACGCAGAAGTTCAAGCGGCCAATCTTGCGCTTTATATCCAGCAAGCGCAGACCGGGATAACTGACCCGGCGCTCATTGAGGTGGTGACGCAAAAACTACAAGGGGCGCAAGCAGCAGCTGCCTTTCCCGCCTGTTTCAACTGCACCCATATCTTGCTTGAGTCCTACGACAATACGTCAGCCTTTGATGTCTTGACAGGGAGAACGGCGACGACTCGTTCCCAGTGGAACAGCGCGATAGAGGAGTACCGATAGGGCAATATCCTTCTGGGGCCAAACACGCTAACGGCCTGAAAAAGACCGGTCTATCCGCAACGACAGACCGGTCGCGTGATGCGATGCGGGACCGTGCAGGCTATGCGGCCTTTTTCAACGCCTCCACTGTTAACGTCCTCAACAACCCCTTACGCCCCTCACCCAACTCAAGAAGTTCGCGCTCATACACCTGCTGCGAGACAGCGCCCGCCAAATGCCGATTGAGCAGCTCTTCTGATCTGGCGTTATACACCGTCGAATTCTGTGCGAACGCTTGCGCGTGGCGACTTTTCAGGTACTTGCGCCAGAACCGCTGTTCAATAATCCGGTTCAGCCCCCCCTCACCCGCCTCGAGCGACAAAACCGATTCATACGCCTGATCTATCTGCGCATCACTGACCTCGGCCATCTCCCGGAACAACATCCCTCGCGATTGCCATGGCAGATCAAGCCGATCCGCCAGGCCGGTCTGAAACGCCAGATAAACTTCCACCTCATCAATGGTACCCGTGACGTCCCCGTCTTCATCGACCGCCATAAAGCTTTCACCGGCCTGCAATCGGCTCTGGACGGTGGCGCGGGCGATTTCATTAACCTGATCCAGACGGGACTTGCCCTTCGCCAACTTGATCAGGCTCGTTTCGACCTGCTCAGGGCTGCCGGCCAGATGCGCTTCGTGAACCAGTACTTTGATCCCCATTTCATTGAAAATCTGCGCACCGGCGTCAGCGCAGGAATCAGGGTTGCTCGCCATACGAAACAGTTCTTCGCGTAGCGGGGTGTCCTGGGCAGCGGCATCGAGCATGCGCCACACTCGTTGTGTCAGCCCGGGGCGGCTGGCTTGCTCGACGTAATCGGCTGAGTCGGTGAGTTGCTCCAGCACCTCGAAAAATCCCTGGGCATTCGGCTCCCCTTCAAGCTCATCCCAGCTCGCTTGCCTGCCTTCTCGTTGTACGTCAGACAAACTTTCCAGCCAGTACACACTGGTCTCCTCGCCCTTGGGCGGGTAACTGCGTGCCGGGTCATACCCTACCGAGCGCATATAGCTCTGAAATTGTTCACGACCTTGATCAGACAACCGGTCGCGACTCAAACGGGTGCGGGCAACAAGCCGTGCCTGCTCCGAACCGGGTGTCACTTGGGGAACCTGTTCGATCGGATTGCCCTGCAGATCCAGTTCAAAGGCGCGCGGTCGCGGCAGCGAGAGCAGGCCGGTGGGCCACTCCGTGATACCGGTATCGTGCAGATCCAACAGGTCGAGTTCGGCCATCCTGCTGACATCCGGCATCTGCGACAGCGCCGGGTTACCGGCCAGTCTCAGCGTTTGCAGACGGGTCAGACCGGCCAGATCCGCCGCACTGTCAGCGGTCAGCGTCAGTTGGTTATCGGAGAGGTTCAGATGCTCGAGCACTGGCAGACTTTCTTGCAAGCGAGGGGCGGCGACCAGCGCGTTATCGCTCAAATCCAGCGCTCTCAAATTGGGAAAATAACCAAGAAAACCGGTGATATCAGTGCGCAATTCGACATGGCGGAACTGCAGCGAACTGACATGCTGAAAATCAGCGTTCAACACTGGCAGATACTCCAGAAAATCACTCGTCCAGTGAAAATCCAGATCCAGCGCGTAGCCCTCCGGCCCCGACGCTTGTGCTGCCTGCCAGCATTGTTTGATTGCCTTGGCAAAACGCCCTTTGTGGTAGCGCTGATCCATAGGCAGAAGCTCTCCTCTCTCGATCGCCACCCAGCTATACAGGGTTTTGGTCAGCTCCTCGAACTCCAATTCCCGTTCGTCGATGAGCCGTAACGCCTGAGTCTGCGAGCCCGATGAGCGGACAAAATCGGCAAACGTATCCGCATTCGCCTGCGGATACAGCACCTTGAACCGATCCTCCAAACTCAAGGTCCCCCCTGTACCGAGCAGAGGCTCATTGATCCGCGCATATCCCTGAACGGCTCCGCGCAAACGGGTTGCGGCCGCGGTGTCCAAAACCTGCTGAACAGAGGGATCCGGGAGAATTTCGCGCAGCGCCGCATGCGTCAGCGGTGCGTTCTGCAATGTCTGTCGCAACTGGATGCCTTGGCCGATTTCGTGGCCCAGTTTTCTGCGCGTGGCGTCAGGCAAGGCTTGTAACAGGGCGGTATAGAAATCGTCGGCGCCATGCAGCGTATTACCCTCTTCGTCATAGGGCTGAAAGGTGTTCTCCAGGGTTTGCACCAGCACTTTGCGAATGGACGCATGCTCCGGCCCGATACTGTCGAGCAGCGGACCCTCGAACGACTGGTTGCGAATCTCGATGCGCACCTCGGGCGACCAGCCTGGCAGTCGCTCAAGACTGTACAACGCCAGCCGACTGGTATCCAGATTCGCGCTCGACGGTAAATACAACCCCTCGTACGCCCGCACAATCCGCCATTCACGCATCGCCAAGCGGACCTCCTGTCGCAGTCGCAACGGCAAATGCTGTCGATCGCTCATCTGTGTTTGTTCCGCCTCGGTGATACCGACCAGCAACTCATCCATGATGACACCCGGCATTTGCGGAAACTCGCTACGCAACCATTCAACGTGCGCCGCAACGTCAGGGTCGACAGGTGCTTCATCGAGTCTGAAGCGAGCATCCACCAACGTCGTTTTTTGCTCCCTGGCCGCCGCGGCGATGAGCGCACGCAGTCTGGCCGCCCGCACATCCAGGGCGATGGTTCCATTGCCAAACGCTTCATCCAGCAGCGTCTTGACCTCCTGTTCCTGCAGTTGGGACAGCAGTGTTGCGGCCAGATCGTGGTAACCAGTCTGCCCGGATCTGACCTTGATTATCGGTTCGCCCAGGTCTGGCGAAGATTGCCAGAGCACCTTGCCTTGAGCGTCGAGCCACTGCACGGTACGGTTCTTGGGCCATTTGCGATGAAGCGTCAGCAGTTCCAGCTGAGTCTGCACATCGGCCTGACCATACACCTGCGGATCATGGCTGCTGATCCGCTCGATGAAGGTTTTAACCTCCTGGTCAGCGGTAAAACGCTTGATGGTTGCCACCAGCAACGCCGGTGGCCGCTCATGCTCAACATGTAGTTTGCGCAATACCGCATCGTCAACACCGCTGACGATCCGGATCTGTTCCAGGGTTTGATCGGAAAACGAATCGACGCGATGTCCCAGGCGTCGCATCAGGGTGACGCCCTGCCAGGCCTGAGGGCGCTCAGCCTCATGCGTCCACGCACCAACGCCATTGTGTACAAGACGGGGGGCATACGCGTCGGGCCGACGAGGATGCTGGATGTGGTACTGATCCGATCCTGGATCAGGCTCAATCACAAACTGCCTGCCATCGAGCGGCAGCACTTCCTGCCTGGAATGTCGATAAATGCCCTTTTCATCCGGCCGGGCAGACTCATCAAGGGTGACCGACTGTGCGTAGCGCCCCAGATCCGCCTCCCATAACCGCGACCTGCCATCGCTCTTTTCTACGACCCTCATGCCCTCGATAAAGGGCGACGACTTGAGCGGCAACAGGGTGCCCACTACTTTGCCTCCTGCCGCGAATGCACCCAACTGGATCAGGCTTTCAGCCACACCGATCAGATGCCCGGCTGCTTCGCTCCGCTGCCCTTCTGACCACTCGACAATCCCTTCGAACGTTTCATCAAGCAGTTGATAGGCGGTATAGGCCAGCATCAACTCGCCAAGCAACGGTACAAAGGGCGTCGCCACAAAAGCGGCCACTTCAAGAACGGCGACGGCAACTTTTTGAAAACTATCCCAACGCGCCCAACGAGATTTTTCATCCTCATCGTCAGTGGGGACCGCCATAGCCCGAGCATCATCGAGGATCTTGTTCAGTTTCTGGTGAAAGTCATGGGTCCAGAAGTCACCGCTGTTTCGCAGATAGGTCATCCGTAAATCAGGATTGATATTCGGCTCCTCACGCCACGCCGGCTTTTGCTCAAACGGCAAGGATGCATGCCATTGAATGCTTGAAAGCCGGTTATTGAGCTGGAAAAAGAAGGTGCCCCGCTGTTGGTGAGGGACGAACCGGCTGAAAAAGCGCTGATACCCAGGGACGCGTAATTGAGTGATCAGCTCTCTGTAGAAGCTGGCCAGGGAGGGGTATTGTTTGACCGGATGTTCCGGATCATGAGGGATATAAGCGATGACTTGTTCGAGCTGACGGCTGCGATCGAGGTCCGCCGAAATCAGAACAATGCCTGTCAGGGCTGTGTCCATCATCGTCAACTCGTAGCGGTACATCGGTGTACCGCGCAAAGTCAGTGTTTGATGCCCCGCAACCAGATTCAACAGCAGGCGGTGAGTTTCATGATCGATATCTTGTTTCATGAGCGCCAGAACACTGGCCGCACGCAACGCATCCTGTTGGCTGTTCTTTACTTTATGTTGTAACACCGCCCTCGCCACCGGGTTGGTGAAGCTAATGAACACCTTCAGGTAAGTTTGGTATCGAGCCCCGATATCCAGTTCACGACACAGCGCTGCAAAGGCCTCGACAGACAGTTTATGTTTGATCGGCACGACGTCGAATTGCCCGGAAGCAGAAGGCTTTGTAATGAAGTCACTCGCCCTGTCGAAATAACCCGCTCGGGTTTCTTTAACTTCGAAGTTATGCAGCGAGGCCTCAAGCAGCGACAGCGTCCGCACATCAAACCCGACGACAATGCCCTTGGGGCAGTAAAGCCGCAGGTAGGTCGCTTTGACATCCAGGGTAATGCCGTACTTGTCTTTCAGTGCAGTGATTAAAAGCTGTTCTGCGAACGTTTCGACTTCCTGAATTTTGTTCAGGGTTTTATCAGTTTCGTTTTGTGATACCCAACTGTCCTCAAACGCCCTTTTCATCTCTCCACGTAATTGCGCCGACGCCCTGTCATACCAGGGCATGGCAGGTCCGACATTCTGTTTTAAAGCGACGCGATTTTCTGCACGGGTGCTCAACAGCCAGTCTGGAAGAGACTTGGCAATGAAAGGTGTGTGCGGACTCTGAGTCATAGACTCAGGCAGTGAACGCTGCGTAGATTTAGCAGCCGTTAGAGCATCAAACATAATAACGAGTCATCCGTGACTTATTGGAGGTGCGAGCCTACCCGAACTTCTTTATTCGATTTCCCTCTCTCTATTTCAAGGTATTAACCAAAAAATCCATACTCCCCCATTACCTGGGCTCCCGGATCGACACGCGACAAAACTGAACGCCCTCCAGGCCTCAGTCTATCCGGCCGACAGACGCTCTCTCGCGACAGATCGGGAGGTTTACGAAAGAAAAATCACTGAATGACGCTATTTGCGTGTTATCTGCCGCTTTGTGCCTTGCTCTGTGAGCGTGTCTCTACGATTCTTCAAGAACAACGACAACACCCGAGAAGCCGTCATGAAAACCGTCGCCCAGTTGCTCAAGTTAAAGGCCCAACAGAATCAGGAAGTCCACACCATTGCGCCGCATCAAATGGTGCTGGAAGCACTGATGGTGATGGCCGCGAAAAACGTCGGTGCGTTGCCGGTGCTGAAAGATGGAAAGGTGGTCGGCATCATCAGTGAGCGGGACTATGCGCGCAAACTGGTGCTCAAGGGGCGCTCCTCCGTCGGCACACCAGTCAGCGACATTATGGTGTCGCCGGTGATCACCGTGGACACCCATCAAACCGTCGAAACCTGCATGGGCATCATGTCCGACAAACGCCTGCGGCACTTGCCGGTGGTGGAGGACGGTGAGCTGATGGGTTTGCTGTCGATCGGTGACCTGGTCAAGGAAGCCATTGCCGAACAGGCTGAACTGATTCGGCAGCTGGAGCAGTACATTCGCGGCGAGTGATCCCTGCGCACCGCACATCCCCTGTGTGAGCGGGCTTGCCCGCTCCCACCTTTATCTGGCGGTGTCCTATGGCCAATGCCGCGAGAAGACCGGCGCCAATGCGGGATGGCGGTCGAAACGTTCGAGCCAGGCGAAGAACCCCGGCCGTGCAACCCGCAAGTGCTCCCGGGTGCCCGCCCACCGCGTCACCACCGCCGCCAGAATATCCAGCGCGCCCGGTTTTCCATCGCCCAGGTACAACTTGCCGGCGAACTGATCGGCAAACACCTCCCAATGCCAGTGCAGGCGCCGGCGGGTACCGGCCATGAGGTTTTTCCGGGACGATTCGTCCGCCTTGTCCAGCCAGCGCTCGGGGTAATCGATGATGCCGATGGCGGCGTAGCAATTGCTGACGATGTACACCAGGCCATGAATCACCTGATCACGCTTGATCGGGTTTTCCGGCAACAGGTTCGACTCCGGGAACGTCAGGCCCAGATGAATCAGAATGGCTGCACTCTCGGTAAGCACGCCGCCGTCGGGCAGTTGCAGAGTGGGAACCTGCTTGAGCGGGTTGAGCTTCTCCAACGCGTGCACCGCCTCCGGGGACGATGAAACGTCGATGAAACGATAAGGAACCTCGCACAGTTCCAGCGCGGCCTCGATGGCGGCCGCCCCAGAATTCTGATGCCCATAGAGCTGGTACATGACTAAATCTCCTCTGCGACTCTCTCTTTGTAGCAGATGCCAAAGAATGCGCGCGAACCCTGTGGGAGCGAGCTTGCCCGGTTACCCTCCCGCGCGCTTCATACAGCGCTGATAGCGCTCGTCGACCCGCTTGGCAAACCACGCCGTGGTGAGTTTGCGGGTGATTTTCGGGCTTTGCAGCACGATCCCCGGCAACACCGCCCGGGGTAATGGCCGGCCTTCGGCCTGTTCGGCCAGGGCGAAGACGCGTTGATAGAGCGTGGAGTCCTCGAATTGAAGACTTTTACCCTCCTCCAGTTGATCCCGAATGGTCGGGTTGCGCATGTTCAATTGCTTGCCAAGGGTGCGTACCGCCAGTTCCGTGGTGCCGGGCATGATCGAGTCGTAGCGCACCAGGTCGCCATCCAGCGCCAGCGGGATACCCGTCGCACGACTGACCGCGTTCTGAAACGCCGCATTGCGGCTGGCGTACCAACCGGCGTTGAAATCGGCGAAGCGATACAGCGGCTGCTTATAGCTCACCGGATAGCCGAGCAAGTGGGCGATACCGAAATACAGGCCACCGCGACGGGTGAACACTTCGTGACGAATCGAGCCGCTCACCGGATAGGGATAATCCCGCGCCTGCTGCTCGGCGAAGTCGATGCTGACCTGCATCGGCCCGCCGGTGTGCACCGGGTTGAAGCCACCGAACAAGGTCCGGCCCATGGGCACCATGCCGATGAAGTCATCGAAAATCGCGCTGAGCTCTTTTTCGCTGCGCACGGCATTCAGCCGGTCGCTGTAGCTTTTGCCGTTGGGTGAACGCACCTGCAAGGCACCGCTGACCAGCAGGCTGGGGATGTGGGCTTTGTCGGCGCGGCGGTCGATTTCGTCCCGGGCGATCTTGCCCAGGCCTGGCACCGGTGGATCAGCCTGAAACGTCGACTCCTGTTCAGCGACCGCAAGTACCGAACACAGGTTTTGCGTAGTCGGCGAAATCTTTTGCGCGGCAAACGCCGCATAGATGTCCGTGGCCCAGCCCTGGCGGTCGACTGTCTTGGCCGGCAGCAGGCTTACGATCTCGGCCTTGACCTCGGCAGGCTTGCGGGCCGCTGGTTCCTGAGGACGCTGAGTGCCGCAACCGGCCAGTACCAACAGCGCGGCCACGCTCATGATCAATCGATTGGCTTGCATGGTGCTCCATCAAATCCGTTGAGCCGGGTTAACCATACGATCAATGGCATGGCGCAGGCTATGACTGTCGCGGCCTCTCACTGTTCCGTAGCCGCCGTGGCGCTTCTCCGTTGAGCAGTCGGTCCGCGAGCGCATCCCGGTTGAACCATACTTGATCCACACACCGAGGAGGACAGGCTCATGAACCGTAGCGACGTGCTGATCATCGGCGCCGGCCCGACCGGGCTGGTCCTGGCACTGTGGCTGAGCAAGCTGGGGATTGGGGTGCGGATTATCGACAAGACCTCGGCCCCCGGCACCACCTCACGCGCGTTGGCAGTACAGGCCAGAACGCTGGAGCTGTATCGCCAGCTCGACCTCAGCGACGCCGTGGTGCAGAACGGCCATCGCGTCTGCGCAGCGAATTTCTGGGTCAAGGGCGAAGCGGTCGCACACCTGCCGTTGAGCACCATCGGCGAGGGGTTGACGCCCTATGCGTTTCTGGAAATCTATCCGCAAGACGAGCACGAACAACTGCTGATCGAACGCCTGGAGACCTTTGGCATTACGGTGGAGCGCAACACCGAACTGCAAAGTTTCGAGGAAACCGGCGATGGCATCACCGCAACGCTGCGCTTGCCCGATGGCCAGCAGCAAACCTGCCAGGCCTGTTACCTCGCAGGCTGCGACGGCGCCCGCTCGATCGTGCGCAAATCCCTGGACACCGATTTTCCCGGGGGCACCTACCAGCAGATTTTCTACGTAGCGGATGTGCAGGCCCGTGGCCCGACGTTCAACGGTGAATTGCATGTGGACCTCGACGAAGCCGACTTTCTCGCCGTGTTCCCCTTGGCCGGCGATGGTCGCGCCCGCTTGATTGGCACGGTTCGCGACGAACGCGCCGCCCGCGCCGAAACCCTTCAGTTTGCAGACGTCAGCAGCCGGGCCATCGAGCATTTAAAGGTGCAGGTCGATCAGGTGAACTGGTTCTCGACCTACCGCGTGCATCACCGGGTAGCGGATCACTTTCGCATGGGGCGCGCGTTTCTGTTGGGTGACGCCGCCCACGTCCACAGCCCGGCGGGTGGTCAGGGCATGAACACCGGAATCGGCGACGCGATCAATCTGGCCTGGAAGCTCGCGGCAGTACTAAGCGGCAGCGCCACGTCCAAACTGCTCGACAGTTATGAAACCGAACGCATCGCCTTTGCCCGGCGCCTGGTGGCCACCACTGACCGGGTGTTCAATTTCGTTACCGCCGATGGGCCAATTGCCGATGTTATGCGCATGCGTGTGGCCCCCTTTTTGATCCCGAAAATGATCTCGTTCGAGGCAGCCCGGGAGTTCTTGTTTCGCACGGTATCGCAAACCACCCTCAACTATCGCGGCATGCCGTTGAGCGAGGGCGTTGCCGGCCATGTTCACGGCGGTGATCGCCTGCCCTGGGCCCATGACGGTGAAGGAGATAACTTCGAATCGCTGAAATACCCGACCTGGCAGGTGCATGTGTATGGCGACACCAGCGACGAGATGATCGCCTGGTGCAATGAGCATCATATGCCGTTGCAGGTGTTCGACTGGCGACCGGTGTTTGAGACCGTGGGGCTGGCGCGCAGCGGGTTTTACCTGCTTCGACCGGATACCTATGTGGCGATCGCCGATTACAGCGCCGACCCGAAGGTGATCGAACGCTATTTCCGCGATCATGGGATACGGCCTTTCATCAGCTGAACCCGATACCACCGAAGATCAAAAATGTGGGAGCGGGCTTGCTCGCGAAGGCGTCGGGTCAGCCAACATCAATGCTGAATGACACACTGCCTTCGCGAGCAAGCCCGCTCCCACAAGGGGTTATGGGGTGATCTTCAGATCCCGGCCAGGGCCAGGTCCATTGCAAAGTAGGTGAAAATCAAGTCCGCCCCCGCCCGCTTGATCGCCCCCAGACTCTCGCGCACCACCCGATCTTCATCGATCGCCCCGGCCTGGGCGGCGAATTTGATCATCGCGTATTCACCGCTCACCTGATACGCCGACAACGGCAGACGCGAGGCTTCGCGGATGTCGCGGATGATGTCCAGGTACGCGCCGGCCGGTTTGACCATCAGCGCATCGGCGCCTTCCTGTTCATCCAGCAATGACTCACGCACCGCTTCGCGGCGATTCATCGGGTTCATCTGATAGCTTTTGCGGTCGCCTTTCAGCGCACTGCCACCGGCCTCACGGAATGGGCCATAGAGCGCCGAGGCGAATTTGGTCGAGTAGGCCATGATTGCGGTCTGGCTGAACCCCGCCGTATCGAGCGCCCGGCGAATCGCCTGGACCTGCCCGTCCATCGCCGCCGACGGCGCGATCACATCAGCGCCGGCCCGGGCGGCGGCCACGGCTTGTTTGCCAAGGTTGATCAGGGTCTGGTCGTTGTCGACTTCGTGCTGATGCAACACGCCACAATGGCCGTGGTCGGTGTACTCGCAAAAACAGGTGTCGGACATCACGATCATTTCCGGCACAGCGTCCTTGGCGATGCGCGACATCCGCGACACCAGGCCGTTATCGTTCCAGGTGTCGCTGCCGTTGCTGTCCAGATGATGAGACACACCGAACGTCATCACCGACTTGATCCCGGCCCGGGCGTAACGCTCGATCTCGCCGGCCAGTTTCGACTCGGGAATGCGCATCACCCCGGGCATGCTCTTGATCGGCACGAAATCGTCGATTTCTTCCTCGACGAAAATCGGCAGCACCAGGTCATTCAAGCTGAACTCGGTTTCCTGGAACAGGCTGCGCAGGCTCGCATTGCGGCGCAGACGGCGTGGACGTGCTTCGGGGAACTGACTGGGCATGGGCCTTCCTGAAAAAAACGGATGAGACGATATTCGTAGGGGCGAAGCTTATGTCCAGTGTGGAGCTGGACACAAACCTCAGACGCGGAACAAAGCGTTACCGGTTCGGCAACAATCCCCGCATCCAGCACAAAACCCAGTGGGAGCGGGCTTGCTCGCGAAGGCGACCTGCCATTCAACATTGATGTCACTGACTCACCGCTTTCGCGAGCAAGCCCATAGGTTAGATCGTCAGTGTGCCGCTGATACAGGTCACCACAGCACCACCAATCCAGATTTCATCCCCCACCTGCTCCACCCGAATCCGCCCGGCGCGGCCCATAGTCAGGCCCTGACTGACGACATAAGACGCCGGAGCCAGCCCTTCGCTGAGCAACCATTGGGCGATCCCGGCGTTCAGGCTGCCGGTGGCCGGGTCTTCCGGCATGCCATCGCCGGAGATGAACGCCCGCACTTCGAACTGCGCATCCGTGCCATCGCGCTCCGGGTGCCATGGCGCGATGACACCGACGGCGAGGCCGAGCATCTGTGCATGATCCGGCTGCAAGTCCAGAATCTGCTGGCGGTCCTCGACCATCACGGCGAGCCAACCGGCACCGTTGTCGACCCATTGCGTGCGCACAATCGCCCCCGGCGCCAACCCGAGCCCCTGCCGTACGCGCTCGACCAGCCCGGCGTCCACCGGGCCGGACCTGAGCAGCGGAGGCGCGAGAAACGCCAGCTCCGCTCCCTGCCGACGCACCCGCACCAGGCCGACACCACACTCCTGAATAATCTCCTCACCCTTGGGCACTCCACCGGCTTCGAGCCAGGCATGGCACGTGCCCAGCGTCGGATGACCGGCGAACGGCAGCTCTTGCAAGGTGGTGAAGATACGTACTCGATAGTCGGCCCGGGGGTCTCGAGGTTCGAGCACGAACGTGGTTTCACTGAGGTTGGCCCAGTTCGCGAACGCCGCCATGCGTTCATCACTGAGCCTGTCTGCGCCAAACACCACCGCCAACGGGTTGCCCTTGAGCGCGACGGGGCTGAAAACATCTACTTGCTTGAAATCGAATGCGCTCATTGCCTGCCTTGGTGATGAAGGATTCAAAGGGATTGCTTGGGGATTTCCAGCCCGCGAATTACCGCCGGTCTTGCCAGGAAACGCTCCAGCACGCGGGTGACGTTGGGGAAATCCTGGATGCCGACCAGGTCGCCAGCCTCGTAGAAGCCAATCAGGTTGCGCACCCACGGAAAGGTCGCGATGTCGGCAATGGTGTAGCGCTCGCCCATGATCCAGTCGCGCCCTTGCAAGCGGCCATCGAGGACCTTGAGCAAGCGCTTGCTTTCGTCGACGTAGCGATCACGGGGACGCTTGTCTTCGTAGTCCTTGCCGGCGAATTTGTTGAAAAAACCGAGCTGGCCGAACATCGGCCCGATACCGCCCATCTGAAACATCAGCCACTGAAGGGTCTCGTAACGCGCTGCCGACTCCTGCGCCAGCAGTTGCCCGCTCTTGTCGGCGAGGTAAATCAGAATCGCCCCGGACTCGAACAGCGCTAGCGGTTGGTCGCCCGGGCCGTGGGGGTCGAGGATCGCCGGGATCTTGTTATTGGGGTTCAGCGACAAAAACTCAGGGGACAGCTGATCCTGGGTGTCGAAGCCCACACGATGCGGCTCGTAGGGCAGCCCGATCTCTTCGAGCATGATCGAAACCTTGACGCCATTGGGCGTTGGCAAGGAATAGAGCTGGATCCACTCCGGGTACTGGGCCGGCCATTTTCGAGTGATGGGGAATGCAGACAAATCGGTCATCGGGAGCTTCCACGGGAAAATCGGAGTGAAGATCATAAGGGGGACGGGGCCAAGATGTGTACTGTGTCCATAAATCCGAAACATCCTGTCGATAACCTTCCCCCCAATCCGTTCAAGGTTGCCGCTAAAGTGCCAGGCACCTCGCTCGGATCGAAGCTCGAATCGAACCAAAAGGGCTTCATCGGACTCTGAGCATTGCCCTGTTAGAAATGGACCGGGTCAACGACATGGAAAACACCCTATGCTAGGAGCTTGAGGTGTCAATGTTTGTCAGCCTTAACCAAATGCGCTGAAGATCACCTATTCGATGATGAATCCTTTGAAATTCACCAACCGCTTCAAACATCGTGCTTATATCTTCCTGCCCGCTCTGTTGGCGGCCAGCGCGTTGCTTTTGTCGCTGGAGTCCAGTGTAAGCCGCGCCCAGCCGGTGGACGGTACACAGACGCTGGTGTTTTTGCGTCACGCGGAAAAACCGGCCGGCGGCCTGGGTCAGCTCAATTGCCAGGGACTGAACCGCGCCATCGACCTGGCCACCTTGCTGCCGGAAAAATTCGGCAAGGCCAACTACGTGTTTGCCGCCAACCCGACGCGCAATGTCGAGGAAGGCGAACTGGATAACTCCTACAGTTACATCCGCCCCCTGATGACCATCAGCCCCAGCGCGATCAAGCTCGGCTTGCCGGTGAACATCGAATTTTCGGCCAACGACACCAGCGACCTGGCCGAGGAACTGCTTCGCGACAAGTATCACAATTCGATCATCTATACCGCCTGGTCCCATGGCTACCTGCCCGAGCTGATCAACAAGGTCGCCGGGGAAGCCGTCGGCTCAGAACAGCGCATCACCGATGACTGGGCATCCAGCGACTATGACTCGCTGTACGTGCTCACGCTGACCTGGCACAACGGCAAGGCCAGCCTGCAGAGCCACCTCTACAAGCAAGGGCTGGATAACGGTCGGGAGACTTGTCCGACGTAACGAGTCGACGGCTTCCCGACAGCTAATTCATTAAAAATATTTCTTTATTAAGTAAAAAACTAAAACCAAACTAAAATCTATTATTTCTGACAGTAGCGTCTTTCATGCTATCGCTTCACGCTATCACTTCAATTGGAGGTGAAGCCATGAAACGAACACATGCTTTGTATGCCGCAATGTTTTTTAGTTTGACAACTGCTCCAGTTTCACATGCACAAACAGAAGATGAGTACAGAAAAAGTCTGGAAGATGCAAGGATTAGAGCAGAACTGGAAAGCAAAATAATGAGGGACAATGCTCCAAAACTAGAGCCTAAGCGAGATGAGGAGTGCTGGGAGAAATGGGGACAGAGCTCCGCCAATCAAACTTGCAATGGCAACAGCCCTATCACTCAATCTCCCAAAGGAACCTGCAATATTGACGTAACATGTTCAGCCCTTGGAGGGCATACAGCCAATATGCCCGAGGGCACAGGCCATGGGCATACAGTAGCCGCGCTAAGCTGGCAGTACAAAGATCGTGATCAAGTCGTTCAACAGCTCTCAGCCCCTCTTGAAAAAACAGACACACTTACTAACTGCAATGGCTTTTTGGTCTATGGAAAGTGCCCCTAAGAAGGTGGGAGCTTGATAATGAGAGATGTGTCCGAGTTCGGCGGGCAGATCGGATTGAAGAGACTTGGCGCTTCCCAGCGCCCTCATCGCGAGCAGTCTCGTTCCCACACTGGATCTCAGTGGTACACGATTTTGTGGTAACTGAAGATCAATGTGGGAGCGAGCCTGCTCGCGATAGGCCAGCAAAAACAACATCACCCCCGCTGCTTACCCCCGCTCCCGCAAATATTCGAGAACCGCCCCCCGATCCCCGACAAACTCGATCCGCGCGCCCTTCTTCTCCCGCTGAAACACATACATCGGGTCGTAATACTCACGCAGCAACCCTTCGATCCAGCCCCGGTGCAAGTCCACCGCGCCGCTATTAGCCTGTTCCGCCAGCGCGTCTTCCATCAAGGTCAGCATCCGCCGATGGCGTTCGCCGCCCAGGCGTTTCTGGACATTGTTCAGGCTCGCCAACATCCGCTCGGAAAACAGCGTGAAGCCTTCATCGCCATACACCTCGGTGAACTCGGCGCATAAATCCACCACGTAATCGCGCAGGATCCGCTCGACGCGCCCTTCCAGGCTGTCTTCCAGCCAGACCATCGGAAACTGCTGCATGCCCTGATAAAGCGGCAACGGCAGCGCGCAACTGCCAATCGCGCGGCTCTCGTCTTCGAGCACAAACTGCTCGATACCGCTGGCGCGTTTTTTCAGCACGTCCACGGCCAGGCGGTTTTCAAAGTCGATGTTGGAGGGTTGGCCGGTGGCGCGTTTGCCGAAGCTGGAGCCGCGATGATGGGCGTGACCTTCAAGGTCCAGCGCGTTGCTCAATTGTGCGAGCACCTCGGTCTTGCCGGTGCCGGTCATGCCGCCCAGCAAAACGAAATCGCATTGGGCAACGGCCTGGTCGAGCGTGTCGAGCAAGAAGGTGCGCATGGCCTTGTAGCCACCACCGACCCGCGGATAGTCAATGCCCGCTTCGTCCTTGAGCCACTGTTGGGTGATCTGTGAACGCAGCCCGCCGCGAAAACAATACAAATAACCATCCGGATGCGCCCGGGCAAAATCGGCCCAGGCCTGGACTCGCTCAGCCTTGATCGCGCCAGCCACCAATTGATGCCCCAGCGTGATGGCCGCTTGCTGACCTTGTTGTTTGTAGCAAGTGCCGACCCGTTGCCGCTCGTGGTCATTCATCAGCGGCAGATTGACTACGCCAGGGAATGAGCCCTTGAGGAATTCGATCGGCGCGCGCACATCCATCATCGGCCGGTCGTTGAGGAAGATGTCGCGGTAATCGGTGAAGTCTCTGGACATCAAACCACCTCAACCGCGTGGGTCTGTCGCTCAACCAGTTCGCCGATGGGCTGAAGGACCAGCCCAAGTTCGGCCGCCACCGCCAGGAACGCTGCGTTTCCTTCGGGCGTGACTGCAATCAGCAAACCGCCGCTGGTCTGCGGGTCGCAGAGCACGCGTTTGTGCAACTCCTGGAGCCGACCGACCTTGCTGGCGTAGCTGTCGAAATTGCGCAGCGTGCCGCCGGGCACGCAGCCCTGATCGAGGTAATACTCGACGCCCGGCAGGCGCGGCACACGGTCATAGGCGATGCGGGCCGTCACATTGCTGCCGTCGGCCATTTCCACCAAGTGCCCGAGCAGACCGAAACCGGTGACGTCGGTCATGGCGGTCACGCCGTCGAGCTTGCCGAAACGGCTGCCGGGTTTGTTCAGGGTGCACATCCAGTCGCGGGCCAGACCGATGTCGGCATTGCGCAACTTGCCCTTTTTCTCGGCGGTAGTGAGGATGCCGATTCCCAAGGGTTTGGTGAGGTACAGCAGGCATCCGGCGGTGGCGGTGTCGTTGCGCTTCATGTGGCGCTTTTCCACCAGCCCGGTCACGGCCAGGCCGAAGATCGGCTCCGGCGCGTCGATGGAATGGCCGCCGGCCAAGGGGATTCCCGCTTCATCGCAGACCGCCCGCCCGCCGCGAATCACTTCCCGGGCAATCTCCGGCGCCAGCACATTGACCGGCCAGCCGAGGATCGCAATCGCCATCAATGGGTCGCCGCCCATGGCGTAAATATCGCTGATTGCGTTGGTGGCGGCGATGCGGCCGAAATCGAACGGATCGTCGACAATCGGCATAAAGAAGTCGGTGGTCGAGACCACGCCGCGCTCTTCGTCGATGGCATACACCGCCGCGTCATCGCGCGAAGCGTTGCCGACCCAGAGTTTCGGGTCCAGGTTCTGCGCGCCACTGCCGGCCAGAATCACCTCCAGTACCTGGGGCGAAATCTTGCAGCCGCAACCTGCGCCATGGCTGTATTGGGTCAGACGAATCGGCTCGCTCATGGGATGCACCTTGTGAAGTCAATGGCGAGGATTCTACAGCAACCCCATTTGGCAGGAGCCGCGCAAGAACGATCTTTGTGCAGCGAAACTCACTTTGGTGCGTCCGACTCCCCTTCTTTTCCCCCGCCCCGCGAAATCCTTGACCGAAAGGACAGCAAAACCGCCAATTCCTCCGGTTTTTCAGCGCTTTGAGAAAATTGGTACAGCTTGTGCAAACGTTTGCGAGTCGCCGATACCGGCCTGTTCGCCACTTAAACCGCACAAGCCCGCACCATCGGGCCTTCGATACGCACGAAAAGGGACTTTTAATGCATTGCACCTCCAGTCGCGTGACTTGCTCGCGCACGTTTGCTGTTTCCTTGCTGTTGGCCAGCGTTACAGGACTACTCAGCAGCTGCGCGTTGGCCCAACTGGCCACCACCGAAGAATCCGCCCAGGGCGAAGCCCTCAGCCCTGAAGCCAACCCACCGAAAAAAGGCGCGTACCTGTCGGACTGGTTCAATCAGGACCTGACCGTCATCGGCAGCAAGGACATCAGTTTCGGCCCGCAACCGACCGACGATATTTACCTGGAGTACGAATACTTCGGCCGCAAGGGGCCGTTCGAGTTGTACGGCTACATCGACATTCCGAAGATCTTCGACATCGGCAACAGCCATGACAAAGGCGTGTGGGACCACGGCTCGCCAGTGTTCATGGAGCACGAACCGCGGATTTCCATCGACTACCTCGCCGGCCGCAGCCTGGCCGTCGGGCCGTTCAAGGAATGGTACGTGGCGTTCGACTGGATCTACGACCATGGCAGCAACAGTGCCAACCGCGCCAACACGCTGTACAGCGGCCTCGGCACCGACATCGACACCCATTCGCGGGTCAACCTGTCGGCCAACTTCTACGGTCGCTACCAGTGGGAAAACTACGGCGCCAGCAACGAATACTCGTGGGACGGCTACCGCGCCCAGCTCAAATACATCGTGCCCATCAGCAGTTTCAGCAACGGCGCTTCGTTGACCTACATCGGTTTCACCAACTTCGACTTCGGCTCCGACCTGCACAAGGACAACCCGGCCCGCACCGCCAATGCCACCGTGGCCACCAACGTGTTGCTCTACGCCTTCACCCACTTGCGTTTCACCCTGGTCGGCCGTTACTTCCACAACGGCGGCAACTGGGAGGACGGCAGTGAGTTGAATTTCGGCGACGGCGACTTCCGCGCCCGTTCCAACGGCTGGGGTTACTACGCCGGTGTTGGCTATCAGTTTTAAGGCTCATTTGAATCAGGAGGTTTTATGAAAGCAATGACGCGTCTTTCCCTGTCTGTCGGTTTTGCGGCAAGCACCCTGCTCTCTTCCTCTGCCTGGGCGGTAGAAGCGCCGATCCAGCCGAAAGTGATGCTGATCACCATGTTCGCTCCCGAGGCGCAGAACTGGATCGATCGCCTGGAACTCAAGCAGGAAGTGCGAGTACCGGGCCTGTCCGCCGAGTACCCGAACATTCGCTGCAACACCGAACAGGTGTGCCTGATGGTCACCGGTATGGGCCAGACCAATGCGGCGGCCTCGACCCTGGCCCTGGCGCTGTCGCCGAAATTCGACCTGCGCAAAAGTTACTTCCTGATCGCCGGGATTGCCGGCATCAGCCCGAAACACGGGACCATCGGCACCACCGCGTGGGCGCACTACCTGGTGGAGTTCGGCACTCAGTGGGAACTGGACTCCCGGGACGCGCCGAAAGACTGGCCGACCGGTTACCTGGGCATCAACACCAAAGGCCCGAACGAAAAACCGCCGCTGGATTACAAGACCGAAGTCTTCGAACTCAATCCGAAGTTGCAGGCCAAAGCCTTCGCCCTGAGCCACAAAGTCGAACTGAGCGAGAGCAAGGAATCGGCGGCGTGGCGCTTGAAGTATCCGTCGGCCCCGGCCAATCAGCCGCCGGTGGTGACCCAGTGCGACACGCTGGCGGGCAATACCTGGTTTTCCGGGACGCGCTTGAGTGAGCGGGCGGAAGTCTGGACAAAATTGCTGACCAACAACGAAGGTGTCTACTGCACCACTCAGCAGGAAGACAACTCCACCTACGAGGCACTGCTGCGGGCCAGTCGCGAAGGTCTGGTGGATGTCCGCCGTTTGGCGGTGGTACGCGCCGGTTCCGACTTCGACCGGCCGGCGCCGGGCCAGAGCGAAGTGGATAACCTGCTCAAATACGCCGATCAGGGCGGGTTTGTGCCGGCACTGGAGAATCTGTACCGCACGGGGAATCCGTTGGTGCAGGAGATCTTAAAGAATTGGTCGGCTTGGGAGAAAGGCGTGCCTGAGGTTTGAGTTCGGCTTGAGGACGCTTTCGCGGGCAAGCCTCGCTCCTACGGTTCGAAATCGACACCAACCTGTAGGAGCGAGGCTTGCCCGCGAAGCTCTTTACGGCAACAAAATCACCTTGTCACCGCTGCCCTGATTCACCTCGGCATACCGTTCCAGCCCCTTGGCCAACGGCGATTCAACTAGCCCTTCCGGCAACGGCAACAGGCCCTGATCGAAAAAGTTTCCGAACTGTTCGAGCATCGCCGCACACGCCTGAACCCCGTACAGCAACGAATTGATCCCCACCACCGAACCGCCCTTGCGATACAGCGCCAAGGCCGGCAACTGCACATGCCCATCCGCCGGCGCGGCGATGATTGCGATGCGACCGAACGCGGCCAGCGCCGGGACCGAGGCCGGTAGCCAGAAACCGGTGGTGTCGAAGATCACGTCGGCGCCGCCGGCATACACGGCGTTGACCTGTGCCCCCAGCTCTTCGGGCTTATCCAGTTGCAGCGTCTGATAACCCTGAGCCTGCAAATCCTTGACCTGCTCCGGCCGCCGCGCCGCCGCCAGCACCTGGGCGCCCCGGACTTTGGCCAGCGCCAATGCTGCGCTGCCCACCGCCCCGCCGCCGATCACCAACAACCGCGTTCCGGTCGTGACAAGACTGCGTTCCAGCGCATCCCACGCCGTGGTGTACGGCACACCGAGGCTGGCGGCCTGGGCAAAGCTCAGATGCGTCGGCTTCAGCGCCACGCCATTGGCCGGCAGTTTGACGAATTGCGCGTGGGAACCGTCGGCAAAGAAGCCCAGCTCCCGGCCGGTGCCCCAGACTTCCTGGCCGATCAGCGCCTGCGGGCCTTCGACGACGATACCGGCGAAATCACGCCCGGGAATCCGCGGCAACGTGGTGTAGGGAAAGCGCCCCAGTACGTTTTTCACATCACTGGGATTGAGGCCCGCCGCCTTGATCTGGACCAGCACTTCGTCAGCGCCGGGAACGGGGGTGGGCACCTCAACGTAGCGCAGGGCCGAGAGGTCGCCGGTTTTGTCGAATTGCAGTGCTTTCATGGGCATTTCCACCAAATGGATAAGAGGTTTCAGGAGATCCAGCCCGCCACCAGTTGCCGGCCCAAGGGCCACAACTGCTCACCGGCGAGCATGCCCAGCAGACCCACCAGCGCGATGGCCGGTGGTGCGGGGGAACGAAAATCCAGCGCGCCATAGAGCAGGCCGACGCCCAGACCGATACCCAACGAGATAAGGTAGTTCATGACAGACTCCGTGGCATAAGGGGGTATGCGCAGAGTCTAGAGAGAGGTCGCCACGGACGTCGGCCAAGTACTTCTGAATGTCGGCCAAAGTGCTTTTTACGCAGTGCCGCCCCGTTGCTGGCTCACGCAAAACTGCGAAGGCGCGACGCCCAGTTCCCGGCGGAACATGTCGCTGAAGCTGCTCGGCGAATAACCCAGCTCCCGGGCAATCGTGCTGACCGGTACACCCTGAATCAATTCAGCCGCCGCGGTCGCCAGTTGCACCTGCCGCCGCCACTCGGCGAAGCCCATGCCCAAACCGTCCTTGAACAAGCGCGCCAGGGTACGCACGCTGGCACCGGCATTTTCGGCGTGCTGCTCGAAGGGAATGTCCAGCGACGGTGAGGCCATGACCGCCTGACACAGGTTCATCAGTCGCCGGTCGGAATCGTCCGGCAGCGGTATTTTCAGCAATGAACGTCGGGCGCGCTTGAGCTCCAGCAAGGCCAGGCCGACCAGCGCGTCGTAGTAATCCGGGGCACCGTCGTCGCCCTGCTCCACCAGCCCGACGATCAGTTCGCGCAGCAAGCCGCCGACTTCAATCACTTGCACACTGTCGTCCAGTGTCGCCGCCAACGACGGCCGCAGGTAGATATTGCGCATCTGCAAGTCGGAGACCACGCGAATCCCGTGCGGCACACCCGGCGGCAGCCAGACCGCCCGTTGTGGCGGCACCACCAGCGCTTCATGGGGAGTCTCGACCCACATCACACCGCTCATCGCGTACAGCAACTGGCCCCAGACGTGCTCATGAGGCTCGATATACAAACCACGCGGGTAAGTACGTGCCAGCGGTTGCACGGGCACATCGGTATCGCTTAAATCAGGCGGTGCGGCCTTGGCCATAGGCTAGGATCATTGAGGGGAAAGGCTCCATGGTAGCGAGGCGTGCAGTGTGTCGCCAGTCACTGTAACCGACTTACAATCCGACTGAATTTTTCGCGCGCCTCGCGATCCCTCTATTACAACAGGGAGGAATACAGGCTTTATGAACAACGCAAAACTTTTCGTTATTGAATACACCCTTCACGGCAAGCCCAAGTCTTTCATCATCCGCCTGGACAAAATGGACAATGCAGAGGCTTGGCACTGGGCAAGTTGCGACGCCGGCGTAGGCCGGATCCCGCGCTTTGGCCGTGAGCGGGTGCAAAAAACCAGCAAACCAATGGCGGAAAAATTCGGCGTCGAGAATGTGACCTGGAGGCCGACGAGTTGAGCTTTGAAAGGGAAGGTAAATATTCAAACTGAAAGTGGAGCCGCAGCGGCTCCACTTTTTTTGGGTGAGCGGTCAGTGCTTAGCACACTTGCAGCCTTTGGTGGAGCATTCCTCGCCGTGCTCGTGATGTTTGGCGCAGGCGTCACAGCAATAGTGCTTGCCATGACGCACGATGGGGTGATCACCCAGTTTGCAGGAGCATTTCGGGCAGTCGCAGGTACCGTTGCTCATGAGTCTGACTCCATGGTTAGGGTCGTCCGGGTGCCGCGGGTGCGCGGCACCTGAAGCAAATGACCGCCCTTTGCAGAAACTGGTTCAAACAGATGCCTGGACGGTGTTCGCTTACTATTGAGGGTAGTCGCGATGGGGCTCCCCCGTAGCAGCAGCCGAGCCCGCGAGGCTGCGTTCGGCTGCGATAGCAGTCGCAAAACCTGTCACCGCGTTCTTTCAGTTAAAAGGTATTGACTGAATTACGACTGCTTCGCAGCCGAACGCAGCCTCGCGGGCTCGGCAGCTGCTACAGATCGCAAAACTCTCTCAGCGACATCACTCAAATACGGAATTGCCCAACCAATTGCCCCAGGCGCTGACCGAGATCGGCCAGGCTGCGCGAGGTTTGTGCGCCGCGCTGGGTCTCGTCGGCGACGCTGTCCACCGCCACGGCGATCTGGTGCACGCTGCGGTTGATCTCTTCGGCCACGGCGGTTTGCTCTTCGGCGGCGCTGGCGATCTGCGCGTTCATCGAGTTGATGGTGCCGATCAACTGGGCCATGGCGTCCAGCGACGCCCCGGCCTCGTTGGCCTGGGCCGATGTGCCGTCGCCGGCCTCGCTGGAGCGGCGCATGGACTCGACCGCCGATTGGGTGCCGGCCTGCAAGCGGTCGATCATGCCCTGGATTTCCTGGGTACTGATTTGCGTGCGACTGGCCAACGCCCGCACTTCATCGGCAACCACCGCAAAACCACGTCCGGCCTCACCGGCGCGGGCTGCTTCAATGGCGGCGTTGAGCGCCAGCAGGTTGGTCTGCTCGGCAATCGAACGGATCACCCCGAGCACGCTGACAATCGACGACACGTCTTTTTGCAGGCTGTCGAGGGACACGCCGCTGCTGCGAATGTCGTTCACCAGTGCATGAATCTTCACGATGCTGCCGGCCACCACGCGCTTGGCGGCCTGGCCTTCTTCGTCGGTCTGCTGGGCAGCGACCGCGGCGTTTTGCGCGCTCTTGGCCACTTCCTGGGCCGCCGCCGACATTTGGTTGATCGCCGTGGCCACCTGATCGGTCTCGTGACGCTGGCGCTCCATGGCCTGATCCGAGCGTTGGGCCTGATCGGACACCTGATTCACCAGTCCGGTCAGTTGCGAGGTCATTTCGGTGATCTGCCGCACCAGGCCGTGGATCTTGTCGACGAAACGGTTGAACGAGCCGGCCAGTTCGCCGAGTTCATCCTGGCTGGTGATGGTCAGGCGCCGGGTCAGGTCGCCCTCGCCCGCCGCGATGTCGTCGAGGTTGGCTTTCATCAGGTTCAGCGGACGCAAAATGGTGTTGGCCAGCAACATCCCGGCCGCGGCGATCACCAGCAGCACCACCACGGCAATCCCGACAATGCTCAGCACCACGCCTTGCATGCGATCCTGGACCTTGGCCTCGACCAGCGCTACTTGTGCTTCGATGCCGTCGAGGTTGACCGAGGTGCCGACCGCCATGTCCCACTTCGACAGGTATTCGGTGTAGCCGAGCTTGGGCACCAGCACTTGGCTGTTGCCAGGCAACGGTGAGCTGTATTGCAGATAGTGGGTCCCGTCCTTGGCGACTTTCACCAGGTCGCGGTTGACGTAGACGCCGTTCGGGTCGCGGTTGTCCTTGAAGCTCTGGCCCACGCCTTCGGGGCTGTTGGCCTTGAACAGGCGCACGGTGTTGGAATCGTAGCCGAAGAAGTAGCCGTCCTTGCCGTAGGTGATACTCGACAGCAACTTGATCACCTGCGCCCGTGCCGCGTCATCGCCGGGAGCGGCGGCGTCGTAGAGCGGTTTAATCGTGGTCATGGCCACGGCAACGTAGCTTTGCAGGGTGGCCTTGGCATCGCTGAGCAGGCGCTGACGGGTTTCCTCGACTTCCTTGCGGGCCTGCTCTTGCAGGATGAACAGCGTGGTCAGGCTGATCACCAGCGCAAAGAGCAACACCGGGAGGACGGCAAGGGACAGGACTTTGGCCTTCAAGCTCATGCGCATGACGTTCACTCTTTTGATTTTATTGGCGTGGTTAAAGGCTATAACGGCAGGCCAGATCAAAAGTTGAACGCAGTACTTGTGGGAGCGGGCTTGCTCGCGAAGGCGGAATGTCAGTCACATGAATGCTGGATGTGCTACCGCCTTCGCGAGCAAGCCCGCTCCCACAGGGTCAGAGGTGTTACAGAACCATCGCCGCCACCCAACCGAACGCCAGCAACGGCAGGTTGTAGTGCAGGAAGGTCGGGACCACGGTGTCCCAGATGTGATGATGCTGGCCGTCGATGTTCAGACCGGAGGTCGGGCCCAGGGTCGAGTCCGACGCCGGTGAACCGGCATCGCCCAGCGCGCCGGCAGTGCCGACGATGCACACGATGGCGATCGGGCTGAAGCCCAGTTGCACACACAACGGCACGAAAATCGCCGCCAGAATCGGTACGGTGGAAAACGACGAGCCGATGCCCATGGTCACCAACAGGCCCACCAGCAGCATCAACAGCGCCCCGATGCCTTTGCTGTGGTCGATCCACGAGGCCGAGGACTCCACCAGTGTCTGCACATGACCGGTGGCTTTCATCACTTCGGCAAAACCGGACGCGGCGATCATGATGAAGCCGATCATCGCCATCATCTTCATGCCTTCGGTGAACAGGTCGTCGGTTTCACGCCACTTGACGATGCCCGACGCCGAAAAAATCAGGAAGCCCACCAGCGCGCCGATAATCATCGAGTCCAGCAACAGCTGAATAATGAACGCCACGACAATCGCCAGACCGGCGACCATTAGGCTCAAGGGGTTGTACTGCACCGCGACCTGTTCGACTTGCTCGATCTTCTCCAGGTCGTAAACGCGCTTCTTGCGGTAGCTGATGAAGGCTGCCGCGAGGCCAAACACCATGCCCAGCGCCGGAATGCCCATCGCATGGGTGACATTGATACCGCTGATGTCCACGCCGCTACGGGCGACGTTGGCCAACAGGATTTCATTGAGGAAGATGTTGCCGAAGCCCACGGGCAGGAACATGTACGGCGTGATCAGCCCGAAGGTCATCACGCAGGCGATCAACCGCCGGTCCAGTTGCAGTTTGGTCAGCACATATAAAAGAGGCGGCACCAGCAACGGGATAAAGGCGATATGAATCGGCAAAATGTTCTGCGAGGCGATGGCCACCACCCATAGCAAACCGATCAGCAGCCATTTGACATGGCCGCCACCGTTGGCGTGCTGGCGATCGACCATGGCCAAGGCTTTGTCCGCCAGGGCGTGGGCCAGGCCGGACTTGGCAATGGCCACCGCAAATGCGCCGAGCAAGGCGTAGGACAACGCCACCGTCGCCCCGCCACCGAGGCCGCTGTTGAAGGCTTTGAGGGTCGCTTCGATGCCCAGACCACCGGTCAAACCACCGACCAGCGCGCCCACAATCAGCGCGATTACCACATGCACGCGGGACAGGCTGAGTATCAGCATGATGCCGACCGCGGCAATTACTGCATTAATCATCGTTACCTCAAGGCAAGCGGAAAGAGTCCGGCCGGCAGTGCGCACAAGCGCGGCCAGCGGATTGAAGAGAGGGTTTTATTAGAGGGCGCGCACTGTGCCGCAGCATCGTCCCCTTGTCAAAGCGCACGCCCATTGATTGCGTCTCTCCTGTGGCGAAGGAGCTTGCTCCCGTTCGGCTGCGAAGCAGTCGTAAAACCTGCCGATGCGGGCTGTCTGACTAGATGCTGGGGGGCCGCTTCGCGACCCAACGGGAGCAAGCTCCCTCGCCACAGGCCCCTTCACCACATAGGTTGCAGTGATCGGGATTGGTTATTCAGCCTGCGACATAAAGAAAGCCGAATCACGGCCGCTACAGTGCAAAGTCTCAGATATTTATCGAATAAAAGGACGTTCCCATGTCGCTCAGACACCTTTCCATTCAATGGAAAATCACCCTGTTGGCCGGGCTCTGCCTGGCGGGCATCGTGACCCTGCTGGTAGGGCTTTCGCTGTATCGCATGGAGCACAGCTCGGCGCTGGTGAAGGCCTCGAGCATGGAAATGCTCACCGAGGCCGCCCAGGCGCGCATCGAATCCCAGGGTGAAGTGCAGGCGCTGGGAATTCGTCAGCAGTTCATGGACGCCTATCAATATGGCCATGGCTTTTCGCGGCAGGTGCTGTTTTTGCGCGATCAGGCCGAGAAGCGCTTTCTCGATGCCTTCGACCTGCGTGAAGACCTGACCCGGCAGGTCAAGTCGGCCCTGCAGGCCAACCCGGACCTGCTCGGCCTGTCGCTGGTGTTCGAGGCTAATGCGCTGGACGGCAAGGACAATCTGTTCGCCGGTCAGGCGGAGCTGGGCAGTAACGACAAGGGCCGTTTCGCCCTGTACTGGTCGCAACCGACACCCGGCAAAGTGACCTCCATGGCCCTGCCGGAAAGCGACATGGCCGACACCAGCACCGGCCCCAGCGGCGAACCGGCCAACGCCTGGTTCACCTGCCCGCGCACTACGCTCAAGCCTTGCGTGATCGAACCCTACTTCTATGTGATCGACGGCCAGAACGTGCTGATGACCAGCATCGTGTTCCCGCTGATGGTCAACGGCAAAGTCATCGCCTCGCTGTCGGTGGACATCAATCTCAACAGCCTGCAAGCGATCAGCCAGAGCGCCAGCAAGAAACTCTATGACGGCCAGACCAGCGTCAGCATCGTCAGCCCGGTCGGTTTGCTGGCCGGCTACAGCCCGGACGCCAGCAAGCTCAGCCAGCGCCTCGACGCCGTGGACACCAGCAACGGCGCCGAACTGCTGCGCCGGCTCGCCGCCAGCAGCAAGACCGAGAGCCTGCACAGCAACCAGCAACTGAAAGTGCTGTCGCCGTTCCAACCGATTCCCGGTGGCAAATCCTGGGGCGTGTTGCTCGACGTACCGGAGAAGGTGCTGGTCGGCCCCGCCGAAGCGTTGAAAAAACAACTCGACGACAGCAACGCCGCCGGCACCCTGGTTGAACTGTGCCTGGGTGTACTGGCGGCGCTCGTCGGTTTGTTACTGGTGTGGCTGATGGCCCGCAGCGTGACCAAACCGATCCTCGGCGTGGCCCGCATGCTGGAAGACATTGCCAGCGGCGAAGGCGACCTGACCCGGCGTCTGGGTTACGACAAAAAAGATGAACTGGGCCAGTTGGCCGGCTGGTTCAACCGCTTCCTCGACAAGCTGCAACCGATCATCGCCCAAGTGAAACGCTCGGTGCAGGACGCCCGTAGCACGGCGGACCAATCGTCCGCCATCGCCACCCAGACCAGCGCCGGCATGGAACAGCAATACCGCCAGGTCGACCAAGTGGCCACCGCCTCCCATGAAATGAGCGCCACCGCCCAGGACGTCGCCCGCAGCGCCGCGCAGGCGGCACAAGCAGCACGCGATGCCGATCAGGCCACCCGTCAGGGCTTGACCGTGATCGACCGCACCACCACCAGCATCGACCACCTCGCCGCCGACATGAGCGCAGCCATGGTGCAGGTCGAAGGCCTGGCGGCGAACAACGAGAAAATCGGTTCGGTGCTGGAGGTGATTCGCGCCATTGCCGAGCAGACCAACCTCTTGGCGCTGAATGCCGCCATTGAAGCCGCCCGGGCCGGTGATGCAGGACGTGGTTTCGCCGTGGTCGCCGATGAAGTGCGCAACCTGGCGCGACGTACTCAGGAATCCGTGGAGGAAACCCGTCAGGTGATCGAGCAATTGCAGGACGGAACCCAGGATGTGGTGAGCTCGATGAACAACAGCCATCGCCAGGCTCAGGGCAGTGTCGAACAGGTGGGTCAGGCGGTGACGGCGTTGCGGCAGATTGGAGACGCAGTGACGGTGATCAGCGACATGAACCTGCAGATTGCCAGTGCGGCGGAAGAGCAAAGCGCGGTGGCCGAGGAAATCAATAACAACGTGGCGACCATTCGGGACGTGACCGAATCGCTGTCGGGGCAAGCCAATGAATCGGCGCGGGTGAGTCAGTCGCTTAACAGCCTGGCGAATCAGCAGCAGAGCTTGATGGACCAGTTTCGCGTGTGACCTGACACCTGTGGCGAGGGAGCTTGCTCCCTAGCCACAGGTAACCTGCACCCTTCAGTGCGGGGTCAGCGTTTGGGCAGTTCGATCATCACTTTCAACCCGCCCCACTCGCTTTCCTCCAACCTCAACACCCCGCCCCACGCGTCGACGATGTCACGCACGATACCCAATCCCAACCCATGACCATCGGTCTGCTCATCCAGACGGGTGCCGCGACTGAATACCTGATCACGCTGGTCTTCGGGAATCCCCGGTCCATCGTCTTCCACGCTCAACTGAAAAACTTCAGCCGTTTCAACCACGCTTAACCGAACCTGCGCATCCGCCCATTTGCAGGCGTTGTCCAGCAGGTTGCCCAGCAACTCCAACAGATCTTCGCGATCCCACGGCAGTTGCAAACCAGCCGGTGAGCGGTAGCTCAGGTCGAGGTGTTCGCCGTGAATCATGTTCAACGTGGCCAGCAACCCCGGCAACTCGGCATCGCAATCGAACAACGCCCCCGGCAGTGCATCGCCGGACAATCGGGCGCGATTGAGTTCGCGATTGAGTCGTTGCTGGACCTGTTCCAGTTGCGCCTGCATGACTTTGCGCAGTTCCGGGTGAGCATCGAGTTTTTCGTTTGAAGCCAGGCTCAACAATACCGCCATCGGGGTTTTCAACGCATGGCCAAGGTTGCCCAGAGCATTGCGCGAGCGCTTGAGGCTGTCTTCGGTGTGGGCCAGTAAATGGTTGATCTGCGCCACCAGCGGTTCCAGCTCCACCGGCACGGCTTCGTCGAGTTGCGAGCGCTGGCCCTGCTGCAACTGGGCAATTTGCTCGCGGGCCTTTTCCAGCGGGCGCAAGGCGCGGCGCACGGTGATCCGTTGCAACAGCAAAATCAGCAACAGCCCCGCCAGCCCCAACCCGAGACCGACTTGTTGCATGCGACAGAAACTCTCGCGCACCGGCGTGTAGTCCTGGGCGACGCTGATGGAAATCGCCTGGCCCAGCCGCCGGTAGTCCGAACGCAGCACCAGCAACTGCTGCCCTTCCGGCCCCAGTTGCAGGTTGCTGTTCAGGCCCGGGTGTTCGAGCCGCGGCAGGTCCTGATCCCATAACGAGCGGGAGCGCCAATGGCTGTCGGCAAAGTCGATACGAAAATAGTGCCCGGAAAACGGGCGCTGATAGGCCGGCGACAGATGTCGCTCATCCAGCTGCAACCCCTGTGGGCCGCGCACCAGCGCCACCAGCAGGTTTTCACTGTCGTTGCGCAACCCGGCTTCGAGGTAGCGCTGCAAACCCATTTCGAACAGCCACAGGCTGGTTTGCGCCAGCACCAGGCCGACGATCACCATCACGCTGATCAGGCCCAGGCTCAAGCGACGCTGGATCGACCTCACTGGGCTTGCCCGCCGAACAGGTAACCCTGACCGCGACGGGTTTCGATCACGCTGCGGCCGAGCTTGCGGCGCAGGTGGTTGACGTGGACTTCTAGCACGTTGGAGTCGCGCTCGGTTTCACCGTCGTAGAGGTGTTCGGCGAGGTGGTTTTTGGAAAGGATCTGTTCGGGGTGCAGCATGAAATAGCGCAGCAGGCGAAATTCGGCGGCAGTGAGCTGGATGTCGGCGCCGTCGCGGGTCACGCACTGACGACCTTCATCCAGGTGCAGGCCGGCAGCCTTGAGCATCGGCTGATTGGCCTGGCCGTGGGAGCGGCGCAACAATGCCTGAATGCGCAGGTGCAGTTCTTCCGGGTGGAAGGGTTTGTTCAGGTAATCGTCGGCGCCGGCCTTGAGGCCTTCGATCCGCTCGGCCCAGGAACCGCGCGCGGTGAGAATCAGCACCGGCGTGGCCAAGCCACCGGCCCGCCACTGCGCCAGCACCTCAAGCCCCGGCAAACCCGGCAGGCCGAGGTCGAGGATGATCAGGTCATAAGGCTCGCTGCTGCCCTGGTACACCGCATCGCGGCCGTCGGCCAGCCAGTCCACGGCGTAACCCTGCCGGTTGAGGCCAGCCATCAATTCGTCGGCCAGCGGCACATGGTCTTCCACCAGGAGCAAACGCATCGATCAATCTTCCTTGTCTTTCAGCACGTGGCCGGTGGTGGCATCGACGTCCAGCTCGCGCACCACGCCTTCGGCGGTCAGCAGCTCGACTTCATAAACATAGACGTCGTGTTTTTCTTCAAGCTCGGCTTCCAGCAACTTGGCCCCGGGATAGCGGTCCAGCGCTTGCTGCAAGAGCTGCTCCAGCGGCAGGATCACGCCCTGTTGGCGCAGGCGCAGGGCTTCGTCCTGATCCAGGTCGCGGGCCACGGTTACCGAGCAAAAAGCCAGAAGCACCAGCGCCATGCTTGAAAATGAAAGCACCTTCATTACGTATCCTGATGATCCTTGAGAACCTGCCCGCTGACCGCATCCAATTCCATATCCCACTCAATGCCTTGCGGGTCGCGCAGTTCCATCTGGTATTTGTACTTGCCGTACTCTTCTGCAAGCTCGGTTCCGGTGATGGTCGAGCCGGGGTGTTTGGCCAGAGCGGTGGCGTTGAGCTTCTCGAAAGACACAATGGTACCAGCGTCGCGCAGCCTCAGGGTTTCGTCGGGGCCCAGGTCGCGGGCATGAGCGAGGCTGGCGGTCAGGCAGATGAGGGACGCGGTGAACAGGGCAGTCAGGATTTTCATGGGGTGGCTCCGTATTTTCTTATGTGTTGCTACGAGGCGACCTTAGCGATTCGAACTTAATTGAAACTGAATTGCCATCACTGATGGTCTCAATGCGCCATCACGGACAAGCACAAAACCTGTGGGAGCAGGCTTGCTCGCGAAGGCTGCTTAACATTCAACAAACATGTCGACGGTTACACCGCTTTCGCGAGCGAGCCTGCTCCCACATAATCCCCGTTCGTCAGACATCGAGACCGGTATGACCGCTATCCACATCAAGTTCCCTGCCCTGACCCTCAAGGCCGGTCCGCGTGCTCTGGCGCGCATCCGTGCCAACGGCTTGAGCGCTGCCGATGTGGGCACGTTGCCGGGCGCCGCCGGTGGCCCGAAAGCGCTGGGGATTCAGGGTCTGGACCTGGCGCTGTTTGGCGAATGGTTGCCGGCGGCGCCCCGGGAGCGTTCGCTGATCGGCGCCTCGGTGGGTTCCTGGCGGTTCGCCAGTGCCTGCCTGCCGGATGCCGCCGAAGGCATCCGCCGCCTCGGCCATCTGTACACCGAGCAGAACTTCGCCAAGGGCGTGACCATGGCGCAGATCAGCCAGAGCTCCCGGCGCATGCTCAATGACTTGCTCGACAGCCACGATGCCGCAATTCTGGATAACGCCCACTACCGCCTGAACATCATGGTGGTCAAAAGCCACGGCCTGTTGGCGGACGATCATCGCGGCCGGTTGGGGCTGGGCCTGTCGTCGGTGATCGCCGACAACCTGCGCGGTCGCGCACGGCTGTCGCGGCACTTCGAGCGGCTGATCATCCACGACCCGCGCCAGGCGCCACCGGTCAATGCGCTGAATGACTTCCCGTCGCGCTTCATCTCACTGAATGCCGGCAACCTGCGCCAGGCCCTGCTGGCCTCGGGTTCGATCCCGATGTTCATGCAAGGCGTACGCGACTTGCCGGGGGCCGGCGCGGGGACGTTCCGCGACGGCGGTCTGCTGGACTATCACCTCGACCTGCCCTACAGCGGCAACGACATCGTGTTGTATCCGCACTTCACCGACCGGGTGATCCCCGGCTGGTTCGACAAGACGCTGCCATGGCGCCGCGCCTGCCCCGAGCGCCTGCAGGATGTTCTGCTGCTGGCACCGTCGAAGGAATACCTGGCACGCCTGCCCTACGGCAAACTGCCGGACCGCAACGACTTCAAGCGCTTCATGGGCGATGCCCCGAGCCGGCAGAAGTATTGGCGCGCGACGATGGATGAAAGCCGTCGTCTGGGCGATGAGTTCCTCGAACTGACCGCCAACGGTCGCCTCGGCGAGCGCTTGCTGACCCTTTAGTCAGTGTTTTGCCCGGAGCTCTGGTAAACTCGCCACCTGCCCACATCGCCGCGGCGATCGCCACCTGAAAGAGCTGAACATCACTGTGGAAATCTTCAAAGAATTTACCTTCGAATCCGCCCATCGCCTGCCCCACGTACCGGACGGCCACAAGTGCGGCCGCCTGCACGGTCATTCGTTCAAAGTGGCGATTCACCTGAGCGGCGACCTCGATCCGCACACCGGCTGGATCCGCGATTTCTCGGAAATCAAAGAAATCTTCAAGCCGCTCTACGAGCGCCTCGACCACAACTACCTGAACGACATTCCCGGCCTGGAAAACCCGACCAGCGAAGTGCTGGCCAAGTGGATCTGGAATGAGTTGAAGCCATTGTTGCCGGAACTCAGCGCGATCCGCATCCACGAGACCTGCACCAGCGGTTGCATCTATCGCGGTGAGTAAACAGCCTGAAGCAACGCAAATCCCTGTGGCGAGGGGGCTTGCCCCCTCGCCACAGGGCTCCTACCAGGAAAATGCGTTTCGTCAGTGAATAGAGAAACAGCCTTCAATGGCTGTTTTTTTATGCCTATGCTTTTGGGCTCGCACACGCCAAGAGGACGCACCCATGACTGACTGGCCGCTGGCTCAGACCTATCGTTTCAACGGGCACTCCGTTCGCTACGCCGTACGTGGCGACGGCCCGCCGCTGGTGTTCGTGCACGGCACGCCCTTCTCTTCTCATGTGTGGCACCGGATCGCACCGCACTTCATCACCACGCACCGGGTGCATTACTTCGATTTGCTGGGTTACGGGCAGTCCGCACAGCCGGACGGCGATGTGTCCCTGGGCGTGCAAAACCAACTGTTGGCGCAATTGCTGGAACACTGGGGCTTGGAACGGCCAGACGTGGTGGCTCACGATTTCGGCGGCGCCACTGCGTTGCGCGCGCATCTGCTCAATGGCAAGGATTACCGCAGCCTGACGCTGATCGACCCGGTGGCGCTGTCGCCATGGGGTTCGCCGTTCGTGCAGCATGTGCGTCAGCATGAAGCGGCGTTCAGCGGCCTGCCCGATTACATTCAGCGGGCGATTGTGCCGGCCTACATTCGTGGCGCGATCAAGCGCGAGATTTCCGATCAGGAGCTGGCGCCCTACGTGCTGCCTTGGCTGGGTGATTCGGGGCAAGCGGCGTTCTATCGGCAGATCGCGCAGATGGATGAACGCTATACCCGCGAGATCGAAACGCTGTACCCGACGATTCGCTGCCCGGTGCAGATTCTCTGGGGGGAAGACGATCAGTGGATTCCCATTGAGCGTGGCCGGGCATTGCATCAGATGATTGCGGGGTCGCAGTTTCATCCCGTTGCGAATGCCGGGCATCTGGTGCAGGAGGATGCACCGGAGGCGATCATGGCGGCGATATTGCGGTTTCTGCCGTTGGCACAGAACGCCTGATTGACGGAGACCCTGTGGCGAGGGGGCTTTGTGACTACCTGATTGCTGCGTCCCAATTTGAACCACAGCCGCACTGCTTTCGTGCCCCTCTTCAGGCCAAATCCGCCTGCTCGTCTATAAATAACAACACCCTCGCGCCATTGGCACGAGCACTGCAACACCCTCGCGTCCCCATCCAGCAAGGAACGCCACATGACGCAGAACGATCCGGGCAACGACTATCCCCTCAGCGAAGTCCCGATGCATGCCCGCAAGGGGCTCGCCTCCACGGCCATGGTGCTGCTGGGTTTTACTTTCTTCACAGCGACTATGTTTGCCGGCGGCAAGCTGGGGGTGGCGTTCAGTTTCGGCGAGATGCTGACGGTGATCATCGTCGGCAACCTGCTGCTGGGAATCTACGCCGCCGGGCTTGGCTACATCGCCTTCATAAGCGGCCTCAATTCGGTGTTGATGGGCCGTTTCTGCTTCGGCGAAGTGGGCAGCAAGCTCAGCGACCTGATCCTCGGCTTCACCCAGATCGGCTGGTACGCCTGGGGCACCGCGACCGCCGCCGTGGTACTCGGCAAATATTTCGAACTGAATGAAAGCACCGTTCTGGGGCTGATGGTCCTGTTCGGCCTGGGCTTTTGCGCCACAGCGTATATCGGCTATCGCGGGCTGGAGATTCTGTCGTACATCGCCGTACCCGCCATGATGTTGTTGCTGATGCTGTCGATGTGGGTCGCGACGGTGAAAGTCGGCGGGCTCGAGGGTTTGCTCGCGGTGGTGCCGACAGCAACACTGGACTGGTCGACCGCGATTACCCTGGTGTTCGGCACCTTTGTCAGCGGTGCGACGCAAGCGACCAACTGGACACGTTTCTCCCGGTCGGCGCGGGTCGCAGTGCTGGCGAGCCTGATCGGCTTTTTCATCGGCAATGGCCTGATGGTGCTGATCGGTGCCTATGGCGCGATCGTCTATCAGCAACCGGACGTGGTCGAAGTGCTGTTGCTGCAAGGTTTCGCCATGGCCGCGATGGCGATGCTGCTGCTTAATATCTGGAGCACCCAGGACAACACCATCTACAACTTCGCCGTCGCCGGCTGCAATCTGTTACGCACCGGCCGGCGCAAAACCGTGACCCTGGCCGGCGCGGTGCTCGGCACGCTGCTGGCGCTGCTGGGCATGTACGACATGCTGGTGCCTTACCTGATTCTGCTGGGCACGGTGATTCCGCCGATTGGCGGAGTGATCATGGCGGATTTCTTCTTCCGCCATCGTGGTCAATACCCGCGCCTGGCCGATGCCCGGTTGCCGGCATTCAACTGGCCAGGCCTGAGCGCTTATGCAGTCGGCACCGTCGCGGCATTCAGCTCCCCGTGGGTCGCGCCACTGGTAGGGATCGCCGCTGCCGCGCTAACGTATGTGTTATTGACCGGCGTACTGGGTGCCCGTACCGCCGAAGCACCACTACAAGATCTATAAAAGGACTCGCCTGATGCACATCATCAACGCCCGCCTGCGCAACCAAGAAGGCCTGCATGAGTTGCACCTGGAAAACGGCCTGATTCACAGCATCGCCCGGCAAACCGAAGCCCCGTCACTGGGACCTGACGATCTGGATGCCGGCGGTAATCTGGTGGTGCCGCCCTTCGTCGAACCGCACATTCACCTCGATGCCACCCTGACGGCCGGCGAACCGCGCTGGAACATGAGCGGCACGCTGTTCGAAGGCATCGAGTGCTGGGGCGAGCGCAAGGCCACCATCACTCAGGAAGACACCAAAGCACGCGCTAAAAAAACCATCCAGACCCTCGCCGCCCACGGCATTCAGCACGTGCGCACCCACGTCGATGTCACCGACCCGGAACTGATCGCGCTCAAGGCGATGCTCGAAGTCCGCGAGGAAAGCCGCCACCTGATCGACCTGCAAATCGTCGCGTTCCCCCAGGAAGGCATCGAGTCGTACCGCAATGGTCGGGAGTTGATGGAAGAAGCGATCCGCCTGGGCGCCGATGTGGTCGGGGGCATTCCGCATTTCGAATACACCCGGGACCAGGGCGTGAGCTCGGTGAAGTTCCTGATGGACCTGGCCGAACGCACGGGCTGTCTGGTGGATGTGCATTGCGATGAAACCGACGACCCGCACTCACGCTTCCTTGAAGTGCTGGCCGAAGAGGCCCGCAGCCGCGACATGGGCTCGCGCGTCACCGCCAGCCACACCACGGCGATGGGCTCCTACGACAACGCCTACTGCGCCAAGCTCTTTCGACTGCTCGGGCATTCGGGGATCAGTTTTGTTTCTTGCCCCACCGAAAGCATTCACCTGCAAGGCCGCTTCGACAACTTCCCGAAACGCCGTGGCGTGACTCGCGTGAATGAGTTGCTCGAAGCGGGGATGAACGTGTGTTTCGGTCAGGACTCGATCGTCGACCCGTGGTATCCGCTGGGCAATGGCAACATCCTGCGGGTGCTCGAGGCCGGTTTGCACATCTGCCACATGCTCGGTTATCGCAATTTGCAGAGTGCGCTGGACCTGGTCACGGACAACAGTGCCAAGGCGATGAACCTGGGCGATCGCTACGGGTTGGAACGGGGCCGACCGGCGAATCTGCTGATTCTGTCGGCGGACAGCGATTACGAAGTGATCCGCAGCCAGGGCCTGCCGCTGTATTCGATTCGCGGGGGCAAGGTGTTGATGAAGCGGCAGATGCCGGTGGTTGAGTGGGCGGATCGGCCCTGAATCTTCGCTGACCGTTCGGGCGTCATCGCGAGCAGGCTCGCGATGACAGTCTTAAAATCACCCCATCAACCGCGCCGTCCCAAACAACCTGACCCGACTCAATTCGCCCTCCCGTTCTTCCAGCAGAATCGGCGCCGTGCCGCCGGGCATGACCACTTTCACAGCCCCGGCCGCCACCCACCCCACTCGCCACGCCGCGCACGCCACCGCACTGGCGCTGGTGCCCGACGACTCGGTCGGTCCTTCGCCACGCTCGAACACCCGCGCAACGATTCGCCCTTCGGATTCAAGCATCGCCCATTGCAGGTTCACCCCGGCCTCACACGGCAGTCCTGCCCCGGTTGGCGTGGCGTAAGCGATGCGGGTCAATCCGTCGGACAACCCCGGCTCACGCATCTGCGCATTACTGGGCAACGCATCGGCGCCTGTCACCAGCGTCACACAATGGGGATTACCGATGCGCACGAACTGGCTGCGGTTCCAGGCTGGATCGAGCGCAGACAATGGCCGCACATGACTGATTTCACGACCATTCAACGTCACCGGTTCAACCCCTTGTGCAGCGACCGCTTCCGGCCCGAACGAAGGCTGCCCCAAGTCCAGCCAGAACCCTTGCACACCATCGATTTCGGCGGGTTTCACCGAAGTCGCCACTGGCGAGAGCGCATCGCGCTTGTCGTGATGAACCCTGAGCAAGCAAGCCTCCTCCCTCGGCATCAGCCCTTGTTCTATCAGGGCCTGGGAAAAAATCGTCAGACCATTGCCACTGCGCTCGGCCAGGCTTCCATCGGTGTTGACGATCAACAGGTCAAACGGCGGCGAAGATTGAAACGGCCCCACCAGCAAGCCATCGCAACGATGCGCCTTGCTGCCGGGCGGTTGTGTCCCGGGAGCCCAGCCGCAGAATGCCTCGATGGCAGACAACGCCCAGGCCTCACGGGTTTGCGCGGCGTGGCTGGCCTGTTCAGGCAGGTCGATACCGCTACCGCGCACATTGTCCGGCGCAACCACTACGTAGATATTCCCTCGTGCATCGTACATCCGCGTCATGGTTCCCCCTTGCATGAACAATTGAAACGTCGACGATATCGCGAAACAGTCGCTGGCTGTGCAAGGATGTCACCCTGCCTGCTGCTGCCCCACCCGAACGTGGTGATCGAACCCTTTGCGGTTGTTCACTGTCCTTTGGGGACGCGACGTTTTTTGCCAAGGATCGATATGACCAGCCTCAACACCCAAGCCGCCTTCGTCCCCGGACGTCTGGAACAGATGTCCACGCGCATCGCCTTTTTCATCGCCGGTTTCGGCATCGCGGCCTGGGCGCCGCTGGTGCCTTACGCCAAGGCACGGGCCGGGCTGGATGAAGGCACCCTCGGGCTGTTGCTGTTGTGTCTGGGCGGGGGTTCGATTCTGGCGATGCCCATGGCCGGGATTCTGGCGACGCGTTTCGGCTGCCGTCGGGTGTTGAGCGGCGGCACCTTGTTGATCTGCGCGGCGCTGCCGCTGTTGGCGACGGTGTCTTCGATTCCGGCGTTGATCGCGGCGTTGTTCATGTTCGGCGCCGGCCTGGGCACGGTGGATTCGACGGTGAACCTGCAAGCGGTGATCGTCGAGCGGGCCAGCGGCAAGACCTTGATGTCGGGCTTTCATGGGCTGTTCAGCCTCGGCGGGATCGTCGGCGCGGCGGGGGTCAGCGCCCTGCTCGGGTTGGGTTTTTCGCCGCTGGGGGCGATGTTGGTGGTGATCGTGGTGCTCGTGCTGGCATTGCTTAAAGCCGCGCCGCACCTGCTGCCTTACGGCAGTGAAAGCTCCGGCCCGGCGTTTGCCGTGCCCCATGGCATCGTGCTGTTTATCGGCGGGATGTGCTTCATCGTGTTTCTGGCCGAAGGCGCGGCACTCGACTGGAGCGCGGTGTTCCTGGCGCAGGAGCGCGGGATCGACACCGCGTATGCCGGGTTGGGTTATGCGGCATTTGCGCTGACCATGACACTCGGGCGCTTGACCGGTGACAGGATCGTTCGGCGTCTTGGTTATACGCGCGTGATTGTGTTCGGTGGGCTGACGGCTGCGACAGGTCTGGCGCTGGCGACATTCGCACCGACGTGGGAGGCAGCGCTGGTGGGTTATGCATTACTCGGGGCTGGCTGCTCGAACATTGTGCCGGTGCTGTACACCGCCGTCGGCAAACAGACCGTCATGCCCGAAAGCATTGCCGTGCCGGCCATTACCACGTTGGGCTATGCCGGGATTCTCGCCGGACCTGCGGTGATCGGCTTCATCGCCCATGGCAGCAGTTTGAGTTTTGCCTTTGGGTTGATGGCGGTGTTGCTGGTGGCCGTGGCGATTGGCGGCAAAGTGTTGAAGGTTTAAAGGCTTCGCGGGCAAGCCCGCTCTCACAGGGTATGTGCAAGGCTCCCCAGCGATAGAAACGTCCGGCACCAGACGACCGGTAGCAAAAACCCATTGTCACTGAATATTACCTACGTCATATTACATCCATAATAAAGCCTCGTTTTCCACAGGTATTTCTCCATGACCAGCATGCCCAGCCTCGAACCCGACCTTGCCGTCGCAGCGACCCCACCCAAGCCTCCCCTGCTGAAACGGCTGGTGCTGCTGACGGCAGCCATCGCAGCCCTGGTATTTATCGGGCTGTACGCGAACCATTGGTGGACTGCCGGGCGCTTCATTGAAGAAACCGACGATGCCTACATTGGTGGCGACGTCACGGTGATTGGCCCGAAGGTTGCCGGCTATATCGAAGAAGTGCTGGTGACCGACAACCAGAGGGTCAAGGCCGGCGATGTGCTGATCCGGATCGACGCCCGTGACTATCGCGCCAACTTGGCCAAGGCTGAAGGCGCGGTGGCCGCTGAAGAAGCGTTGCTCGCCAACCTCGACGCCACCGAACAACTGCAACACGCGGTGATCGGCCAGGCCCGCGCCGGTATCGATGCCGCGGGCGCCGAAACCGCGCGCTCGCGGGACGACAATGCCCGCTACAAACGCCTGGTGGGCAGCAATGCCGTCTCGGTGGAAAGCGCGCAACGGGCCGACGCTACCTTCAAGACGGCCCAGGCGCAGAGTGCCCGGGCCCAGGCCGAACTGCTGGCCGCGCAACGCCAGTTGAACGTGATCGAAACCCAGAAACAACAAGCCCGTGCCGCATTGGTACAGGCGCGGGCCGAGCGTGATCTGGCGCAGTTGAACGTCGGCTATACCGAGTTGAAAGCCCCCGTCGATGGCGTGATCGGCAATCGCCGGGCGCGGGTCGGCGCTTATGCCCAGGCCGGTTCGCAACTGTTGTCGGTGGTGCCGGCCAGCGGGCTGTGGGTCGATGCCAATTTCAAGGAAGATCAGCTAGCGCGGATGACGCCGGGCCAACGTGTGATCGTGCATGCCGACGTGCTCAAGGGGCGTGAATTCCACGGGCATCTGGACAGCCTGGCGCCGGCCAGCGGTTCGCAGTTCAGCGTGCTGCCACCGGAAAACGCCACCGGTAACTTCACCAAAATCGTCCAGCGGGTGCCGGTGCGGATCCTGCTCGACCCGGCGGATGGCGTACTCGGTCATCTGCGTCCAGGCCTGTCGGTGACTGCCGAAGTGGACACCCGCGCCGAGCCTGAAGCGCAAACCCCAACCGTGGCCAGCGCGCCATGAGCCGCGCCCTCGCCGCCCCCGCGCAACCGTTCAACGCCGCCAACATGGCGACGGCGACCAAGGTGTTCGCCTTCGCCACGATGTGCATCGGCATGTTCATTGCGCTGCTGGATATCCAGATCGTCTCGGCGTCGCTGCGTGACATCGGCGGCGGGCTCTCGGCCGGCACCGACGAAACTGCCTGGGTGCAGACCAGTTACCTAATCGCCGAAATCATCGTGATTCCGCTGTCGGGCTGGTTGTCCCGGGTGTTCTCGACCCGTTGGTTGTTCTGCGCCTCGGCGATTGGCTTCACCCTGGCCAGCCTGCTCTGCGGCGTGGCCTGGAACATCCAGAGCATGATCGCCTTCCGCGCCCTGCAAGGGTTTCTCGGTGGCTCGATGATTCCGCTGGTGTTCACCACCGCCTTCTTTTTCTTCACCGGCAAGCAACGGGTGATCGCCGCTGCAACCATCGGCGCCGTGGCCTCGCTGGCACCGACATTGGGGCCGGTCATCGGTGGCTGGATCACTGACATTTCGTCCTGGCACTGGCTGTTTTACATCAACCTGGTACCGGGGATTTTCGTTGCGGTGGCGGTGCCGATGCTGGTGAAAATCGACCAGCCGGAATTGTCGCTGCTCAAAGGCGCCGACTACCTGAGCATGCTGTTCATGGCGGTGTTTCTCGGTTGCCTGGAATACACCCTCGAAGAAGGCCCGCGCTGGAACTGGTTCAGCGACAGCACAATTCTGACCACCGCGTGGATCAGCGGCCTGGCGGGTTTGGCCTTCATCGGTCGAACCTTGCACGTGGCCAATCCGATCGTCGATCTGCGCGCCTTGAAGGACCGCAACTTCGCCCTCGGCTGCTTCTTTTCGTTCGTTACGGGGATCGGCCTGTTCGCGACGATTTACCTGACGCCGCTGTTTCTCGGCCGGGTGCGTGGCTACAGCGCGCTGGACATTGGCCTGGCGGTTTTTTCCACCGGGGTGTTCCAGATCATGGCGATTCCGCTGTACGCCTTTCTGGCCAATCGCATCGACCTGCGCTGGATCATGATGACCGGCCTTGGGCTGTTCGCCCTGTCGATGTGGGATTTCAGCCCGATCACCCATGACTGGGGGGCTAGAGAATTGATGCTGCCGCAAGCCTTGCGCGGGATCGCGCAACAACTGGCGGTGCCGCCGGCGGTGACCCTGACCCTTGGCGGGTTGGCACCGGCGCGGCTCAAACATGCTTCGGGGTTATTTAACCTGATGCGTAACCTTGGCGGCGCGATGGGGATCGCCGCGTGCGCGACGATTCTCAATGACCGCACCAACCTGCACTTCACCCGGTTGGCGGAGAACCTCAACAGCACTAACGAAGCACTCAATCAGTGGCTGTCCCAGGTCGGCCATAACTTCGCCGCCCTCGGCCAGAGCGGTGACATCGGCCTCACCGCCAGCCTGCGTCAGCTGTGGCTGCTGACGTATCGCGAAGCGCAGACACAAACCTACGGCGACGCGTTCCTGATGATCATGGTCTGCTTCATTCTCGCCACGGCGATGGTGCCCCTGATGCGCAAGGTGCAACCACCGGCCGCGCCGAGCGCCGATGCTCATTGAGCCCGGCGGCTCCTCAAAAAGTCAGGCCTGAGGCATCTTGCGGAAGCCCACGGCCAGGCGGTTCCAGCTGTTGATGGTGGAAATCGCCACAGTCAGGTCGACCATTTCCTTGGGGCTGAACTCGGCGCTGAGCAGCGCATAGTCTTCGTCCGGCGCGTGGGTCAGGCTCACTTGGGTCATGGACTCAGTCCAGGCCAGTGCGGCGCGCTCGCGATTGGTGAAAAACGGTGCCTCGCGCCAGGCGGTCACGGCGAACAGCCGGCGTGGCGTTTCCCCATCCTTCATGGCATCGGCAGTGTGCATGTCGATGCAGAAGGCGCAGCCGTTGATCTGCGACGCACGCAGCTTCACCAGTTCAATCAGCGACTTTTCCAGGGGCAGTTTCGAGACAGCGGCTTCAAGGGCCATCATGGCTTTGAAGGCGTCTGGGGAGGCAGTGTAGAAATCGATACGGGTTTGCATGGCGAGCTCCAATCACAATGGGTGTTGGCGCTACGTTAATGCGGACCTGAGGTTGAACAAATAGCCAATTATTGGGAAGTTGAGGATGCCAATAGACCAGAAGAAATTCAGAGAGGGTGCCGACGCCTTCGCGAGCAAGCCCGCTCCCACATTTTGATCTTTGCCGAACACCGAACTTGTGTTCACTGAAGATCCGATGTGGGAGCGGGCTTGCTCGCGAAGGCGTCAGAATGGGCAATACAAAAACACCGGGCTACCCATGGCTACGGCTGCGCAACCACTGCAAAAACCCTTTTTTCTCCACCACCTTGGGTGTTTCCTGACTCAGCGCCTGAGCCTTGTTCAAGCGGAAATCCAGCAACGCCTTCATCGCTTCACCGATGTCATGCCGCGCATCCAGGCACGGCTGGAGGTATTCCCTTTCGATCCGGTACAAGCTGCAGTTCGTCTTGGCTTTAAAATCCGCCGGCATCGCCATATCGGACAAAATCCCGCCCTCGCCGATCACCTCTCCCGGCCCCATGCGCCCGCTTTCGATCTTGACCCCGCCGCGGCTCAGCTCCACCGACACGACGCCGGATTCAATGATGAACAGATGATCGCTGACCTCCCCCGCTGGCAGGATCATTTCTCCGGCGCGGAAGGTTTGCAGCTTCATGTTCTGACTGAAGGTTTCTTTCTCTTCCTGACGCAGGGTCGAGAAGATGCTCGAACTGTCCAGCAACGCCCGCTGCCGTGACAACACAGCAGGAGCGTTGGGCTCGACGTTCGACAACAGGATCACGCCGGACGCCTGCAAGTGCCGGAACGCCAGGTCGAACAGCAGATTGCGCACCATGCGTTTCTGATCCATGGAGACCACGAAGCCGCTGATTTCATATTCCACGCCGGTGCTGCCGGAGCTTTTCAATGCCACGCACGGTGCCGGTTTATCCAACAGAAAGCGGCACCCCTGCATGGCCCGTTCCAGGGCATCGATCACCGTTTGCGGACGCGCGTGAGGGCTCACTTGCAAACTGATCGAGACGCCGAAAATATCGCTGGGCCGGCTGAAATTGATGATCTTGGCCTTGGCCGCCAGGGAGTTGGGAATCACCGCCATGCTGCCTTGGGAAGTTTGCAGACGTGTGGCGCGCCAATCGATATCGGTGACCCGACCTTCGGTGCCATCGATGGAGATCCAGTCACCCAGTTGATAGGGTTTGGTGGTGTTCAGGACGATCCCGGAAAACACGTCGCTGAGGGTACTTTGCAAGGCCAGGCCGACGACGATCGCCAACGCGCCGGATGTCGCCAGCACGCCCTTGACCGGCAATTCGAGCACGTACGCCAGGGCAGCAATGACCGCGATCAGGAAAATCACCGCGCCGAGCAAGTCCTGCAACAAGCGCCCGGTGTGCCCGACCCGTTGCATCATCACCGCGCCGAGCAACACCGTCAGGGTGCGCGCTGCGTAAAGCCACCAGCCGATCTGCAAACCGGTTGCCGCCAGGTGCAACGGCACATTGTCGGCCCAGGGCGCCGGTGCCATGGGGTTCAGGCCTTCGTTGAACAGCAGCACGCTGAACAACGCGAAGATCACCACCCGCGCGGCCAGTTTCCAGTTGCTGCTACTGGCCGTGATCAAGCGCCACAACATCAGATCGATCAGAATCAGGATCAGCGCGCTAAGCAACGGGTGATTGGTGAGCAGTGACAGCATCAAGCAACTCCAGCAAAGTCCAATGGCGTGAAGATCTCACAGATTGTAGGAGCTGGCGAAGCCTGCGATCTGCAAAACAGCACAAAACCAA